>CALCIB010000296.1 GCA_937907525.1 uncultured Planctomycetales bacterium | reverse complement strand
CCGGTCGACCCCTCATCCGGCCCTTCGGGCCACCTTCTCCCTCAAGGGGAGAAGGGCGCGTATATGCTTGTTCGGCGATAAATCCGCCATCTCTTCAATCGAGGCCGCCTGGTGATCGAACTTCGCGACGTGACGCAGCATTACGGCGTTCGGCCCGTGATCCGGTCGGTGAGCCTTCGCGTCGAGCGCGGGGATCTGGCGGTGATCCTGGGGCCCAACGGGATGGGGAAGTCGACGCTCCTGGGGGTGATGGCCGGGGTGCTGTCCCCCCAGCGCGGGACCGTCGTCGTCGACGACATGGTCCGCAAGCGCGACCCGGAGGAGGAGTTGGCGATCCGCCGCCGCTGCGTCTACCTGCCGGACACGGTATGGACGCCCCTGCATTTGACGGGGCGTGAATATTTGCTGGCCGTGGGCCGGCTCTACGGAGTCGACGCCGAGCGGGTCATGGAGCACGCCGACCAGCTGCTCGACCTCTTCGACCTCAAGGAGAAGGGGGAAAGCCCGATCTCGGGCTACTCGACCGGCCAGAAGAAGAAGATCGGCCTTTGCTCCGCGCTCATCACCGAGGCGCCCATCCTGCTCCTGGACGAGCCGTTCTCCGGCGGGCTCGACCCGGCGGGGCTCTTGACGCTCAAGAAGGTGTTCCAGCATCACGCGCGCCGCAAGAACCTGACGATCGTGATGACCAGCCCGGTGCCGGAGTTGGTCGAGGAGATCGCCACCCGGATCGTCGTCCTCCAGGACGGCCGGATCCTGGCGCAAGGCTCGCTCGACGACCTCCAGCGTCTGACCCAATGCCGCGGCTCGCTGGCCGACGTGCTGGAGCGGCTGATCTTCCCCGAGACCACCCGCAAGCTCGCCGAGTACCTTCAGGACTACCCCCGATGAACGCCCGGCGATGGATCGCGCGACGGCTCCGGCGCGAGGCCCTCTATTTGAAGGTCGTCGTCCCCGCGCTGCTCGTCGTCCTGCTCGCGGAATGGCTGTGGTGGTGGATCGACGTTCGGGACCAGGCCGAACTCCATGTGCCCGGCGTCGGTTTGCTCTTCTTCGTCCTCGGCTGGTACGCGCTGGTCCGGGCGGTGCGGAACGTCCCCTACACCCACGCCGGCTACCGGGCCTGGCTGGCGGCGACGCCGTGGACCGTCGCCGAGCCGCTCCCCTTCGGCCCAGCCGAGCTGGACTGGCCGGACGCCGTGATCCTGGCGGCGTTCCTCGCCGTTTACGCGACCGTCCCCGGCCATCAATCGGCCAAGATCCTGGCCGTGTTCTTCTTCCTCCACGCGCTGGCGCTGACGCCGACGATCCGAAGCGCGGCGAACCACGTCCCGGCATATATAACCCTGTTCGGGCTCGCGCTTATGATCAAGCTCTGGCCCCAGCCGTGGGTCTGCGCCTTGACGGGCGTGGTCGTCTACCTGGTCGTCTACGACGGCCTTCGGCTGACGCTGGCCCGCTTCCCACGACCCGGCGACGAGAAATCGGAGGCGGCGCTCGCGGGCTTCGACGCGGCCAAGGCCGCTTGCGGCTGGCCTTACGACCGGCTCCTGCGCGATCCGGGAGAGTCCGCGCCCGACGGCGACGAAGGCCGCGCCCTGACTCCGGCGGAGATCGCCGCGATCGACCTGGAGAAGGTCACGATGCGCCAGGGCGTGCGCTTCGCCGACGCCATGGCGTGGAGTCTCCTGCTGGGCTGGTGGGTCTCGTGCGTGGGGCCGGTCCTCTTCCCCGGCGAGCGTTACCGAGCGTTCCTGCTGGCCGCCTTCCCGGTCTTCGCCGCGGTCTGCGGGTTGATTCGGATCGCGATCTACACCAGCGGCTATCGCTCGCCGATCTCGCCCTGGGGACGGCTGCTGACCTTGCGCTGGATCGTCCCCGGATACGACGTCGTCTTCCTGGGCCCGCTCCTGACGGTGGCGATCCCCTCGACGGTCTTCATCATCGGGCTCTTGAAAGACCTCCCCCTGGAGATCGTGGGACCGACGGCCCTCGCCGCGACGTTGTTCATCGCGCTGGCCGCGCCTCCCAGCCTGCGACGCTGGCGGCTGGTTGGAAGGCACCGCATCGTCCCCGGCGTGCAGGCCGACCAGGGCGACGACGATTGAATCAACTTGTATTGACCTGGAAGCCAGAAGTGACGAATCGACGTCCCCTCTCCCGCCGGGAGAGGGCGGCCGCGAAGCAGCGGGTGAGGGTCGTGGCGTTTCGCGAGCGCCGTCGGTCGCGGATGGCGTAAACCACGGGCGGATTCCGAAACGCCACGACCCTCACCCGGCCCTTCGGGCCACCCTCTCCCGGCGGGAGAGGGGACGTGGCGCATCGCCCTTTCCTGGATTCCGAGTCGAAAAGTATTGACCATATCTTGTGCCCGCCGGCAGATGGGGCGGGATGCAAATAACACGTCAAGGACCACCCGCCATGCTCCCCGACCGACTCATCCCGCGATTGTCCCAAGTCGTCCGATGGTCTCCGTGGCCCGTCGTCGTGGCGCTTGCCGCCGTCCTCATCCTGGAAGGCGCGTTCTGGCGGATGGACGTGCGAGGGGAGCCGTTCGTCCACGCCGGCCCGAGCCTGGTGATTTACCTGGTCCTCGGGTGTTACGCGATCTTCCGGGCGCTTTGCAACGAGCCTTACCTCGACCGCGGCTATCGGGCATGGCTGGCGACGACGCCCTGGACCGTCGATCAGCCCCTCCCCTTCGGCCCGGTCGAGTTGGATTGGCCGGACCTCGCGATCCTGGGCGCGATCATCCTCGTCAACGGGACGATCCCCGGTCACCAGTCGGCGTATGTTCTGGCCGCGTTCTTATTCCTCCACGCGCTGGCGCTGGTGCCGATCGTCTATCGAGCGGCGAACCACGTCTCGGCCTACGCGGCGCTGTTCGGGCTGGGGCTGATGGTGAAGCTCTGGCCCCTGCCGTGGGCCTGCGCGCTGACCGGCGTGGTCGTCTACCTGATCGTCTACGACGGGATCCGGCTGACGCTCGCCCGCTTCCCCGAACCCGGCGACGAGACGCCCCCCGCGAGCCGCTCGAACTTCGACCCCGCGACCGCGCGTTGCGGCTGGCCTTACGACCAGCTCTTGCGCGGCCTGGGAAAAGACGGCGGCCGCGCGGCGAGGCCGTCGAACCTCTTCGACCGCGGCAGGGCAATGGCGAATCGCGGCGTCCGAGTCATCGACGCCCTGGCGTGGGGGCTTTTGCTCGGCTGGTGGATCGCCTGCGCGAGTTCGCTCGTGATCGATCGCGACGGCTACCTGGTGTTTCTCCTCATCGTCGGTCTCATAGTCATGATGTTCTGCGAGATCACGCGGGTCACGATCTATTCCAGCGGCTATTCGCCGCCGATCTCGGCATGGGGACGGCTGCTGACCTTGCGTTGGATCATTCCCGGATACGACGTCGTGGACGTCGGCCCGACGCTGACGGCGCTGGTCCCGGCGACGATCGCCGCCATCGGGCTCTGGAAGAACCTCCCTCCCGAGATCCTGGGCCCGACGGCGATCGCCGCCATGGTGTTCACCGCCCTGGCCGCCCCGCCGGGGCTCCGTCGCTGGCGGCTGGTCGGCAAACATCGAATGCTTCTCTTGCCGGCGAATCGTCGGGATGCCGAGCGCTGATCGACCCCGGTCAGCGGACCACGGCCTGGAACGAGACGTAGCCATGGGCGCCGGGGGGGATCGTCTCCTTCAGATCCCAGCGCAGCTCGACGGAGCCGGACTGGTTCTCGTCGACGCTGAACTTCGCGCCCCTGGGGCCCTTGGCCGAGCCAGCGACGTACTCCAATCGCGGCAAGAGGCTGTCGATGATGGCGACCGACCGAATCGGCGTGTTGCCCATGTTGCGGTAGGCGATCGCGTAAGTCACCGTGTCGCCGGGCTCGGCCTCGGTCACGTCGACCCGCTTCACCACGGCCAGGCCGGGACGGTTCGGCGGGGTCTCGACGCCCGTCATCTCCAGCGCTGGGCGACTGCGAACGGCCTCGGCGGTCCCCTGCACCAGGTCCGCCACGATCGGGGCCTCGACCGTCTTGATCCCCGTCAGCTTGACCTTCTCCCGGGCGACCATCGGGGCCTGGCGGCGCGCCTGGACCTCGGCCGACTGCGTCCGCGAGCCGACCAGGACGGAGTCGTCCTTGACGTACCCCATCGCGCCTCGGACGTCGGAGCCGACGCCGGGATAGGTGTTGCCGCGCTCGATCTGGGCGTTGCGGCGGTCGCGAGCCATCTCGGCGGCCTCGTTCTTGACCAACCGCCGGACGTCGTCGATCTTCTCCGTCTGGATCGGCGCCTGGGTCAGTTCGTTGAGACGCAGGCCGTGGATCTCGACGTTCTCGTTGACCCCGGTGGCGAGTCGGACCTCGGCGAACCGCGGGGCGTAGATGCAGACGCGGTTGGTCGGCAGGATTTTGGGGTCGGGATAGGCGTCGACGCCGACGTCGAACCGGACCAAGGCGTCGCGAGGCTCGACCCCGTGCAACGCCCCGCCCAACCCGACGCCCGCCTTCACGCCGGCGTCGCCGCCGTCGCAGAGGTACTCATCGCGAGGAAGGACCGGACGGGCGCCGGGCTCAAGCGGCGGACAGGCCGGATTGCATGGCATCTGGCAGGCCGAGCCGTCGACGTAGACGAACCCGCAACGCCCGCCGGAGCGGGCCAGCAGGCCATCGAGCGCGACGTCGCCGGTGGCGCCGGCCTGAAGCTCCCCCACGGTCGGCCGGCGACCGCCGACGCGGACGATCGCCACCACCCTCCCCAGCGCCGCGGCCACCCGGACGGGATCCTCCGCCGCGCCGATCGTCACCGACGGAATCCGGTCCTTCCCCAGCTTCAGCGGCAGCGCCTGCTCGGGGTCTTCAAGATAGATGACCTTGGTAATCATGCGGCCGGCGTCGACCACCTCCCAAAGCTCCTCGTCGGTGAAGACGACGCGGATGGGATACTTGCCGGGGTCGATCTCGGCCGGGCGGTGAAGGTGGCCGACGATCTCCACGACCGGAAACAGTTCGGCGTCGGGGCGGTGCGGGACGTTGGAGAGACGAAGCCGATAGCCGACCCCGCGCTGAAGGCCGACGGTCAAGAGTCCGCCGCCGTCGCCGATGCTGGCGGCGGCCGGCTGGGGCGCGAGGACCTCGACGGCGAGTCCCTCCGGCCCGTCGAACCGAACCGGCTGGACGTTGGGGTCGGGGAGCGGCTCGACGGGGACGCCGTGGCCCTCCGGGGTGATGATCGGCGCCGGCGCGGCGGTCGTCGCCTCGGGCGCGACGGGGGCCTCGACGGGCGAAAGCGCCGGGACGGGTTCCTGGGCGATCGCGGCCGTCGCCCCCAGACCCGCGGCGAGGCCCAGGACGACGGCGACGATCCCACCGCGGGACCGTCGGTGGTCGGATGGCGTGGCGAATCGGCTCATCGGACGGGATCCTTGCTCGTGCCTTGGATTGGGAGGGGACGGCCGACGGCCGACGGCCCCGTCGCGAGGCGTCGCCGTGACGCTCGCGCCGGGGCCTTCGCGGCTCGATACGGACCTGTAGACGCAGTCGGCGGAATCGTCATCCCCCCTTCTCCCCTTGTGGGAGAAGGCGCCCCGAAGGGGCGGATGAGGGGTGGCGCGACCGGAAGCCTCTGGAAACTCCCCCCCCGTCCGGCCTTCGGCCACCTTCTCCCACAAGGGGAGAAGGGATGTTCGGCCAAGATCTCGGGGAGGTAAGAATCCGTGTCGAACGTCACGACGAACCGGCTCAGAATTGCGGGGCCTCGGTGGCGGGGGCGGGAGGCGCGACGTCCAGGTCGAGATCGGCGTCCGCGGGGGCGAGCCCCGGCGCCGGCGGAACGGGCGCCGAGCCGGCGGCGGGGGCCGGAGCGGGCGTCGAGCCGGCGTCGGGCGACGGCGCGAGATCCAACGGCACGGCCTCGGCGGCCGGCGGAGCGGTCACGTTCGAGGGGAGCGCGCCCGGGGGCAACTCCGTGACCGGCGGAACGATGCTCGACTCCCGCGAGCCCGGTTCCGGCGAGAGGATCGGCGCCGCCGCGCCCTCGCCCTCGATCGTCGCGCCGGCCAGGGTCGGGGCGTCGCTCTCCAGGTCGATGGCCCCGAGCCGGACGATCAAGAGGATCGTCCCGCGCTTGTCGGCCTCGATGATCGGGTCGACGCCCGGCTCAAGCCGGGTGGAGATCAGGGTCTCGACCCCCGAGACCGCCACTTCCTGGTACTTGGGGTCCGGCAGGTAGAGCACCTTGGTCACGAAGTTGCCGCCGTCGACGACCTGGTCGAAGTCCTCGGCGGTGAACTGGACCGGGATCGCGTTGTGCGCCAGGTAGGCGTCGGTGGCGGGGGTGGTCGGGGCGACCTCGATGGTGGGGTAGAGCGCGACGTCCGGCCGGCCCGGAATGGCCGAGAGCTTCAGACGGTAGATATACCCCTGGTTGAAGTTGTACCGGCCCGGCACGACCAGCGGAGTGCCGCCGTAGCCGCGTTCGCCGGTGGGGCTGGTGCTGGTCTGCCAGGAGATGTTCATCTTGTCCGGGTCGAGGAAGTAGACCTGGCTCTTGGTGTTGACGAAGCGGCGGCCGGGGGCCGCGCCGGGACCGCCGGGACCGCCGGGGCCGCCGGCGAGGGTCGCGGCGTTGAACTGCGGGCCGCCCGGCGGCGGCACGTGCGAACTTTGCACGACGTGGGGACGCAGCCACTTTTTAAGGCCGACGCCCGGCTTGCCGTAGCCGAAGCCGTCGCCGGTGGCCGCCGCCGCCAGCACCAGCGCTCCGATTGTAATCATTGGGAAATCCTCTCCAACTCCCAGCGTCCGGCGGTCGGTTCTCGGCCGCTCCGCGACGGGGAGAACGTGCGTCTTCCTGACTCTCGCGAGCGACACGGAACGAGGAGGGCCGACCCGCCCCGTCCATCAACCGACGATCTTCGCGCCCGGGGTCGCGCCGCCGCGACTCCCCGTCGGCCTTGCGTCTCCGGACGCTCACGATTATGATCGGGCGTCGCTTCCATACCCTTGAGAAATTGCCTACATCCAGACCATGCGCATCAACCGGATCGCCCTCTCCCTGACGCTCGTCGCGGCCCTCGCGGTCGGCCCGGCCGCCTCCCGCGCCCGCGCCCAGGCCCCAGGCGATCCGCCCCGGCCCCAGGCCCCTCCGATCGCCGCGGCGCCTCCCCAGCCCGCCGCGCCGGAGGAGCCGCCCACCGAGGCCGAGGTCCTGATCGATCAGGCGATCAAGCAGGTCGCCGACGTCAAATCCGTCGCCGCGGACATGGTCCAGGACGTCAAGATGTTGGGGGAGAAGTTCCGCGTCAAGGGCCGCTACCTCAAGGCGCCCGGCGCCCGCGTCTACCTCCGCCTCGACGTCGAGGACCTCCCCGGCGCCGCCGGGACCATGCTCCAGGTCTCCGACGGCGAACTCCTCTGGGATTACTCGAAGATCCTCGACGACCAGACGTATCGCAAGCTCTCCATCAAGCCGGTCCTCGAACGCCTTGAGGCCCCCGAACTGGATCCGAACCTCAAGGAGCAGATCCTCTCCAGCCTCGGCTTCTCCGGGCCCGGCGCCCTGCTCTCCGGCGTCCGCAAGGTCGTCAAGTTCGACCAGCACGACGAGGGCGAGTACGACGGCAAGCCCGTCCGGATCTTCCGCGGCGCCTGGCGGACCCGCGAGGGCCTCGCCGGTCCCGACCAGCGCCCCGTCGCCCCCCTGGGCCGCCTTCCCGCCTACATCCCCAGTCACGCCACCCTCACCGTCGACAAGCAGACCGGCTGGCCCTACAAACTGGAACTGTACGGCCTGAAGGAGTCGATCGTCGCGGTCGACACCCGCCAGGTCGGCCTCGACGGCACCCGGATCGGCGCCAAGAGCAGCATCGAGAAGCAAGAACCCAGCGAGTTGACCCTCGTCTACTCCAACGTCCAGTTCGATCCGCCCCTCTCCGACGCCGACTTCGCCTTTCAGCCCCCCCCCAACGCCAACGTCGAGGACGACACCGAGACGGTCCTCGCCGGCCTGAACCGCGCCATCGAGCAGATGGCCTTGCAGAAGCGCATGGAGGCCGCCGACGCCGAGGCGTCCTCGCTGCCGGCGAAAATCGAGGTTCCCGCGTCTCCACCCTCCGCCGCGATCCCCAAGTAAGCCCAGGCCGCGCCAGGTTCGCCGGGACCGGATCGGAGACCCGTGGATGCTCGCCGACGACGATCGCCGCCGCCTTCGGGAGGCCGCCGAGCTCGCCGCGACCCGCGCCTATTGCCCGTACAGCCGCTTCCCCGTCGGCGCGGCCGTGCTCGCCGCCTCGGGAGCGGTCTTCGGCGGCTGCAACGTGGAGAACGCCTCATACGGCCTGACGATCTGCGCGGAACGCGCCGCCGCGTCCCAACTGGTCGCCGCCGGCGAGCCCCCTTCCTCGCTCCGAGCCGTCTGGATATACACGCCCACCCCGACGCCGACCCCTCCCCGCGGCGCGTGCCGGCAAGTACTCGCCGAACTCGGCCCCGACTGCCTCGTGATCGCGACGTGCGACGGCCCCGAGACGATCGAGACGACCCTGGACCGACTCCTCCCCGGCGCGTTCGGGGCCGACCGAGCGGAACTGACGAGCGCTCGCGCGCCATCCAGGCGTTCACTCTTTCGATTCGTCGAAATCGATCGGGCCGTGGTGGAGTTGGTCGCCGCCACGATGAAAGGCGAAGTCAGTATAATTACCGGGATGACGAGGACGGGCGACGCGCTCATGCTGAATGGCATGCATGTCGACGGGCCGGGGACGGGCGCCCTCGGAATTCGAGGACTACGCCGCCTGGCGGTGGACCTGGGCGAACGGCTGAACGCCAGGCAAGTGACGATCCACGGCGGGATCCGGACGACCGGCGCGAACCCCGGACGTTCGCCGCGGCCGATCGCCTTTTCCGTGGGAGACCGAGCATGACGACGGTCACGATTTCGGGCTGGCGGGAAGGCTTGAACAAGGTCCAGCTGAACCGCCTGCTGCGGCGACACGCGGGATGCGGCCTGGCGGAGGCGAAACACGCCGTCGACCGACTTCTGACGGGCGAATCGCTGTCCTACGAATTCCTCAACGACGAAGCGGCGTCCGACTTTTGCCGGTCGGCCGAAGCGCTCGGCGTCACCCACGCCTGGACGGCGAACGGGTCGAGAACGCCTTCGTCTTCTTCCGTCAGCGGGTGAGGAGACGCGTCGGCGTCCGTCAAGCGTAAAAGCTCGACGTGGAGATCGTCGTCTTCAAGCGACGGAGGAGATGCGGTCGCTCGGATCGACGGTTCGCGCGTTCCGCCGGCTCCGTCCGCGTCCCTTGAAACGCCGTCCGGGGGGAGGCTAGAATGAGGCCGATCGTCCTCCTGGGTCCAAAGGTCGTAAACCGTTATGGCTGATCGAGATTACTACGAAGTCCTCGGGGTGGCGCGCGACGCCTCGCCGGACGCCGTCAAGAAGGCGTACCGGAAGTTGGCTCGGAAGTTCCACCCGGACGTCAACCCGGGGGACAAGTCGGCCGAGAAAAGCTTCAAGGAAGTGCAGCAGGCCTACGACGTCCTCTCCGACCAGGAGAAGCGGGCGATGTACGACCGCTACGGCGCCGCCGGGTTCGAGGGGATGGGCGCCGCAGGCCCCCGCGCCAGCGCCTCGGAATGGTCCGCCCGCTTCGGCGACGGCGGCCAGCAGAACGTCGACTTCAGCGAGTTCTTCGGCGGCTTCGGCGGCGGCGGAGAGGCCGAGGAGGGCGCGGGGATCTTCGAGGACATCATCGGCCGGATGCGCGGAGGACGAACCGCCGCCAGGCCCCGCCAGGGTCGCAACGTCGAGGCCCACCTGAACGTCCCATTCCTGACCGCCGTCCGCGGCGGCCAAACGGCGATCAGCGTGCAACGCGGCGACGGCAAGACCGAAAGCCTGACCGTCAAGATCCCCCCCGGCGTCGACGAGGGCTCCAAGCTCCGCCTCAAGGGCCAGGGGGAGCCCGGACCCAAGGGGACGCCGGCCGGCGACATGACGATCACCCTGGCGATCGATCCCCACCCGTACTTCAAGCGCGAGGGCCGCGACCTGCTCGTCGAGGTGCCGCTGACCGTCGCCGAGGCCGTCCTGGGGGCGCGGGTCGAGGTCCCCACGCTCGACGGCATGAAACCCGTGCCGATCCCGGCGGGGACCTCCAGCGGCCAGAAACTCCGGCTGAAAGCCCAGGGCGTCCCGGCCTCCGGCGGCAAGGCCGCCGGCGACCTGTTCGTCGTCGTCAAGATCGTCGCCCCCCGAAACGTCGATGACGAGAGCAAGCGGCTCGTCGAGCGATTCGCCGAGCTGAACAAGCAAAACCCGCGGGAGGGTCTTTGGTGAGCGTCACACCCTAAGATCCCAATCGAGGAGCGTCCTCTTCGCCTCTTTCCCCGAGCCGGCCATGAACGAACGGATCATCCCCCGCGAGCACGTCGCGCGGCACCTGTCGATCTCGGTCGAGGCGCTCGTCCGCTACGAGCGCCTGGGCCTCGTCCGCTCCATTCGCGAGGGGGAGGTCGAGGGCTACGAACCGACCCAGGTGCGGCGGATCTGGTCGATCGCCAGCTACCAGCGCGACCTGGGCGTGAACCTCGCGGGCGTGGAGGTCATCCTCCGGTTGCGAGAGCGGATGGCCCTTCTGCATGGCCGCCTGGGTCGCCTGGCCGAGGACCTCTCCACCCTGGCCGACCGCCCGGACGCCGACGACGACCCTTCTTGAACGGATCCCCGCCATGCCGCCGGACTCCGAGCCCAAGACCCCACTGGGCCGAATCCTCCGCGAGCACCCGGAAGCCCGCGAACCCCTGGGCCGGGCCGTCGGCGGACTGCTCGCGGCGGTGCTGGCGACCGTCGTCGCGATCTGCGCGCTTTCGATCTGGCACCTGCGCCGCCGCGGCGATCGAATCCGCGACCGCCTCGGGACCGCCCGCGGCCGCGACCTGGAACCGCCCGACCCCCGACTCCCGACCGACGAGGATGATCCCGCGTGACCCCCCCGACCGACCGCCAGACCTTCCGCCCCCACGAGCGGATCAAGGACGCCGCCGACTTCCGCCGGGCCTTCGACCGCAAACGCTCCGTCTCCGACGCCCACCTGATCGTCTACGGCGCGGAGAACGGCCTGGCGCACTCGCGGCTGGGAGTCTCGGTCTCGCGGAAGAAGGTCCGCAAGGCGACGGCCCGCAACCGCATCAAGCGGCTGATCCGCGAGGCGTTCCGACTGGTCAAGGCCGACATCCCGCCGGGCGTCGACCTCGTGGTGATCCCCCGCGGCCCGAAACTGGACTTCGAATCGGCCCGCGCGTCGATGGCCGTCCTGGCGCGCGACGCCGCCCGTCGCCTCCGCGCGCCGAAGCGCGGGGTCCCCAAGCCCCCGCCCTCGCCGTGAACGCCTCGCGGCCGGTCGTCGCGCTTCTGGTGCTGGGCATCCGCGCCTACCAGAAGACGGTCAGTCCGCTCCTTGGGGACGTCTGCCGCTTCCATCCCAGTTGCAGCAACTACATGATTGAATCCCTGCGCAAATACGGCCCGATCCGCGGCCTGGCGCGCGGCCTGCGACGGCTGGCCCGCTGCCACCCCTGGAACCCCGGCGGTCACGACCCGCCGTGAGTTGGCGCGACCGCCCTCCCCGATCGTCCCGTCAGAGAGCGTCGGCCGACACGGCCTCGCCGCCGTTTCGCGTGGCGACGGCGCGCCAGACGGGCTTCGCCACCGAATCCTTGACGAACCGGACGTGGCCGTCGCAGAACAGGACCGAGACGCCGCCGGGGTGGTTGCTTCGCGCGGCCTTCAGCGCCGGGTTGCACGGCGAGCGCGCCTGCCAGCAGTCCCACCTCCGGGAGTTCGGCGTGTAGTAGTGGTTGTAAAGGGTCGCGCGGTAGTCGCCGTCCCACCAGGCGTAACCCATGTCGAGCCGCCAGCCGGTGGGCGAGGCGCAGCCGGCGTCGCTCAAGGGCGTCGAGCCGATCGCGGCCAGCCGCCGGACCTCGCCGCTGGGCGTGTACCCCACGGAAGTCGAGGGTCCGCCGGCGGCGGTGCCGATGAGTTGCTCGGAGGCCGCGACGGTCCCGCTCAGGCCGTCGGTGATCGTCGCCGCCGACCGCGGCGGGCCCAGCACGAACACGCCGTTGGCCGGCACCGTCTCCCCCGCGTCGCCGGGGCGGACGCTTCCCGGCGAGCCGTCGCCGGCGCAGAACTGGTAATTCGTCGGCCCCGCGAGCGCCCCCCCCGGCAGGGTCGTCGGCGGCTGGGCCGAATCGCCGGGGCAAGTGAAGACGGCGACCCGCGCCGCCATGGCCGTCGTGTTGGCCGCGAACGGCGTCCGGGGACTCGTCCCCAGAACGCTCGTCGGCCCCGCGGCGATCGGCCAGTCCATGTTCAGCGCGTTGAAGATCGTCGACTGCTCCAAATACGGCGACATCTGGGCCAACACCGACCAGCGGTAATTCAGGGCCGGCACCCCCGGATACGCCCGCCCCGGCTTCGGATAGAGAAAACCGACCGGAAACGTGTTCAGCGCCGAATGGTAGTTCTGCATCGCCAGCCCCAACTGCTTGAGGTTGTTCTTGCAACGGGCGCGACGAGCCGCCCCGCGGGCGGCCTGGACGGCGGGAAGCAAAAGCGCGATCAGGACCGCGACGATCGCGATCACCACCAACAACTCTATGAGCGTGAACCCTCTTCGAATCGACATGTCTCGCCCCCCCCGGCATGGACCCTCCACGAAGGCGCCGGGATCGCCGGCGCGGTCGCAAGACGCGTGGAACGGCCCGAGCGCGCGCGCTCAGGCCGAGCGGACCCACTGGGGGGGGCGCTCCAGTCGACGACCGTCGACCGTGACGGCGCGATCGGACGAGGGGGGAGGGACTCGGCCGCCAGTCGCGGGCGAACGGCGGGGGTCGAGGCCGATCCTCGCCGCGTCGTCGTCCACGATCGTCACCGTCCTCACCTCCTCGACGTCCTCGCCGCGAGGCGACGCGCCGAGCCAGCGTCCCGCGGGGCCGGCACCGTCGTCGTCCTCGCCCCCCACGGCCGGAAGGCGAGGCGCGACTTTCCTCCCGACGCGACGAGCCGACCGTTTCGCCCCAGGCCCGCCCGCCGGCGAATGAGACCACATGGCGCGGGCGTCCGCCGCGCCAAGCTCGAAAGCCCGGGCCTCCGCCGCCGCCGATCCCGTCGCCGCGACGATCGCGAACGCCGCCGCCGGCAGCAGCCGGAGCAGGAGCGTCCAGGATCGTCGTCGCGCGGTGGGCATGGGAGAGTCGGTGGCGGGGGGAAGACGAAACGATGAGGAAACCTCAATGATGGCTTCTCTCCACGTTTCGCCTTTCCGCGGCCGATGTCAAGCCCTCGTCGTCGGCGATCGCGGCGCGGGCGGCGCCGCCACGATTCGACGGCCGCCGGGTCGGCCCGTCACAGCGCGTCGGACGACACGGCCTCGCCGCCGTGGCGGGTGGCGACGGCCCGCCAGGCCGGCAACGCCACCGAGTCCTTGACGAACCCGACGTGACCGTCGCAGAACAGGACCGAGACGCCGCCGGGGTGGTTGCTTCGCGCGGCCTTCAGCGCCGGGTTGTGGGGCGGACTCGCCTGCCAGCAGTCCCAGGCTTTGGAATTGGGCGTCAGGTAGTGGTTGTAAAGGCAGGAGCGGTAGTCGCCGTCCCACCAGGCGTAGCCCTTGTCGAGCCGCCAGCCCGAAGGCGAGGCGCAGCCGGCGTCGCTCAACGGGGTCGAGCCGATCGCGGCGAGGCGGCCGACGAAGCCCGCGGGCGCGGAGCCCGACACCGTCGCCGCGCCCCCGCCCGCCGTGCCGATGAGTTGCTCGGAGGCCGCGACGGTCCCGCTGAGGCCGTCGGTGATCGTCGCCGCCGACTGCGGCGGACCCAGCACGAACGCCCCGTTGGCCGGCACCGTCACCCCCGCGTCGCCGGGGTTGGCGCTTCCGGGGGAGCCGTCGCCCGTGCAGAACTGATAGTTCGACGGCCCCGAGAGCACCCCGCCGGGCAGGGTCGTTGGCGGCTGGGCCGAGTCGCTCGGGCAGGTGAACACCGCGACCTTCGCCGCCATGGCCGTCGTGTTGGCTCCGAACGGCGTCCAGGGGCTCGTCCCCAAAACGCTCGTCGGCCCCGCGGTGATCGGCCAGTCCATGTTCAGCGCGTTGAAGACCGTCGATTGCTCCAGGTACGGCGACAGCTCCGCCAGCACCGACCAGCGGTAGTGCAATGCCGGAATCCCCGGATAGGTCTGGCCCGACCTCGGGTAGAGGAAGCCGACCGGGAACGTGTTCACCGACGAGTGGTAGTTGTGCATCGCCAGCCCCAACTGCTTGAGGTTGTTCATGCACTGGGCGCGGCGCGCCGCCTCGCGGGCCGCCTGCACGGCCGGAAGCAAAAGCGCGATCAAAACGGCGATGATCGCGATCACCACCAACAATTCAATGAGCGTGAAACCCTTTCGAATCGACATAACGATCCCCGTGATACGGACCTTCCACGAAGGCGCCGGGCTCGCCGGCGCGGACGCAAGACGCGCGTGGAGCGGCCTGGGCGCGCGCTCAGGCCGAGGGGGTCGATCGCGGAGGGCGGTCGAGTCGGGGGCCGTCCCCCGTCGCGGGACGCTCGGACGACGGCGGGGGGAGGCGGTCGCCGCGCGCGAGCGCGCGACGGGACGCGAGGCCGAGCCAGGCCGCGTCGCCCCTCTCGACCGTCGCGGTCTTCACCGGCGCGACGTCCTCGCCGCGAGGCGCGGCGCACACGCAGGAACCCGAGGGGCCGTCGACCGTCTCCGCCGTCCCATCGACGGTCGGAGCGGCCGGCGCGGCTTGCTTCTCCTCGCGATCGGCCGCGGGTTTCGGCCGTCGGCAACACGATTTGGCTCGCTCGTGGCAACTCGCCGGGCACTTGCAGGTCGACGAGTGGCCCTCGGGGGCGCAGGCCGCCGCGTCCGTTCCGATCGCCACGGCGATCGCGAACGCCAACGCCGGCGGCAGCCGGAGCAGGAGCGTCCAAAATCGTCGTCGCGCGGTGGGCATGGGTGGGGCCGGTCTTGAGGAGGAGGCGGGGCGACTTGAAAGACGGCCCCGATCCTTCAACATTTCGTCATCCGGGCCTGGATGTCAAGCCTCCACGGGGCGCGACTTCGGAGATCAGTCCCCAGGCGTCGGCGACTTCGACGGGGCCTCGGCCGGGCCGAAGCCGACGTCCCGGTCCTTGTCGAGGATCCCGCCGTCGTCGACCAGGTCGGGGCCGACGGAGTAGACGAGCCAGCCCTCCGGGAGCTTCTTGACGATCAGCGGCTTCTCGGTGTACGGGTCGAGGATCGCCGCGGCGGGAAGGCCCAGGGTCGTCAAATCGGCCGGCGCCGGCGCGTCCGGCGGGAGGGCCTGAAGCGCGTTCAACACGCGGAGCGCCCGAACGATCGCGCGCTGGGTCTCCGCCGCGCGACGGGCCGCCAGGACGGCGGGCTCCAGAAGGTCCGCCAGCGGCCGTAGCGGATGCCAGTAGCCGCGGGTGGACGTCGGCGGGCCCAGAGCGGCGAGCCCCGGGTACGGCGTCTCGGAGCGTTGGAGTTGTTCCTCATAGAAATCAATGAACATCAGCAGCGCGTTATTGAACAGCCAGCCGCGCAGCCAGAACATGTTCCGGGTGAATTCGCGGCACACGGTCAGCGAGAACGATCGCTCGACGCGGAGGGCGCGCCGATAGCCGTCGAGGTCGTCGCGGCGGGCCAGCTCCGCGTCGAGCGCGCGGCGGGACTCCTCGGCGACGGGGCCCGACCGCAAGACCTGGGCCGCGCCGAGCAGCGCCTGCCGGGTGGTCGCCACGGAGACGAGGTAGCCGATCAGCATCGGCTCGCGCGACCAGTGGGCCGACAGCTTCAACCCCGCGACGTTCACCGCGATCGCCTCGTCGCGCTTCTCCTGGGACGTGAGCAGCATCGACCAGGCCGCCAGCACCCTGGCCGCGGTTCGATGCTTCGGGATCACGTCCATCAGCTTCGAGAGGAACTCGGTCGTGGGGAGCGAGACGTCGTAAGCGTGCGCGTAATCGGGACGTTCCGCCGCCTCCAACAGCCGAGGGACCACGCGGGGATGGTCGCGGAAGAGGGCCTCGACCTTGGATTGAGTTTCCGCGTCCATCGAACCCTCGGGGCGGCCGATCTTGGGGAAGATCTCCATCAACCCCTTCTGGATCGCCTCCGCCTCGGCCGCGACGTCCTCCAGCGCGACGTCGGCGTTGTCGCCCGGCGGGATCGGCCTGGCGGCGAGGTCGGCCAGGGAGACGGGATCGCCGGCCGCCCGGAGCGCTTGCAGGCGGGCCTCAAGCCGTCGCCCGGTGACGCGCGTATGCCACGCGCTCCACGAGAAGAACACGACCAGAAAGAGGCCGAGGACGACCCCGCCCCACTTGAGGGACTTGAGGATGAGGCGCTTCATGAGGTTCCTCCCGAAGTTCGCGGTTCAAATCATGGGCGAGGCGTTGCACCTCGGCGACGTGGCGGGCGGGGTCGGGCTCGGCCGGGACCGTCGCCGCGGAGAGGCGGTCGAGCGCCCAGCGGCCGGCCTCGGGCCCGGCGACCTCGGCGACGTCGCGGGCGATCGCGAGCGCCTGGGGCGAGATCGGCCGGGGGCCGAACGCGCGATCGATCCGGGCCGCGGCGTCGCGATCGGCCATCAGGTTCAAGCCGACGGCCAGGACCAGCGCCGCGGCCGTCGCCAGGCCGATGGGGAAGCGCCGTCGCGTTCGCGGGGCGACCGGCCGCGCGAGTTCGTCGGCGACCGCCTGGAGGATCCGCGCCCGAAGCTCGGCCGGCGCGCCTCGGGGCGTCAACGCGGCGAGGCGTCGCTCCACGTCGTCGTTCATCGCTCCCTCCTCGACAAAACGTCGCGCATCCGTCCCAGGGCGGCTTGATGGCGCGAGGCGACCGTCCCCAGCGGGCGGCCGACGATCGCGGCGATTTCCCGGAAGGTCAGGCCGGCGAACAGCTTCAACTCGACGATCTCGCGGTCGGAGATGCTCAAGGCGGCCAGGGCGAGCGCGGCGTCCTCGGCCGCCTCGCGGGCGCTTGGGTCGTCGGAATCGGCCTCGACGAACAGGTCGCGGGCGGCGGCGGTCGTCGCGGAGCGGCGACGGCGGGAGTCGAGCCAGCGGCGGGCCTCGTTGCGGGCGACCGCGAACGCGAAGGCGATCGGGTCGTCGATCTCCGTCAATCGCCGACGGTCGCGGGCGAGTCGGAGGAAGGTTTCTTGAAGGACGTCGTCGGCGTCGGCCGATGCCCCCAGCATGGCGACGAGGTAATGGCGGAGGCGGTCGGCCGTCGCGTCGTACAACGCGATGAAGGCCGCCGGCTCGCCGCTCGCCAGGCGTTCGGCGGGTTCATCCATCATCGCCCCGGAGAGATCGAAGGTCGGCGCGACCGTCGCGTCGCCAAGGAGAAAGACCCGGCCCAGCCGCCGTTTTCCGAGCGAATCCCCGCCGGCGCGGATTTCCTCAGAGGCGCGCGGGGGCCGTCGGGTTCGATTCCGGGTCAACCTTTCTGGCAAGACGGCGGGAGTTTCGTATAAGATGGACCGTCCAGAATACCATCGGCGGATGATGGACTAGAGACCATGGCCGCCCGCGGCGCGGCGTCGATCGAGCCGCGGTCGCGGCGAGTCCGCCGCGTCGGTCGTCGCCTCGGGGAGCGACCCGCCCCGAACGGGCGAGGGGCCTTGCCCCACCAAGCCCCGCCTGGTCCACCGTCCACTCAGGAGTCAGGGTGCAATGGCCTCAGTACAAATGGAAGTGGAACCGATCGTCGACCGGACCAAAGCCCTGGACTGGCTGCGGCAGATGATGCTGATCCGCCGGTTCGAGGAACGGGCCGAGATGCTCTACCAGAAGGGGAACAAGATCGGCGGGTTCTTCCACCAATACAGCGGCCAGGAGCCGGTGGCGGTGGGGTCGATCGGCGTGCTCCGCGAGAACGACTGGGTGGTCACCGCCTACCGCGACCACGGCCACGCCCTGATCATGGGGATGCCCGCCCGCGTCGGCATGGCCGAGCTTCTGGGCAAGGCCACCGGCTGCTCCAAGGGGAAGGGCGGCTCGATGCACTTCTTCGACGTGAAGCGGGGCATGCTGGGGGGGCACGCCATCGTCGGCAGCCACATCCCGCTGGCCGCCGGCTTCGCCTTCGCCGCCAAGTACCGCGGCGAGGACCGCGTGACCCTCTGCTACCTGGGCGACGGCGCCATCAACCAGGGAGGCGTCCACGAGGCCCTCAACATGGCCGCCCTGTGGAAGCTGCCGGTCGTCTACATCATCGAGAACAACCTGTACGCCATGGGGACCCAACTGGTCCGCTCCAGCGCCGTCGAGGACCTGACCGTCCGCTGCGCCGTCCCCTACGGCATCCCCGGCCACCAGGTCAACGGCAACGACGTCGAGGCGATGGCCAAGACGACCCTGGAGGCCGTCGAGCACGCCCGCGCCGGCGAGGGTCCCAGCGTCATCGAGGCCGGCACCTACCGCTACAAGGGCCACTCGATCAGCGACCCGGCGACCTATCGCTCCCGCGGCGAGCTGGACGAGCACATGAAGAAAGACCCGATCATCCAGTACGAGAACGTGTTGCGCGACCGCGGCTGGCTCGACGACGACGCGATCGAGGCGATGCTCGACGAGGTCAAGGCCGAGATCGAGGATGCGATCGAGTTCGCCGAGGACAGCGAGCAGCCGTCCTTGGAGTCGCTGTACGAGGACGTCACGGCGGCCCCCTTCATCCCCCAGGAGTGACCATGGCGGTTCTTTCGTTCCGAGAAGCCCTCAACCAGGCGATGACCGAGGAGATGGAGCGGGACGACCGCGTCTTCCTCATGGGCGAGGAGGTCGCCGAGTACGACGGCGCCTACAAGGTCTCCCAGGGGATGCTCAAGCGGTTCGGCCCCCGCCGGGTCGTCGACACGCCGATCTCCGAGGAAGGCTTCGCCGGCATCGGCATCGGCGCCGCCATGGTCGGCCTGCGGCCGATCGTCGAGTTCATGACCTTCAGCTTCAGCCTGGTGGCGTTCGACCAGATCGTCAACAACTCCGCCAACATGCGCTACATGAGCGGCGGCCAGTTCGACATGCCCATCGTCTTCCGCGGCAGCTCCGGGATGGCCGGCCAACTCGGCGCCACCCACTCGCACCGCCCCGAGGCGTGGTACGCCCAGGTCCCCGGCCTGACCGTCCTGACGGCGGCCACCCCGGCCGACGCCAAGGGCCTCCTGAAATCGGCCATCCGCTCCGACGACCCGGTCGTCTTCCTGGAGCACGAGGTCCTCTACCCCCAGAAGGGAGAAGTCCCCGACGGCGAACACCTCGTCCCCATCGGCAAGGCCGACGTCAAGCGACCCGGCGAGGACGTCACCCTCATCACCTACTCGCGCCCCCTCAAGGAGACGCTCGCCGCCGCCGAGGAACTGGCCGCCCAGGGGATCGACGCCGAGGTGATCGACCTGCGGAGCATCCGCCCGCTCGACATGGAGACGCTCACCCGGTCGGTCGTCAAGACCCACCGCGCCGTCATCGTCGAGGAAAACTGGCCCTACTGCGGCCTGGGCGCCGGCGTCGCCGACCGGATCTACCGCGCGGTCTTCGACGAACTCGACGCCCCGATCCTCCGCGTCGCCTCCAGCGACGCCCCGATCCCCTACAACAAGCGGATGGAAAGCTCCATGCTCCCGTCCGTCCCGCGAATCCTCGCGGCCGTCGACCAGGTGACCTATCGCTGATCCCAGGGTCCCCCGCCCCGCGAGGCCGACGGGGGGCCTGGTAGACCGACGCATCTAGGAATACGGGACTGCTTTCTCGAAAACCACCGCGGACGGAAAGGTGTAATCCCTTCTCCCCTTGTGGGAGAAGGTGGCCGAAGGCCGGATGAGGGGGGCGTTTCCAGGGGCTTCCGGTCGCGCCTCCCCTCATCCGCCCCTCCGGGGCGCCTTCTCCCACAAGGGGGGAAGGGATGATCGCCATCAGGCCACTTCGGATTTTTCGACGAAGCGAACCCATGTTCTTATGTGCGACGGTCTACTAGATTTCGGCCCCGAGGAGTGGATTCGTGCCGATCGAAGTGACCATGCCCAAGCTCAGCCCCACCATGGAGAGCGGGGTCATCGCCCAGTGGCTCGTCAAGGTGGGGGACGCGATCAAGGAAGGCGACGCCCTGGCCGACATCGAGACCGACAAGGCCACGATGCAGATGAAGGCGTATGACGACGGCGTCGTCGCCCTCCTCGACCACCAGGCCGGCGACGAGGTGCAACTGGGCGAGCGCGTGCTGGTCCTCGCCAAGAAGGGAGAGGACCCCAAGGAGGTCGCCGCCAAACTCGCCGGCGGCGCCAAGGCCAAGGCCGAGACCGACGCCAGGCCCGCGGCCGCGGGCTCCACGAGCGGCGGCGGCAACGGCGCCCCCAAGACGGCCTCGAAAGGCCGGGAGGCGCGCGACGAGCGCGAGGACGACGGGGCCGTCGCGGTCGCCGCCGCCCCCGGCGGTCGCGTCCGATCCAGCCCGCTGGCCCGCAAGGTCGCCGCCGAGGGCCGCGTCGACCTCGCCCGCGTCAAGGGGACCGGCCCCGGCGGTCGCGTCATCCGTCGCGACGTCGAGGACTTCCTGGCCAGGGGCGGCGCCGCCGTCGCCGCCGCCAACGGCCACGCCCGCGCCGCGCGTGAAGACAGGCGGATCCCCAACTCGCGGATGCGCAAGACCATCGCCCAGCGCATGACGCAGTCCAAGCAGACCGCGCCGGAGTTCCACGTCACCGTGGACGTCCGGGTCGACAAGCTGCTGGTCCTGCGCGAGACGCTCAACAAGGAACTGGCGGCCCAAAAGGTCAAGCTCTCCGTCGGCGACTTCGTCACCAAGGCGGTCGCCGTCGCCCTCCGCCGCCACCCGGCCCTGAACGCCACCTTCGAGCCCGACGCCATCGTCCAGCGCGGCGAGGTCAACATCGGCATCGCCGTCGCGCTTGAGGAAGGACTGATCGTCCCGGTCCTCCACCGCGCCGACGAACTCGGGCTGATCGAGATCCGCCGGGAGAGCGAGGCGCTGGCCGCGGCCGCCCGCGGCGGCAACCTCTCCGGCGAGCAACTCACCGGCGGGACGTTCACCGTCAGCAACCTGGGGATGTACGGCGTCAAGCAGTTCGACGCCATCATCAACCTCCCCGAGGCCGCCATCCTCGCCGTCTCCGCCGCCGAGCGCCGCCCGGTCGTCCAGGGCGACGCGATCGTCGCGGGAAGCGTCATGACCCTGACGCTCACCGTCGATCACCGCGCCGTCAACGGCGCCGAGGCGGCCGACTTCATGCGGACGCTCAAAAACCTGCTCGAAGAGCCGGCCCGCATGCTGCTTTGACGTCCCTCTTCCCCCCTCGCGGGGGAAGACAGACCGCGAAGCGGTCAGATGAGGGGGACGACGCGAACGAGGACCGTCGCGATTCGTGATAGCCCGTCCGGCAAGCATTGGACGTCAACGGTCTTCCGGCGCGTCCTCCCCCTCATCCGGCCCTTCGGGCCACCTTCCCCCGCGAGGG
>CALCIB010000295.1 GCA_937907525.1 uncultured Planctomycetales bacterium | reverse complement strand
CTCCGTCGAGGAATTCATCCACGGATTTCCCAGATTGACGCAGATTCAGATCGGACAATTTAATGTAATCTGTGTTAATCTGGGAAATCTGTGGATATTCTCTCCCAGGTTGTTCGCGGGAAGTTGTTTCGGCGGCGTTCCTCGCGGTCTGTCTTCCCCCGCGAGGGGGGAAGACCGTCCGAATCGCGATCCACCAATTCTCCTTCAGCGGACGGCTTTTCGATGATGATCGCGCAAGCAACCGCCTCGGCGAGTCTCGCCGGCCTGGACTGGCTGGTGATCGCGGCCTACTTCGGACTCTTGCTCGGCGTGGCCTGGTGGGTCATCCGCAAGGGGAAGGAGACCGCCGACGACTACTTCCTGGCCGGGCGCAACCTCTCGTGGTGGGTCGTCGGCGCCTCGATCTTCGCCTCCAACGTCGGCTCCGAGCACGTCGTCGGCCTGGCCGGCTCGGGCGCGGCCGACGGCGTGGCCATGGCCCACTACGAATTGCACGCCTGGTGCCTCCTGGTGCTGGGCTGGGTCTTCGTGCCGTTCTACAGCCGGGCGATGGTCTTCACCATGCCCGAGTTTTTGGAGCGGCGGTTCTCGCCGGCGTCGCGGTACGTCCTGTCGGTGGTCTCGATCGTCTCGTTCATCGTCTCGAAGATCGCCGTGGGGGTCTTCGCCGGGGGCGTGGTCTTCGCCACGCTTCTGCCGGAAGTCCGCCTCGACCTCGGCGGGGTCGTCATCGACAGCTTCTGGATCGGCTCGATCCTGGTCATCGTGCTGACCGGGTTGTACACGGCGCTCGGGGGGATGCGGGCGGTCGCCTACAACGACGCCGTGCAGACGGTGATCCTGATCCTGGGCTCCGGCGCGCTGACGCTCTACGGCCTCTACGTCCTCGGCGGCTGGGGGGAGCTGAGGCGGCTTTGCGGTTCGGACATGTTCAACCTCTGGCGTCCCTTGATCCCCGCCGGAGTGGAGGGGACCTGGGCCCCGGTGCTTGAGAAGAACGCCGCCGGCGAGGTGGTCCGCCAGGCCTGGTACTTCAACGGCGACTACCCCTGGCTCGGGATGCTCTTCTGCGCCCCGATCATCGGCCTTTGGTACTGGTGTACCGACCAGTACATCGTCCAGCGCGCCCTGGGCGCGCCCGACGAGCGCACGGCGCGACGGGGAAGCATCTTCGCCGGCTTCCTGAAGTTGTTCCCGGTCTACCTGTTCATCATTCCGGGGATGATCGGCTACGCGCTCGCCAAAAGCGGCAAGGTTCCGGGGCTGGAGGGAATGGTCGACGCCGCCGGCCGGCCCGTCCCCCACGAGGCTCAGGCGGTCTTCCCGATGCTGGTGAAGCACCTGCTGCCGACGGGGCTGCGGGGCTTGGTGGTCGCCGGGCTGCTCTCGGCCTTGATGAGTTCGCTGGCGGGCGTCTTCAACGCCTGCTCCACGCTGTTCACCGTCGATCTCTACCAGAAGTGGCGGCCCGAGGCGACGCAGGCCCGGATCGTCCGCGTCGGCCGGTTGGCGACGGCGGCGGTGGTCCTCGTCGCCCTGGCGTGGCTGCCGGTCATCCAGGGGGCCCACGGCCTGTACGACTACCTCCAGGCGGTGCAAGGCTACCTGGCGCCGCCGGTCTTCGTGGTCTTCTTCATGGGCGTGGCGTTCAAGAGGTTGAACGGCCCCGGCTGCTTCTGGGCGATGGCCGTCGGCTTCGCGCTGGGGGCGTTCCGGATGGCCGTGGACACCCCGGTCACCCTGGGGATGAAGGGCTACGAGCACGGATACGCGCCGGGGACGTTCCTCTGGATCGTCAACAACATCTATTTTCAATACTTCAGCGTGTTGATCGCGATCGTCTCGGCCGCGGTCCTGGTCGTGGTCAGCCGTCTGACCGCCGCGCCCGACTACCGGCGGATCCAGGGGTTGACCTTCGCGACCGCCACGGCCGAGGACCGCGCCCGCACCCGCGGCAGTTGGGACCGGATCGACGTGGTCGCCTCGGCCGTCGTGCTGGCCTGCATCCTCTTCGCCTACGTCTACTTTCGCGGCTGAGCCGGTCGGGGAGGCCGGTCAGTACGCGTCCGCGCTGACGACCTCGCCGCCGGCGCGGGTGGCGAGCTTCTGGTAGACGCCGGGGACGGCCGCGCCGTAGGTCCAGATTCCGCAGGGCCCCGCCTCGACGCCGATGCCGATCGGGTAGCCGTAGCCGGTGGCCGAGGTGTCGATCGGCCAGGAGTTGACGTCGTCCTTGACGAACCGCACCGAACCGTCGGCGAAGCCGGCGTTGACTCCGCCGGGGTGGAAACTGGAGGCGCCGAAGTTGGCGATCCACCACCAACCGCCCGTGCTGATCTGGTCCTTGAGCCGCTTCCAGGCGTTCGGCGGCAGGCTGGCGTCGTAGTGCTCGTCGTACCAGTAGCCCGACTGCCACGGCAGGCAGCCGCCGCGCGACGCCGCGGCGATCATCCCCCGGGCCTGCTCGCCGAAGAGGAACGTGTTGCTCGCGCCGTCGGTGATGCCCGCGACGGTCACGACGCCGTGCGGGAAGATCACCCCGTAGGCGCTGGCGACGGCCGCGGGGATGCACGGGTCGGCGGGTTGGTCGTAAGTGGCGACGAACCAGGTCCCGCGGCAGGGGGTGTAGTTGACGTGCGCCTGCTGGGCGCCGGTCGTGTAATAGTTCAACGTCAACGGCGTCTTCTCGCCGGCCGCCGGATCGCTGGGGCAGGCCAGCGAGGCGACGTTCACCCCGGCGATCGTGTAATTCGCCTCCATGTACGGCGAAAGCATCGCGTTCCACGCGTTGTAAATCGCCGTCTGCTCCATCTGCGGCAACAGATGCAACAAGGCGCTGGGACCGGAGTAGTACGTCCCCGCCCAAAGCTGACTGGGGATGAACCCCGGCGGGAACGACCCGGCGGTCGACTCGTAGTTCGCCGCGGCCAGGCCGATCTGCTTGAGGTTGTTGACGCACTGCGACCGCCGCGCCGCCTCCCGCGCCGCCTGCACCGCCGGCAGCAAAAGCGCGATCAACACGGCGATGACCGCGATCACCACCAACAACTCGATGAGCGTGAACCCGGCCCCCCCACGGCGATCGTGCCGATTCATTGTCGAGCCTCCAGACGCGCGGGCGACGGGAACGAACGGGCGTCATGCGACGCGGGCGGAACTCAACGCGGCGGCGGAGCGGCGGGTCCCGTCTGGACGGGGCGGGAACGCCTTCCCCTCCCGCGAGTCTTCACGGTCTTCACCGGGACCGACTTGGCGCCGGGGCCGATCTTCTTCTCCGCGGCGATGGCCTTGGATCGCTCCACGTCCAACGCGCCGTTATCCGACGGGCCGCAACCGATCAGACAACCGACCGCCACCGGCAACGCGATCACGACCCGGCCGGGCCGCGTCGGACTTAAAAGGAATGGCCTGCGCACGAGCGACGTCCCTTGATGAATCACGACCGACTTACTACGTCCGATCAATCATCGCGGGACGCGGTTCGCTTAGGCAATGGAGAATACAACGAAAATCACTCGACGCGCGCCATCACGCATCCGCGGAAGCGATGGGGGGCTCGGGGCGGCCGACCGCGTCGCGACGGGACTGGAAGCGGTCGGCCGAGTAAGGCCGGGGATCGACATGCGGGTCCGTCCCGGTCAGAAGCTCGGCGGCGAGCTTGCCCGTGGCGGGGGCCGTCGAGAGCCCCAGCATGTTATGACCGGCCGCGATCAGGACGTTGCCCAGGCTCGGGCTTCGATCGACGATCGGCAGGCCGTCGGGGGTCATCGGCCGCCAACCGCTCCATTCCTCCTCGGGATCGCCGATCGTCCTGGTCTTCAGGTGGCGGGCCGAGACCTTCGAGAGCACCGCCAGCCGGCGACGGTCGATCGTCGCGTCGCGGCCGACGAACTCCATCATCGAGCCGATCCGGTAGCCGTCCCGGAACGGCGTCACCGCCACCCGGTCCTCCTCGAAGATGATCGGCAGGGCGGGGGGGGACTCGACCCGGCGATACGTCGTCGAGTACCCCTTGCCCGGCTGGATCGGCGCGCGAACGCCCAAATCCCGCTCCAAAAGCGGCGTCCACGCCCCAAGCGCCACGACGACCTCGTCGGCGGGCAGGTCGCCCGCGGCCGTCCGAACGGCCGTCGCTCGGCCCCCCTCGCGGACGAACCCCAGGGCCGCGCGCCGTTCGTGGATCGTCGCGCCCGCCTCGACGAGCACCCGGCGCAGCTCGGCCATTAGCCGATCCGGCCGAAGGTGGGCGTCCCCCTCGTAGTGCCAGCCGCCGGCCAGCCCCGGCCGCAGGGCGGGCTCCAGATCGAGCAGTTCCGACGGCTCGATCCGACGCGCCGGCGTGTCGAACCGCTCCCGCAACAGACGGTCGACCTCCGCGTGATGCCCCATCGCCCTGGGCGTTCGGAAGGCGAACAACAGGCCCTTGGCTTGCCAGTCGCAATCGATCCGCTCGTCGCGGATCATCGCGTCGTAGAGCGACCGCGACGACTTCAGCAAGGCCGCGATCCCGGCGGCGGCGGCCATCATGTCCTTCTCGTTGCAGCGGCGGGCGAACGCCAGGAACCAGCCCGGATCGCGCATGACGACGCTCGGCTTGAGGCGAACCGGCGAGTTCCGCCGGGCCATCACGCCCAGGATCGTCCGAACCGCTCCGGGAGCGGCCAGGGGGAGGACGTGACTGGGGCAGACGTAACCGCAGTTGCCGTGCGACGCCCCCGAGCCGAACCCGCCGGCGTCGATCACCGTCACCGACCGCCCCGCCTTCGCCAAATAGTACGCGCAGCAGGCCCCGACCACCCCGCCGCCGACCACCACCGTCTTCCTCGGCTCGCTCATGGCCGCAGCCCCTCCCCGAACGGATCGGCCGGATCGATCAGGAGCGTCGCCTCCGCGGTGACGAACGCCTCGCCGGTGACGACGGGAAGGACGCGGCCGTCGTCGCCGGGCCGGTACGACCCTTCGAAGACGCTCCCGACGACGCCCTCCTGCCGCCAAATCTCGCCGGGCTTCAGCTTGCCGTCGGCCGCCAGACAGGCCAGCTTGGCGCTCGTGCCGGTGCCGCAAGGACTGCGGTCGTAGGCCAGGCCCGGGCAGAGGACGAAATTCCGGGCGTGGTTCCGCGGGTCGACCGCCGGGCCGAACAACTCCACGTGGTCGATCTCGGCGCCGTCGGTCCCGGTCACGCCCGACGCCTTAAGCGCCCGTCGGATCGCGACGGCGCGCGCCGTCAGCGCCTCGGATTCGTCCAATCCGATCTTCTCGTCGATCGGCGTCAGGAAGAACCAGTTGCCCCCCCAGGCGACGTCGCCGACGACCGGGCCGAGGCCCTCGACGTCGACGTTCACGTCATGGCGATATCGATGGCTCGGCACGTTTTCGACCGACACCCGCGCGCCGCCCTCGTACTCGAAGCCGACGACGCCGACCGGGGTGTCGAGCTTGTACCGCCCCGGCCCGATCCGTCCCAGGTGGGCGAGCGTCACCGCCAGGCCGATCGTCCCGTGGCCGCACATCCCCAGAACGCCGACGTTGTTGAAGTAGATCACGCCGGCCACGCACCCCGGCTCGTGCGACGGGACGAGCAACGCCCCCACCAGCACGTCCGACCCCCGCGGCTCCTCGACCACGGCCGAGCGAAAGCGGTCGAACCGCTCGCGAAACCGTTCGCGACGCGCCGCCAGCGGGCCGTCGCCCAGATCCGGCCCCCCCTCGACCACGACCCGCGTCGGCTCGCCGCCGGTGTGGGAATCGATCACCTGGATGCGTCGCATTCGTGAATTCCTTCGCGCCCGGAGCGGGCGCGTCATGCCTTCTCCCCTTGAGGGAGAAGGTGCCCCGGAGGGGCGGATGAGGGGTGGCGTAACCAAAAGCCCCTGGAAGCGTCCCCCTCATCCGGCCTTCGGCCACCTTCTCCCACAAGGGGAGAAGGGATGTTCATATTCGCCTTCGCCTGAATCACGCGCGATCGATTGATTATTACCGCCTACGGCTTCGGGCGAGTCTCGATCCCGCGACGGACCACGGCCAGGATCCGCTCCCGCTCCTCGCCCGAGAGCGGCTTGCGGGGCTCGCGGACCCACTCCGAGCCCAGGCCCGTCTCTTGCGTCATCAGCTTGATGTACTGGACGAACTTCGGATAGGTGTCCAGCTTCATCAAGGGCGAGAACCAGCGGTAAAGCGCGCGGGCCTCGTCCCAGCGGCCGGCCTTCAGAAAGTCCCAAAGCCGCTGGTTCTCGGCCGGGAAGGCGATGCCGGAGCCGGCGACCCAGCCGTCGACGCCGTTGATCGAGGACTCCACGATCAGGTCGTCGACCCCCGTGAACAGGGCGAATCGGTCCCCCAGAAGCAACCGGATCTCGACGATCCGCCGGGGGTCGGCGGAGCTTTCCTTGACGGCGACCAGGTTGGGGACGTCGGCGAACCCGGCCAGCCGCGCGGGAGTCACGTCGACGGTGTAGGCGATCGGGTTGTTGTAGAGCATCCAGGGAAGGTCGGTGGCCGCGCCGACCTTGCGGAAGAAGGCGTCGGCCTCGTCGGCGTCGGGTCGGTAGACCATCGGCGGCATGATCATGAACCCGGCCGCGCCGTCCCGGGCGAAGTCGCGGGCCGCCTTGACCGCCGCGGCGGTGGAGGTCTCGGCGATCCCGGCCACCACCGGGACCTTGCCGGCCGCGGCCTTGACCGCGGTTCGGACGACCTCGCGCTTCTCGTCGGGGCTCAAGGTCTGGTTCTCGCCCAACGAGCCGATCATCACCAGCCCGCCGACGCCCGAGGCGACCATCGCCTCGACGTGCCTCCCGGTGGCGGCGGCGTCGAGCGACTGATCCTCGCGGAACTGGGTCGTCATCGCCGGAAACACGCCCGCCCATCGCTCGCTCATCTTCGGTCCCTCCGCGCCCGTCCACCGAACCCGTCGCCGATTCTAACGGACGCGGGACGTGGAAGCCGCGGCGGGGCTACGATCCGCGAGGCGCCCGACCGCCGGGGCCGCGGAGGTTCGGCGGCCGGGGACGGACGAACTCGTAGGGGAGCGTGGGCGGCCGGGGACGGCCGAGGTATCGCAAGATCCCAAGCCCGCCGAAGAAGACCGCCACCACCAGGGCGACGGCCAAAAACGCGAAGTACATGGTCGCGAAGACCAGGTTGTCGGCCTCGTAGTTGAGGAACTGGAACAACCGCAGCCTCGAGGAGTTGACCGGCAGGTCCTTGCCGACCTGGTCGAAGGCGCCCAGCAGAAGCGCCTCGCGCTGCTCCATCTCCTCGGCCTGGATGCTGTCGCGCTCGGAGGAGTAGGAGTAGTGGACCTTGTGGCCGATGATCATGAAGTTGATCAGGACCGCCGCCCCCAGCGCGCCGCTGGCGAACTGGGCGACGCTGAGGTACGGCCGCAGGGTCGCCTCCCGCTCGGGGTCGGGGCTGGAGCGGGCGTCCATGGCGGCCATGAACATGCCGACCCCCATCCCCATCAGGAACCGCCCCGGCGCCAGCTCCCACTGGCCGGGGGCCTGGAACCAGTTCAGGTCGGCCACGTCGCGGATGTCCCAGTACGGCCATTCCATCATGTACTGATAGGACATGTTCAGCCCGACGGCCAGGATCAAGAGCCCGACGACCGCCGTCAAGATCCCGTAGTCCGCCCGGCCGTACCGCCTCCCCATGTGGGGGGCGGTGAACAAGGCGAGGGTCAGCGCGACCGCCATGCCGATCGGCATCGGCCAGATCATCCAGGCCCGTTCCCAGGTGCTCAGGTTCACCATCGTCCCGCCGTAGACGTTGATGATGTAGCCGTGGAAGAACTGGCAGATCCCGCCGAAGGCGAACAGGGCCAGCCGCGGCCAGTTCTCGCCCAGGATCCGCATGTCGATCTGGGGCCAGGCCAGGAAGAACGAGACGACCGCGGAGCAGGCGAAGACCGTCGTCGCCGCGGCGATGTCCGGACTCTCCAGCCAGCCGTGCAACTGGCCCCAGTGCAAGACGTAGATCAAGGCGACGGTCGCCAGGATCAGGCTGGGGAGGTATGACGGCGGCCGTCGCGGCGGTCGCGCGGGGGCCTCGCGGATCGGCCCCATCGACATCAGCGCGACCAGCCCCAGCGCCGCGGCCACCCCCTCGAAGACGAACCCCTGCCGCCACTCCGACGACTCGTACATCATCGTGGCCGCCGCGACCGCCCCGGTGCCGACCACCGGGCAGAGGATCACCGCCCAGGCCACCGGCCGCCTCCAAGTCGGTGGCAGCAGCTTGGGCGCCGAGTAAATCACCATCCCGGCGCCAGCCCCGGCCACCGCCCGGCTGATCAGGAAGCTCGAAAGCGGGTCGCGGAACTCGATCCCGGTCAACGCCGGGCCGATGATCGCCAGCACCAGGCCCGTCCGGGTCAGGCTCCGGTGCGACCGCCGCCGCGACAGCGCCGGACAGGCCAGAATCATCACCGCCAGGCTGAACAGGTAGCACGACTGCAGCGCGTAGACCTCCGCGGCGACCCAGCCCTGGCTGACGCCCAGCTCGCGGAGGTTCATCGTGTGGCCGCCGGTGACCAGGAGCACCGCCACGAAGGCCAAAAGCGGGCGGCCCTCCAGCGCGGCGCCTACGAACCGGGAGGGCCCGGAGGGCCGCCGGCCGTCGTCGCTAATCGTCGCCATGGACGTTTCTTCCGTTGTCTTCCAGACGGTTGATCCAGGCGAGGTTCATCCCCCGCGGCGTCTGGACCGTGAGCGTCGGCGGCAGGGGGGTCGCGTGCCGAAGGTCCTTGAGCGCCTCTTGAAGATGATGGAACGCCTGGGCGACCGCCGTCTCCCGCTCCGCGGGCGACATCCCGGCCCAGCCCTCCCCGGTGGTCAGGATCACCGGCAGCCTGGGCTCGGCCTGGAAGACCCCCACCCCGTACGGCTGCACGATCGGCGTCGGCGGCAGGACCTCGATCTTGCCGTACAACGGCTTCTTGTCGGCGCTGACCTGGCGCGCCCCCCAGGACTTGATCCCCTCGGCGATCTCCAGAAGCGCCGGGTCGGTGATCTGGTTGGAGGTGTACGCCGGCGGCAGCGTCCCCGCCGGCGCCGCGCGGGGGGGCTTGCACCCCGTCGCGCCCAACCCCGCGGCCGCCAGCAGGGCCAGCGCCGCCCTCCATCTCCTCGAGTGGTTCATCATGTTCATTTGTGCTTCTCGACCTTCGCGTCGGCGGCCGGGTACAAAACGGTCTCCCACTCGCGGGAGACCGGCTTGATGGAGGTGGTCCCCACGACGATCTCGAACGTGTCGCCCGGCTCCAGCCGGGCCTCGACGCCGCGCTGCAGGGTGGCGTAGGCGAGCCCGACCGCGGCCCCGATCCCCATGCCGCCGCCGATGAACGTCATGTTGCCGCCGGAGAACTGGGCGCCGATGCTGGCCCCGGTGCCGGCGCCCTCCAGGCCCATCAAGGTCGTGAGCATGGCCCGGCGGAACCGGGTGACGAAGCGGCGGTCGTTCATGTCCATCCGCCAGGGGATCACGTTGGTCCCGCCGTCGGCGGACTGGACGAGCTGGGTCATTTGCATGGCGACGTAGCCGGGGCGGCCGAAGCGGCTGGGGGGCTTGATCTCGGTGACGACCCCCCCCACGAAGACCGGACGCGGCGGGGCCGGGTCGAGGATCTCGGCCATGAAGCGGTCCCCCCGCTGGATCGCCGCGTGGCCGTTGAGCAGTCGCTCGCCGGGGGCGTAGCCGTCCACGGGGAGCAGCCGGCAGACCCGAAGGGTGACGTTCATCCCCGCCTTCAGGACGATCGGCTCCTCCGGCCCGGTCGGGGCCGTCCCCGCCGCCGACAACTCCGGCGCCACCGTCGGCTTGGGGGGGAGCTCGACCGGCTGGAACGTCCCGGCCTCCTCGTCCGTCAACGGCGCGGGGAGTCCGCCGGGCCCCATCCCCTCCTCGGGGAAGCTCGCCGCCCCGCCGTCCAGCGGGCCCAGCCGGCCCCCCGGCAAGGGCGCCAGCCCTCCCGCTCGCGACGGGTTGCGGATCGTCGGCGAGGTCGGCGGCGTCCGCGGCCGCTCGACCGTGAAGGCCGACGACGGATTGGGGGCCGTGGGGATCGTGAACGTCCCGCCCCCCTGCGCCGCGGTCCCGGAAAACGGCGACTGCGCCGCGCAGTCCCCGGCGAGCCCCAGGATCGCGACCGCGAGCGTCCCGCCCAGGGCGATCGCGAACCCGCCCCGACGCGGCCTGTCATCGCTGCTCATGGTTCCCTCCATCCGGGGCCAGGGCCGTCCGTTGGATTCGCTCGTCCCGGCCCGACCGCCGCTGGCTCCACTTCGTCGACAGCCAGGGCTTCCAGCGCTCGGTGAGCGTCTCCGGCGCCGGCTTCTGCAGGTCGGTCATCCGGGCGATCCGCTTCCGCTCCACGTAGTCGAGCAACTGCTCGGTGGAGCGGAGCACGTCGAAACGGGCCAGTTGCAGGTTGTACCACCGCGTCCAGCGGTTGGCGTCGGCCCGCAGCAGGTTGACCCGCCGGCCCAGCACCTCGACCCAGATCGCCTGCTTCTCCTCGTAAAGGTGTTCCAGCCGCTCCAACTGCTCCTGCTCCAGCTTCAACTCGTGTTCGCTGAGCTCCCACTCGCGGATCGCCTGCCGCCAGCGGTCCCAGGAGTTGCCGGCGTCGGAGGCCACCTCGATCAACGCGCCCTCCAGTTCGAGCTGCGACTTGACCACGTCCAGCCGCGCCTCGCGGATGCCCGACCACAGGCCGACGTCGATGACCGGCAGGCCGTAGGTCGAGCCGAAGATCGCCCCCAGGGTGATGCCGCCGTTCTTGGCGGGGTTGGTGTTCTTGAAGCCCAACTCGGCCGGCAGCCGGCCCTCGCCCAAGAGCCCCAACACGCTCCGCTTCTGTTGCAGCCGGGCGATCCGAAGCCCGGTGGCCCGCAGCCGCACGTCGACCCGCTGCTGCTTGGCCAGTTGCACCGCCTCCTCGCGCGAGCCGGGGAAGTCGGGCATGTAGCCTAGGTCCACCTCGTCGGGGTCGTTGAGGTTGAAGTCGTAGGCCTCGTCCAGCGCGATCGGGACGAACGACTCCTGCGGCAACAAGAGCCGGCTTTGGTGCAGGACCACCGCCAGCTCGCGCTGGGTGATCCGCGCGTCCTTCTGCAGGTCGGTCAACAGCACCCGGGCGCGGTGGTCGCCGACGGAGGTCTCGGTGACCTCGACGTCGTGGGCCTGCTGCTTGCTGAGCTTGCGGCGGGTCAGGGCCAGGGTCTCGGCGGTCAGGTCCACCCCCAGCCGCGCGGTGCGGATGCCGTACTCGATCTGCTTGGCCTCGAAGTAGCGCTGGATCGCCAGCATCATCTGCGAGCGCCGCACCAACTGCTCCATCAACTCCTTGGCGTACACCCCCTCCTCGGCGATGGGAAGCGCGGTGATGTGGCCGGAGGGGGTCATGGGGAAGTACAGGTTGGTCCGGTTCAACGACGCCTGCTGCAGCCCGGGAGAGCCCTCCAAGAGGGCGCCGCCGGTGACGTCCGGCAGGATCATGACCTTGCCGGGGCCGCTGAACTGGTTGAACGCCACCGCCAATTGCGGCAGGTTCATCAGGGGGACGAACTCCTTGAGGGCCTCGAAGCGGGCGACGGTCGCCGTCTGGACCGCGATGTTGGCCTGGATCGTCTCGACGTTGGCCAGGCTCTGGCGGATGGCGCCCTCCAGGCTCATCGGCGCCGGCGGGCCGGCGGGGGGGTCGACGTCGCCGGCGGCCGAGACGCTCGACGGCTCGGTGGTCACGTCCTCCCGACGCTCGGCGGCGGTCCTGGTGCTCGGCGCCGCGATCGGACGGTCGGCCGGCGGCTCCAGGCCCGTCCGCGGCGGCGGAATCTCCACGCCCGCCGCGGCGGGGGGCGGCGGGGCCTCCGCGGCCGTCGGCAAGGCCGGCGCGGCCGGCGGCGGAACGGCCGGCGGCGGCGCGGGGGCGGCCTCCTCACCCCTCGAACCCGCCGTCACGCCCAGAAGCGCCACGAGCACGGGGAATACGGACGTCGGCCGGCGACGACGCGACGGCGCGATCGGATCGGGGGCGTCCGGCTTCGTCGCCCGTCCTCGGCTTCGGTTCACCATCCTTGGCTCCCCTGGCGCACAATGTTGGTCGTGTCGATCGTGACCCGCGTCGACTGGCCGGGCCGGATCCGGTTCTGGTAGTTCTCCTTGTCCGAGAACCGAATCCGAACCGGCAGGCGTTGCACGACGCGCACGAAGTTGCCGGTGGCGTTGTCCGGCGGGAACAGCGAGAAGACCGCCCCGGAGCCCCCCGCGACGCTCTCCACCCAGCCGTGGAACGTCTTGTCGGCGATCGCGTCGACCGTGATCGACACCGACTGCCCGATCCGGACGTTGGGCATCTGGTTCTCGCGCAGATTGGCGACGATCCAGAGGTTGTCGAAGTCCAACGGCACGATGCTCAAAAACGGCTTGCCGGCCTCGACCGTCCGGCCGACCTGCAACGTGCGACGGCCGACGATCCCGGCCCTGGGGGCCCGGATCAGCGTGTCGCTCAAGCGGATCTTGGCGTCCCTGAGCTTGGCCTCGGCCAGCATCTGCTGGTGCCGCAACGCCTTGGCCGTGTCCGACGCGATCGTCGGCTGCTTCTGCTCGGCCTCGGCCCGGCCGACCATCGCCTCGGTGTTCTCGAACGCCTTCTTGCTCTGGTCGAGCCGGTCCTCCGCCTCTTGCAACTCGAACTCGCTGGCGAGCACCTGGCGCTCGGCCGCCTTGATGTCGCTGTTGAGCGAGAGCACCTTGGCGATCGACTCGCGATAGGCGGCCTCGCGGTTGTCGAACTCCTGCACCGGCACGTCGCCGGTGTGGGCCAGGCTCTTGTAGCGGTCGTAATAGTACTTGGCGTTGGTCTGAAGCGCCTCCAACCCCGGCAGTTGGGCCTTCAACGACGCCAGCTCCTCCTTCTCCATCTCGTGCAGCCGCGCCTTGGTGGAGACGGCCTTCTCCGCCGCCGAAACCGCCCGCTCGGCCTCGGCCTGCTTCGCCTCCGCGGCGTCGAGCATCGACTTGCGGTCGTCGGCGGTGTACACCGTCGTCACCTCGGCCGCCTCCGCCGCCTGGTCGGCCTGCTGGTACTCCGCCAGCGCCTGATCGACGGCGATCTGAAACTCCACCGGGTTGATCTGGGCGATCGGGTCGCCCGGCTGGACGTACATGTTGTCGTCCACGAACATCGCCACGATCTGGCCGGTCACGTCCGAGGCGATCGGCGTGATGTTGCTGACCACGTAGGCGTTGTCGGTGTAGACGTCGGTGCGGGTGCTCCACCACCAGTACCCCGCCTCCCCGCCGATCGCCAACATCGCCGAGAACAACAGCAGGTAAGTCCTCCCGGAGGCCTGGTCGACTGACATTGCTTCATTTCCTGTCGCATGGGATCCGACGCCCCGCCCCGACCTCCCCCGAGAGGCCGATCCGCGACGTCCTCGATCGTTCCCGACGCGCCCGTCGATCCCCCGGCGTTCGCCCCCCCGCGCCGCGACGCCGCCGTTGCCGGCCCGCCGACGACGCGAGTGAAGTCCAAGTCTATTCTAGATCGGCAGCCGCCTCGGGACGCGCCAATAATACCGACCGCGACGACGGCGCGGGTAATCGCGACGGCGCGTCGCCCTCGGATCGCCCCGACGCCGACGGACTCGCGCGAGGACGCGACGGCCGACCGCCGCCGACCTCGCCGTGACGCCCGCGTCGAACGCCCCGCGAGGCCCACCATTTATTAAGATCGTTACATGATCCGTCGCGGTCAAGAGCGCTCCGCCCCCGCGCTCCGCGATCGACGATCCTAGAAGCCCACCTCGACCCCCTGGCACTGGGCCCCCGACTCGTCGATGGACAGTCGGACCCGGCAGCGGTCGGTCTCGACGGTCACCGCGTACGCCCCCGGGATTCGGGGCGTCAGGTCGATCGAGCGGATGGTCTGACCTTGAAGGCCGATCAGGGCCTTGTTGACCTCGTCGAAGGTCCGCTTGACCGTCGCCCCGCGGGGGGTCCGCCAGAACAGCCGCGCCGCCGCGGCCTCGGCCGTGGGCCCGTGCATCTTCCGCAGTCGGCCGCTCCCCAGGCTCAATTCCAGCACCCGCCCCAGCGGGTCGAGCAAATCGTCGGGGACCTCGCCCGCCGCCACCGCCGGCGCGAGCGGCGTGTACAGGTTCCGCGCCGGGGATTCCCCCAGACGGTCGAGAAACGCCGCCACCTCGTCGCGGAGGCACTCTTGCAACTCGGGGTCGAGCTTCATCGGTGAACGGGCCTCGCGAGCCTGGATCAAGCAACGAAAACGCCGCGCGACGCAAGCAAGGACGAAGCCGCGTTCCGTCCCCTCTCCCGGTGGGCTGACGACCCGACACTTTTTCGGAGGCCGCGGCG
>CALCIB010000294.1 GCA_937907525.1 uncultured Planctomycetales bacterium | reverse complement strand
CGGCCGAACGGCTGGCGCTTCGGGAATCCAAGCTGCGACGCCGCGCCGAACGCGCTTTGAAGGCCGAGGCCCGGCTGCGCGAGGAGGCCGAGGCCGCGACCCGCGCCGCGGTGGAGCGGGCCGAACGGATGGCGGCGCTGCTTCGCGAACGCGGCATCGACGTCGACTGAACGGGAACCAACAACGTATGCGTTTTCGCCAAGCGCGGGAGGGACCGCCGTGAGCACCGCCCGATCCGATCCGGCCGCCTCCGCCGCGGGGGCGGCGGGCTCGGTCTACATCGACCCCTACGAGCCGGAGTATCCCAGCGACGACGGAAACCCGATGGCCGAGAGCACCCTCCAGTATCAGTGGATCGTCACGATCAAGGAGGGGATCGCGGTCCTGTTCGAGGACCGCGCCGACGTCTTCGTGGCCGCCGACCTGCTGTGGTACGCCACCGAGCACGACGTTCGCGACGTGGTCGCGCCCGACGTGTTGGTGGTCTTCGGCCGTCCCAGGGGGCACCGCCGGTCGTACCGCGAGTGGGTGGAGGAGGGTGTCGTCCCCCAGGTGGTTTTCGAGATCGACTCGCCGAGCAACACGGCGACGGAGATGGAGCGGAAGCTGGGGATCTACGACCGCCGGGGAGTGGAGGAGTATTACTACTACGATCCGGAGTCGGGGAGTTTGGAGGGCTGGTTCCGCGAGGGGGGGAGGCTGGCGGCGATCGCCGACGTGGAGGACTGGCGGAGCCCTCGGCTGGGGATCACGTTCGAGGCGCCGCCGGGGCGGGACGTCCTGGTGGTGCGCGGGCCCGACGGGAAGCGGTTTCGGACGTTCGCGGAGGTGTCGCGGGACGCGGCGGCGGCCGAACGGCTGGCGCTTCGGGAATCCAAGCTGCGACGCCGCGCCGAACGCGCCGCCAAGGCCGAGACCCGCCGCGCCGACGCCGAGACCCGCCGCGCCGACGCCGAGCGTCGATCGCGCGAGGAGGCCGAGGCCGCGGCCCGCGCCGCGGTGGAGCGGGCCGAGCGGATGGCGGCGCTGCTTCGCGAGCGCGGGCTGGACGTCGACTGAACGCGATCCCGACGATCGGGCGCATCCGCCCCCGCCGTCGTTCTTTCCTTCCTTCAAACTCTTCGCGCGGCGGGATTCGCGGCATATAGTCGAAGGAACGTCCAGGCGGCCGAGTCGGCTCGCCGAGACCCTCCCCGCCGTCGACGTCCCCAAACCTCCCCGCGCCCCGAGAAGGGCCCGTTCCGTGAAGGCTCCCCGCTTCGGAGTGAATCGCCGCGACATGATGCGCCTGAGGCGCGTGGGATCGTCGATCGCGCGCCGGCCGTCGCGCGTCCCCGAGTCGGCGGCGGCGACCGATCTTTTGCGCGTCCATCGGCCGGGGATGGGCTCGTCGTTCGAGGTCCGCGTCGGGGCGCGGCTGCCGTGGGGCGTCGAGCTGGCCTCGCGCGCCCTCGACGAGGTCGAGGCGCTGGAACGGCAACTGACGATCTACAACGACGAGTCCGAGGTCGCCCGGCTCAACCGCTCGGCCCACCTGGGGCCGGTCGAGGTGGAGCGCGGGCTGTTCGACCTTCTGGAACTGGCGCGGGCGATCTCCCAGTGGAGCGGCGGCGCCTACGACGTCACCTCCGGGGCGCTCTCGCTGGCCTGGGGGTTCGTCAAGGGCCCGAAGCGCGTCCCCTCCGCCGAGGAACGGGCCGACGCCATGTCCCGAACCGGCTGGAGCAAGCTCCGTCTCGATCCGGCGGCGCGGTCGGTTCGGTTCGACGTCGCCGGCATGGTGGTGAATTTCGGGAGCATCGGCAAGGGCTACGCCATCGATCGGGCCGTCGACGTGATCCGCGGCTGCCCCCTGCCGACGTCGGCCCTGGTCCACGGCGGCCGGTCCAGCCTCTACGCCCTCGGCTCGCCGCCGGGACGGTTCGCCGACCGCTGGGAGATCGCGCTGCGGAACCCGTTCGACGAATCCGCGCCCCTGGGGATCTTTAGAATCCGAAACCGAGGGCTCGGCACCTCCGGCGGGGCGTTCCAGAACTTCGTGATCGACGGCGAGAGCTACGGCCACATCATCGACCCGCGCCGCGGCGAGCCGGCCGCGGGGCCGGCGAGCGTCACCGTGCTGGCGCCGACCGCGGCGGAGGCCGACGCGCTTTCGACCGCCCTGTACGTCCTGGGGCCCGCCGCCGCCGCCGAACTCGTGGCGCGACGGCCGGACGTCGGGGTCGTCTTCGTGGAGGAGGGGCCGCCCGGGCGCGGCCCCCGCGTCGTCGCCATGGGGCTGGGCCCCGGCGACTTCGCGACGCAATCGTAACGATGGGAAAGGAGGCGTCCCCTGAACGCCGCTAGAGGTTTCCGGATCGGTTTGCTCGGGGCGACCTTCCTCGTCTTGCTCCGCGTCGCCATCGGCTGGCACTTCCTGTACGAGGGGCTCGAAAAATACCAGGCGACCGTCCAGGGCAAGCCGTTCTCCGCGGAGGGCTACCTGCGCAACGCCAACGGCCCGTTCGCCCCCTACTTCCGAGGGATGCTCGCCGACCCCAACGGCCTGGACCTGCTGATCCCGGAGCGGCTCAAGAAGTCGTGGGCCGACGCGGCCGCCGGGATGGAGGGCCACTACGGCTTCGACGGGGACCAACGGGCGAAGGTCAAGGACCTTCTCGCCGAGGCCGACGTCTGGGCCGATTACTGGTTCCACGCCCCCGACAACGCCAACGACGTCGCCAAGTACATGCGCGACCTCCGCGGCGCGATCGAGGCCGAGCGCGACCCGAACGCGCTTTCCTACCAGCGCGAACGCGCCCGGGAGACCCGGACGGCGCTGGCGGTCGACCGCCCCAAGTTGATCGCGCCGATCGTCGAGCGGACCGACGCGCTTAAGGGGGCGATCGAGACCCTGGCCACGCCCGAGCAGAAGGGGAGGGGGCCGTACCGGCCGCCGACGACCTTCCTGGACCTCGCCAACGTAATGACCATGTACGGTCTGATCGCGATGGGGGCCTGCCTGATCCTGGGCCTGCTCACGCCGCTTTCGGCCCTGGGCGCCGCGACGTTCCTGGGGATGATCTACCTGTCGATGCCCCCCTGGCCGGGATTGCCGGCGCCTCCCAACGTCGAGGGCCATTACTTCATCGTCAGCAAGAACCTGATCGAGTTGATCGCCTGCCTGCTGATCGCCACGACCCCCAGCGCCCACTGGGTGGGGCTCGACGCCCTGCTCTTCGGCGCCCGCCGTCGCCGCCGCCTGGCCCGTCGCGAGGGACCGGACGGACGCGACCGCGAAACCGCCGACGATTCGACGACCGCCGCCGCCCGTCTTTGAGCCGCCACCCCCAAACGCGAGGAACCCGTCCCATGACCCACCTGACCCCCGAAGAGAAAGCGCTGGGCCGCGAGAACGCCAACCGGGCCCTGGGCATGAGCCGGCGCGACTGGTTGGCCGCCGCCGCCGCCACCCCGGCGATGGGCGCCTTCTACTTCGGCTACGACAAGATGGGCGAGAAGCCCCCCGTCAAGGCCGCGATCATCGGCACCGGCGACGAAGGCTGCCAGGCCATGATCCGCTTCCACAACCGCGACTACCTCAATTACATCGGCGTCTGCGACATCCGCCCCTCCCAGCAGAAGCGCTGTCGCGAGGAGTTCGCCAAGCACAAGCAGTACGGCGAGGCCGACGCCAAGGCGCTCAAGCAGTACGCCAGCAAGGAGGAGGTCTACAAGGATCCGGACGTCGAGGTCGTCGTCATCGCCTTGCCGCTGTTCCTTCACGCCCCGGTCGCCATCGAGGCGATGAAGGCCGGCAAGCACGTCTTCACCGAGAAGCTGATGGCGCACTCGATCGCCGAGTGCAAGGAGATGTGCCGGGTCGCCCGCCAGACCAACCGACTGCTGGCCGTCGGCCATCAGCGGCACTACTCGGCGCTTTACGACAACGCCAACTTTCTTCTCTCCAGCGGCGTGCTGGGCGACGTCCGCCACATCCGCGCCAACTGGCACCGCAACAACGCCCAACCCAGGGTGGAGACCGACAAGGCCGGCAACGTCGTCTTCGACGACGCCACCGGGCTGCCCAAGATCCTCCGCGACGAGAAGGGGAACATCGTCTATCGCGACTCCTGGCACCGCCCGTACCCCGACGCCGACCTCAACCTCGACTACGCCTCCTACGGCTACAAGAGCCTTGACGAGCTGATCAACTGGCGGCTCTACAACCGCACCGGCGCCGGCATCATGGCCGAACTGGGAAGCCACCAGCTCGACGCCTGCTCGATCTTCCTGGGCAAGCAACACCCGATCGCCGTCACCGGCGTCGGCGGCACGTTCTTCTACAAGGACGGCCGCGAGGTCGACGACCACGTCTTCACCATGTTCGAGTTCCCCGGCCCGGACAAGGACGCCAAGGTCGTCGTCACCTACTCGTCGATCAACACCAACTCGTTCGACGGCTACGGCGAGCAGGTGATGGGCTCCAAGGGGACCATGATCGTCTACCAGGAGCAGGAATTGCTGCTGTTCAAGGAGGCGGGCAACGCCTCGCTCTCCAAGAGCACCAGCGTCACCGTCGAGAACGCCGGCAAGAAGCCCGCGCTTGAGACCAGCCCCAGCCTCGCCGGCCCCAGCGCCGCGACGGCCGTCGGCGGCCTGGCCACGGCCGATCCCTCCCGCGGCTACCGCGAGGAACTGGAGCACTTCGCCTACTGCGTCCGTTACGGCGACGCCTCCGACTACCACGCCGACGAGAAACACCAGCCCCGCTGCCACGGCGAGGTCGCCATGGCCGACGCGATCATCGCCCTGACCACCAACATCGCCATGCGCGAGCAGCGCCGGATCGTCTTCGAGCCCAAGTGGTTCGACTACGCCGACGACGCCACCCCCGACGGCTCCACCGTCATCGCGCGTGGCTGACGCCCCCGCGGCGGACGGTCGCGATCGTGTTCGACGCGACTTGCAAATGTGGCGGCCAAGGGCGCCATCCCCCCTTCTCCCACAAGGGGAGAAGGGATGTCTGGCGTTGGCTCGCGGCGGTGTCAAATCTCGTGCCGAACAGTATTGCCGACGGTCGCCGTCTTTCGAGGAACGCCATGCCGGAGGTCGTCGCGATCGTGCTTTGCGGCGGGGCGAGCCGACGCATGGGACGGTCCAAGGCCGATCTCCCCCTCGGCCGCGAAACCCTGCTTGAACGCGCGGTTCGGCAACTCGCCGCGGCCGTCGACCTGGTGGTCGTGGCCGCCGCGCCGGGGCAATCGCTTCCCGCGTTCGACTCGCGACGGGTCCGGATCGTCCGCGACCCGTCACCGCATCCCGGCCCGCTCCACGGGCTGGGGGCGGCGCTCGCGGTCCTTCCCGAGAGCGCCGAGTTCGCCTATCTCGCGGCTGTCGACGCGCCCTGGTTTTCCGCCAAATGGCTTCGGCTCCTGGTCGGTCGCGTCGGCGATCGCGACGCGGCCGCGGCGACGGTCGACGGCCGCCTTCAGCCCTTCGCCGCGCTGTATCGCGTCGGGCCCGCCCGAGCGGCCGTCGCGCGGCTCCTGGCCGAGGGGGCGCGGCGGTTGTCGGCGATTCTGGAGCGGCTTGAGGTTCGGTCGGTCCCGGTCGCGGACCTCGCCGCAGTCGACTCGACGGGCGACCCGTTCCGCGACCTCGACCGCCCGGAGGATTACCGCCGCGCCCTGGACGAGATGGCCGAGTAGCGACCGTGCTGGACGCAAAAGGGCCGCGCCGGGAAGCCCGGGCGGCCCTTTGCCGTGTCGTCATCGCCGACCGACCGGCGTCGGTCAGCGGGCGGAATCGCTGAAGTCGACTTCGAAGTCGCTGAGGTTGATCGGGGCGTCGCCCTCGTCGTCGGACGACCGGGAGGCGATCTTGTCCCAGCGGTGGGCGTCGCTTTCCAGCGACCGGCCGTACTGGCCGAGCCGCTCGTTCTCCCGCTGACAGTCGATGCAGCTGTTGGTATACGGCAGGGCGTTGAGCCTGGGCTCGGCGATCTTGCCGCCGCAGAACTCGCAACGACCATACACGCCGGCGGCGATCCGCTTCAGCGCGTGCTCGATCTGCCCCAGCTCGCGACTCTCGATCTCGACCAGGCGCGAGCTGATTTCATCGTTGGCGGAATCGACCGCGGCGTCGATATCGTCGGCCACTCCGCCGGCTTCGGAGAACTTACGGAAGGCGTCGAGGTCCCCGGACAGAGCCTTGCGAAGGGCGTCCCGGCGGGCGACCAGCCGAGAAGTCAGGCGAAGCAGCGCGTCTTTGCGGGCCATCGTTACACCTCCAGGTGTTTACTTACGGGTTCGCTGGAATTCGACCGCGGCGACCGTCGCGCCGCGCCCTCGGCCACGACGGCCCGACGAGGCGGCTGGGATGCCAGGCGTCAACAAGAGGCTAGCTCACCAAAATACAACAGGCCGCGGGAGTCGTCGGAAATCATCCCGGCGCGTCCTTCCAACCCCTCTGGCAAAAAACGCGCCGTCGTCAAGTCTTCACTCCCAGGGCCGGGCCGCTTCCACGAGTCGAGAGTTATACGACGGTCAAGCCCAAAGGTTTGACGAATCCCCCGGGATTTTCGTTCCCGCTCGGCCGACGTCGGCCGCGGCGCGTTTCCAACCGCGTCTTCATCGGCCCGATTCATTCCAGCCGGAACGTCGTCGCCGCGAAGCGAACGTCCGACGCCGCGATGAGGAGGGCGAGGGGGCGGGAAAACGACGATATTGTGGGTCGGCTTTCGAGAAAATCAACGAAAAAATCCCCGGAACGGGGAGATTATCGAAAATCGGCCTTGCGTGCCGACGCCGCGACGCGCTCGGAATCAACGCGGGAGGAAAAAATCCGACGTCACCCGCGGGCCGGTCCCTCCCGGCAGGTGGACGAAATTAACGTACCGCCGTTGCCGAGGGCCGTCGTAAACCCATTGCAGCACGGTCCTCCCCTTGGTCGCGACCACGCTTTTGCCGTTGGGCTCGACCCCCAGTGCGGCTCGGACCTCCGCGGGGCTCTTGCCGCGCAGTCCCTCCCCCTCGTCTTCGGCGGCCGCGGGAGCGGCGGCGGCCGGCGCGTCCTTGACCCAGGCGTCCCCCTCGCGGCGGTAGCCTCGGATCTTGAAGGCGTCGGCGACCAGCGTCGAGTCGGGCGCGATCTTCCAGGCCCGCTCTAGAAGCTCGCGGGCCGATTCCTGGTCGTGGAGCAGCGCCTCGTACTGGCCGGCCAGCGCGACGGGTCCTTCGGCGTCGGAGTCGCCGAGGCGCTCGCGGCGCTTCTGGAGCCAGTCGCGGTACAGTTCGGTCTCGGCGGCGGGGTCGTTGGCGCGGCGTCGAAGCAGTTCGCCGACCGCCTTGACGTCCGTCGGCGAGAGCGCGTCGATCCCCGCCCGCGCCTGGGCGTGGGCGCGCTCGACGAGCTTGGCCGCGGCGGCGGGGCGGTCGGGGAGGAGTCGAATCGCCTCGTCGACCGCGGCTAGGGCCGATTTCACGTCCCCGGCCGTCTGGGCCCGCAACCGCTTCTCCACGACGTCCGCCCAAAGGCGACGGTCGAGCGCCTCGCGGTCTTCCGGCCTCGCCGTTCGGTAGGCGGTGGCGGGATCCGCGTCGTACTGCTCGGCCAGCGCCTCCGGAACGGCGCGGCCGGCGCCGGTCGCGGTCGCGGCCTTGGGGAAGAACTCCTCCACGTCCGCCCTGAGCGCGTCCAATTCCGCGGGCGTCTCGGTCGCGGCGAGCATGGCCCGAAGCGCGCGATGCGCCAGGGCGGAGGGGGCGGGCTCGGCCACGCCTTGCTTGCGTCCCCGCCGCGCCAGCACAAGCCATTCGCCGGGGGCGTCGACCGTGGTCCGGCGGGCGTCGGCCTCGATCCGAAGCGCGTCGGCCTCGACGATCCGCGCCCGCGCCGCCAGCGGCTCGTCGTGAAAGTCCCTGGCGCGCCTGGCGGCCCAGCGCGACCATTCGCGACGGTGCTGGTGGTCGCGGGCCGGCAGCGCGGCCACGGCCTTGTCGAGCCGTTCCAGGTCGGCCGGTTGCGGTTCGAACGCCAGGGCGTCGAGGTAGAGCCGCGAGTCCTCGCGGGTCAGCCGCCCCCGGACGATCACCGACGGTTGCCGTGGCGGGGTGGCGGGCCGCAACGATTCGGGGAGTCGGACGGGGACGGACGAGCGCTTCAGGTACAACTCGTCGTAGCCCACGCGCGGGTGGTTCTGGAAGAACCGGACTCGATCGTCGACGATCACGAGTTTCCCGACCAGGTCGGCGCGCTTCGCCAGGTCGGCGGGTTCGACGACGACGGGCGTTTCTTGCGCCGTCGCGGATCGAACCGCCAGGAGCGCGAGCAGGAATCCGGCGGCGGTCGCGGCGCGGGTCATGGTTCGTCCTCCGTCTCGGGGGCCGGGGTCGCTTCGGACTCGGGCCAGCCGAGGGCGTCGAGGGCCTTGTGGAACTGGACGAACAGGCCGCTTTCGGGTTCCAGGCGGACGACCCAGCCGCTGGCTTCGGCGTCGTATTCCAGGGCGGCCAGGCGGGCGCCGAAGACGACGTGGTCGCCGGTTTCGGGACCGGCCAGCTTGAACAGCTCGAAGTCCCGGAGGTCCACCCGCGCCGAGCGTTCCGGCCGCGCGCCGTCGGCTCGGAACGAGCCGGCGTCCTCGGTGGGGAGGACGACGTAGTCGATCTCGAAGCGGCCGGAGGCGTCGTCCGGGGTCGATGCGATCACGGTGTCGAAGAGGACGCCGCGGCCTTTGTAGCGGTCGTTGAACCTGGTCGCCCATTCGCGCGGGGTGGAGGCGCGGGCGGCCTCGTCGAGCATCTCCTCCAGGCCGGCGGGGGCGAGGTTGACGTAGAGGGCCGCCTCGTCGGCCGCCTGTCGGATCCGGTCGGCGTCCTCGACCTGGCCCCCCAGGGCGTCGACGGCCTGCCGGGCGGGGGCGAGAAGCTGGTGGGCGCGGTCGAACTCGCCCATTTCAAGCGCGGGGATCCCCTCGGCCCGGCCCAGTTCGGCGACCTGGGGATAGTTCTGCACCGCGTTCCGCCAAACCCGCAGGGCGACCGTGGCCGCGACCACCAGGGCGACCGCCGCGAAGATCCAGACGGGGTTGCGGCCCGACCGCTTGCGGGGCCTCGGCTCGATCTCGGCGACCGCGGGCCGCGGCCGGCCGCGACGAGGCTCGGGGCGGTCGTCGGCGGGCGCGTCGGCGCGCCCCCGGCGTCGGGGCCGGGGCCTCGGCGGGGCCTCGGCCGCCTCTTCCTCCCAGGGGATCTCGACGTCCGCCGCCGCCGCCGGGGCTTCCTCGGCGGCCTCCACGAGAACCTCGTCCGCCTCCGTCAGTTCGATCGGCCCCTCGGCCGCGGCCCTCGGCGCGCCGACGACGCCGGCGCGACGCGATACCGCCGGCGTGGCGACGCGGGGGCCGGGGTCGGGCAGGGGGGAGGCCGGCAGGACGAAGACCCCCTCGCCGCAGGACGGGCAGCGCAACGCCTGATACCCCTCGGCGCGCTGGCCGCGGAGGCGGTGGCCGAGGGGGCACGCGACGTTGTAATACTGGACCGCGTCCCGCGACGGCGCCGCCAGGCCCGCGATCATGTTCCTGGCGCGGCCGAACAGCCCCAACAGACCACCTCCGCCGGGAGGCCTCCCCCGGTCGCTCGACGACCCGCGCGGTCGGATCCGGACCACGACTAACGTAAGACGGGACGTCGAAATTATGAGGGCGGGCGACGCCGGGGTCAACCCGCGCGCCCCGCCATCGCTCGCGGAGCGCGCGTCGCGGGACTCAGTAGCGGAGCACGGCGGCCAGGCCGGTGTCGGTCGGCATGCGGTCGGTGGGGACGACGACGACGTCGCCGCCGGTTTTGAGGACGGCCTCGGCGAGGTCGTCGAGGAGGTCGTCGACGTCGGGGGCGTCGATGGAGTCGAGCCGCTCGACCTTGCCCGTTTTGAGGTCCATCCGTCCGGGGATGATCCGGCCGGCCTCGATCAAGAGGGCGCCGAGTCGTCCCTGGGCCGCCTCGCGGGCCGCGTCGATGACGCGGGAGACGGCCTTGCCGGCGGCGTCGGCGGCGTGGAAGGCGTCCTTCAGCCCGGCCAGCCGCGCCAGATAGGCCGGCTCGATCGCCTTCCAGGCCCGTTGGCGAAGTTCGTCGAGGCTCAGCGCGCCGGGGTCGATGGCGATCCCCTCGGCGACCAGGGCGGGGTTGCGGCTGATCCGCCGGAACTCGGTTTGATGCTCGGGAAGCGCCGCCAGCAGCAACGGCTGTTTCGACGGCTTGGAGAAGCGATCGGCGACCTCGCGGTCGACGAACCGGAAGAACCGCTCCATGTCGTTGCGGATCTCGTCCTTGCGCCCGCCCTGTCCCTGCTGGATCGCGGGCGTGCCGAGCCGGCCGCGGCCGGGTCCGGGACTCCAGGCCGTCTGATGCGGCTCGGTCAGGTCCGCGCCCAGCGCGTCCTTGACGTTCGAGGGGAGGTCGCCCAGGTCGACCTCGTCCAGGGCGTCGCGGTTCCCCTCGAAGAGGCGGAAGTTCTCGCGGTCCAGCCAAAGGACCTGGAATCGATCGGCGGACTGGACGATCCGGAGGATCGGCTTGACGTGGAAGCTCTCGGCGACGACCGCCAACTCCTCCACCGGCCGTTGGAGCCGGTAATGCGCGAACGTATCGGCGGTTCGGAAGATCGCCAGCCCGTCCTCCTGATGGGTCCAGAACTGGTAATCGTCCTGAAGGTCTCGCAAGGGCTTCAGCAGCGGGCCGATCTCGCGGCCGGGGTATTTCTCGGCGAGCGAGCGCTCCACCCGGGTCAGAAGGTTCTTGTAACGGATGGGGTCTTGCAGGCTCTCGGGGTTGGCCCGGTGGGTCGGCTGATACAGCGAGATCGCGGGGGCGGTCGTCGGATTCAGCAATCCGGCGAGGACTTCGGTGGTGACGTGGGGCATCGTGGCTCTTCTCCATGCTCGGGATCTCGACGCGAGTCATCCATACGCAAATCCCGAGCCGGATTCGGCCGACGCCGCTCAGCCGCGAATCCCTCGAGCCACGATCGAGAAGAACGGGTCGGGGCATTCCTCGTGGAATCGGACGCGCGTGACGAACGCCCCGGACTGGTCCGGGGAGGATTGAAGCACCTCGCCGCGGACGCATCCGGCGTACTCGGCGCCTCCCGGCTTGAGCCAGACGTCGTCGCCCTCGGCGAACGCGATCGGGCAGAGGAGTCGCGCGCCGCCGCGGCTGACGTCGTCGACCCGCGCCGCGACGGTGGTGAACTCCCCTTCCTCGGACCAACCGCCGACCCAGATCCGATAATCCACCGCCGGCTGTCGGGGATGGAGTCGGCGTTCCAGGGAGAAGTGGGGCCCGCGTCCGCGGGCGTGATTCGCCGCCGTCGTCCGATCGTTCGCGCGTCGCACTTTCACGTCTTCAGCCTCCAAGTCGGCCGCGTTCCATGGTGGTCGCCGTCCAGGGCAACCCTAGGCCGCGGGTTTTCGGGAGGCTCGCCGCGATGCCGAAACGCCTCGCGACGTCGCGATCCGCGCGGGTCAGCTTAGCAGGTGCTCCGTCGCCGATCGCAGGTCGCGGTCGATGCCGAAGAGGCGGTCGAGGTTGGAGGTCCTGAAGACCTGTTGCAGCACCGGCGAGAGTTCGCAAAGCCGCATCTTGCCGTGGGTGCCGTCGATCCGGCGTTGCAGCAGGATGAGCTTGCTCAAGAGCGTGCTGGAGATCAGCCCGACCTGGCTGAAGTCCAGGACCAGGTTGATCGGCTTGCCGTCGTTGGGAAGCGCCGCGGCGATCTGGTCGGCGACCTCGCGCACGGTGCGCTCGTCGAACAGTTGGCGGTCGACGAAGCGGACGACCTTGACCCCGTCGGCCTCCGTCATGGTGATCCGCTCTTGTGGGGGCATGGGAATGGTCCTGGCTGATCGATACGGATACGGGCCGTTTGACGCGAGGAGTCGACGTGGCGGACCGCGCCGCCGCCTCTCATTCTGCCCCGTTCGCGAATCGAGTGCCATGAAATTCCCCGCCATCCGGAATTCACCGGTGGGCGTCTTGAAAGTTGGTGGAATTTTTGTCCAGATGGAGGGTGACCGCG
>CALCIB010000293.1 GCA_937907525.1 uncultured Planctomycetales bacterium | reverse complement strand
AGAGGGTGGCCCGAAGGGCCGGGCGGGGGTCGTCGCGTCTCGGGATACGCCCTGGCCTTGCGTCGTTTCGACCCGACGCTCCCTCCGAAGCGCCACGACCCTCACCCGCCGCTGACGCGGCTACCCTCTCCCGGTGGGAGAGGGGACGGAGCCTTCACGCCGATATTGTACCTTCGTCCCCTATTCGGGAAGGCCGATCGCGGGGAATTCCCGACGTCGCGACCGGCGCGACCGGATCAAGGGGTCGGGTCGCGGAGGGGCTGGTTTCTTCGGTAGAGGTCGAGGCGGGCGCGGGCGCGGGCCTTGGATTCGGGGTCGCGGCAAAGTTTCAGGGCCTTTTCCTGCCAGGCGGCGGCGGAGCGGAACTGGCCGATCTCGGCGTCGGCGGCGGCCAGGGCGGCCAGGGCGTGGGGCTCGGATTCGCGGGTCAGGACGCGGGCCCGCTCCGCCAGGGTCCAGGCGTGGGCGCCGTTTCGGATCGCGTCGTCGGGGCAGGCGGCCAAAAGCCGGGCGAGGTGGGTGGCGGCGACCGGGTCGTCGGGATTCCGCTCCAGGGCCGCGCGAAGGTCGGCGGCGGCGTCGGCATGGCGGCCTTGAAGGAGTCGGACGATCCCCCGGCCGACGCGGGCCGAGGGGTGGTCGGGATCGAGCCGAAGCGCCTCGTCGTAGTCGGCGGCGGCCTGGTCGTACTGTTTCTTCTGGGCGAGGGCGCGGCCGCGGCCGTAGTGGGCGTCGGCCATGTCGGGATCGATCTCCAGGGCCTTGCCGTAGACGGCCGCGGCCAGGTCGTACTCGCGCAGCTCGAAGAGGCAGGTGGCCCGTCCCAGGTGCGCGCGGGCGTCGCCGGGGGCGAGTTTGAGCGCCCTGGCGAAGTCGTCCAGGGCGTCGAGGAACCGTCCCTGGTCGAAGGCGACCGCGGCGCGGGCGTCGTGGGCGTCGGCCAGCTTGGGGTCGAGTCGGATGGCCCTTGAGAAGTCGTCGGCCGCGGCGGCGAGGTCGCCCAGGGCGCGGCGGACGTCGCCGCGGCTGAGGTAAAACAGCGCGTTCGACGGCGCCAGGAGGATCGCCTGGTCGTAATCGGCCAGGGCCTCGTCGTAGCCGCGGCGCGACGCCTCGGCCTGGGCGCGGGCGAACCGGGCCAGAGGGTCCAGGGGATCGGCCGCGATGGCCCTGGAGTAATCGGCGATCGCGGCGTCGACCTCTCCGGCGGCGGCGTGGAGCCGGCCGCGGCCGACGTAGGCCGGCGCCAGCTCGGGGTCGAGCCTAAGCGCCTGGTCGTAGTCGGCCAGGGCCTTGGCGGCGGCGGGCGTCTCGGCCAGGACGGCGGCGCGGTCGTAGTAGGCCAGGGCGTCCCCGGGGTTGAGCCGGATCGCGTCGGAGAACGCGGCCGCGGCTCCGGCGAAGTCTCCCAGGGCGTGCAGGTCGACGCCGCGCTCCCGCTCCTTGGCCCCCTTCGCGACGTCGTCGTCGCCGAACGCCGGGCTTGGGGTCGCGGCCAGGGCGAGCAGGGCGACGGTCGCCGTCGCGGTCTTCCATGAAGGGCGGCGCGGGGGCATGGGTCGGTCTCCGAATCCGGGGCGGTCGCGTCGTCAGGCGTCGAAGCCGTTCGGGTGGCTCTCGTGCCATTTCCAGGCGGACTCGACGATCGGCTTGATGCTGGTGAAGCGGGGGACCCAGCCCAGTTCGCGGCGGGCCAGCGAGGCGTCGGCGATCAACGCCGGCGGGTCGCCGGCGCGGGGAGGGGCGACCTTCGCGGGGATGTCGTGGCCGGTGACGTCGCGGCAGGCCTGGACGACCTCCTTGACGCTCGTCCCCCGGCCGGTCCCCAGGTTGCAGCGCAGCTCCGTCCCCGGCTTGAGCTTCTCCAGGGCCGAGATGTGCGCCGAGGCCAGGTCGTCGACGTGGACGTAGTCCCTGATGCACGAGCCGTCGGGGGTCGGCAGCTTATCTCCGAATATAGTGATATGTTCGCGTCGACCGAGGGCCACCTGGAGGACCAGGGGGATGAGGTGGGTCTCCGGGTCGTGGTCCTCGCCGAGGTCGCCGTCGGCGGAGGCGCCCGCGGCGTTGAAGTAGCGGAGGGCGGCGTATCCCCAGCCGTAGGCGCGGGCGTAGTCGGCCAGGGCGCGCTCGATGACCAGCTTGGTGTAGCCGTAGGGGTTGACGGGGGCCTGGGGCTGGGTCTCGCCGATCGGCACGCTTTCCGGCTCGCCGTAGGTGGCGCAGGTGCTGGAGAAGACGATCCGCTTGACGTCGGTCTTGAGCATCGCGTCCAAAAGCGACAACGTGCCGACGACGTTGTTATGATAATACTTCGCCGGATCGGTCACCGACTCGCCGACGTAGGCGAACGCCGCGAAGTGCATCACGGCGTCGATCCGCTTGCCGCGGAGGACGTCGGCGAGCTTCTCCTTGTCGAGCAGGTCCCCCTCGATCAGCCGTCCGGGCGCGACCGCCGCGCGGTGGCCGAAGACGAGGTTGTCATACGCCCAGACGTCGTGTCCGGCGGCCGTCAGCAACCGGGCCGCGTGCGACCCGACGTATCCCGCCCCGCCCGTCACCAACACGTTCATCGTCGTCCACTCCGTCGCCGTCGATCCTCCAAGGCACGGCCGTCGATTTTAACCGAATCCCCGGCCGTCCGCGCCTCGTGAATCGAACCCGAGCCCGACCCCGCCCGCGACGCGGCTATTGACAAATGTAAGACGAGCGTGTAGGCTCGCCCCGGGTTCGGTCGAAATCGATGCCGGGGAGGCGTCCGATGAATGTCGAGTTCGACGGCGGGAAGTCGGGTCGGATGGCGAGGGCGGCGGCCGTCGCGAGCGTCGTCGGCTTCTGGGCCTTGCCGTTTTCGCCGCTGGTGTCCATCGGGGCGCTGGCGATGACCAGGGGGGCGTCGGACTGGTCGCGGCGGGCGGCCCTGACCGGGGCGGCGCTGTGCATCGCCTACACCGTCGTCATGGCGCTTGGCGTGGCTCGTCTCGCATGGGAGGTTTGGGCGTAGACGCTCGCCTCGGCGCGCGGGCCGGTCAAAGTCCGCTCCATAAGGAGATAATCGGCGTGAGGCGCGGGCTTTCAGATGGAGTAGCTGACGACGTGGAAGGCGACGCCTCCCGGCGAGCGAAGCACGGCGAAGCGGCCGACGCCGGGGATGTCGCGCGGGTCGAGGACGACGCTCCCGCCAAGCTCGACGGCCCGGCTCGCGGTCGCGTCGACGTCCTTGACGGTGAAGTAGACGCCCCAGTGGGGAGGGGCGTCGAACTCCGCAGGCGCTGGCAGGAGGCCGGCGACCATCTCGCCGCGGCAATGGAACTCGACGTAGCCCGAGGCGTCGGTGAAGGAACGCTCGGCCGTCCAGCCGAACAGGTCGCGATAGAAGGCCGAGACGCGGTCGACGTCGCGGGTGACGACCTCGAACCAGCAGGGAGCGCCGGGGAGGAACGGGTCGACGTCGGTCCCCGCCGCGGCGAGCGGTTGCCAGACGGCGAACCGGGCGCCGTCGGGGGCGGTAAGCTCGGCCATCCGTCCCGCCTGGCCGACGTCGAGGGCGGGCCGGGCGTCGCCCCCCAGCGCCCTCGCGCGGGCGACGGCGACGTCGGCGTCGTCCACCCTCGCCATCACGCCGACGCCCGGCGGCGTCCTCGGCGGGGTTCCTGGGCGGGCCAGGTCGAACAGTCCGCCGAACCGGCTTTCCCCAAGCCGGATGAACCAGCCGGACCCGCCGGGGATCGGCTCGAAGGTCCAGCCCAGCAAGGCGCCGAAGAACGCCTTGGCGTCCTCGACGCCAGGGGTCAGGACGTTGATCCAGCAGAATTCGCCAGGCTCTCGCAACCGCTTCGGCATGAGCGACCTCCGGCGACGAATACCGTCGCGTGGAATGTTATCCTGACGCGAAGCGCCTCGGACGGTCAAGGGGCGCGGGGGAGGACGCGAAGCCATGGACGCGACGTTTCGGCCGCGAAGGGCGATGTTGTACCAGGCGCTCGGGCTGACGCCGTTGTTCCTCGCATGGGGAGGCGCGACGCTCTGGCTGGCGGCGACCGATCCGGAAGTCCGATCGCCGGCCGGATTCGCCGCGCTCTCCTCCATCCCGTTCTTCATGGCGGGGCTGGGCGGGTGGATGATGCTGAACCACTTCCGATCGTCGCTGACGTTCCAGGGGGGCCGGGTAGTCTCCCGGGGAGTCTGGAAGCGATCGGAAATGGATCTCGGCGGCGTGACGGAGGCCCGCTGGGGCCCCGGCCGGTTCGTCAGGCTCCGCGCCCCTTTCTCGCGACTGACGATCGGCCTCGACGAGTTCGAGAAAGCGGACCACGAGGCGATCGTCGCCGGCCTGCGCGCGGGGATCCCGCCGGAAGCCCAGCGCGGTTGGGACCTGTTCGTTTACCAGACGCGGATCGGCCTGCCCGAGAAGCGAACGCCCGGCCCTGGCGAGGTGCTACGGACCCGTCGCGACTCGCTGCGCGTGTATCTCGCCGCGGTCGCGCTGTCGGTCCCCGCGGTGGTCGTCGCCTGGTGGGCGACGGGCCGGGCGTCGACCCTCCTGGTCATTCCGGGGCTGACCGCCGTCGCGCTGGGGTTCGGCTTCATGACCCCGGCCGAGGGGGTCGTCCAGAAGTCGCTTTCCTGGCGGGACGATTCCGGCGTCCTTTGGTTCCTCGTCGGGAGTCTCGCCTGGGGCGTGATTTGCCTCGGGCCGTTCGTCGCGCTGGAACGCGCCTGGAAGGACTCGCCGCCGGCCGCCCTGTTCGTCGGGGCGATCGGGGTGTTCCTCGCGGGCCTGCTGCCGATGGCGGCGCGCATGGACCGCCGCTCGCGCGCCCGGGACGAGAAGGCCGCGACGCGAGCCGCGGCCGAGCGCGCCGGTTCGGGCTTCCCTTCCGGCGGCGCCGGGCTATGATGCCGGCATGGCGAACACACCGGCATCGACCCTGCTCGAACGGCTCCTGGACGCGATCGTCGACCAGCTCACGCCGGAGGCGGCGGAGGTCGTCACGAACCTCTACGCGCCCGACGAGGTCAAGGCGCGGCTCGACGCGTTCGCCGAGAAGGTCATGGGCGAGGGCCTCGACCCCGCCGAGCAAAACGAGTACGACGGCCTGATGCGGATCGTCACCGCCGTCTCGATGATCCAGGACCGCATCGACGCCCGCCTCGGCCTTCAGCCGCCGCCGGTGGTCGACTCCTCCACCCACATCGAAAGCGTCGACCTGGGCGCGCCCGTCGTCCCCATGCCGCGGCCGTCCCCGATCGACGCCCGCTTCGAGGGGCTTGAGGCGCTTCTGGACGACCTTGACGACGTCATGCGGCCCCAACGGCGCGATTGAGGCGTCGTCGCGGGTTTCAATCGAAATCGATCAGATCCCCGTCGTCTTCCGGGAGGTCGAGGTCGGGGAAATGCATGCTTCCCCAGCGATGACGGCAGTCCGGGCACGACCACTCGGGGTCGCCCTCGCCGACGCAACAGCCGCCAAAACTGATCGATCCGTATTTCTCCGACAACGGTTCGACGGCGGACTCGGGAATAAGGCCGTAGAGGATGGTCGCCACCCGCGATCCGCCGCACTTCGGGCAATTCGCCGGGCGAGGCTTGTCGTCCATCGGTCCCTCCGAATTTCTTTCCTCTCCGTGTCGTCCGTGACTCCGGGGTTCCAATTTCCCCGGCCGCCAGGTTTCGACGGAGCGCGCCCGATTCAGATCAGGTCCAGCCGCCGCCTCGGGCTGTGGGCGCGCTCGCAGTCCGAGCAGAGGCCGTCGATGAGGAAGCGGTGGCCGGTGACGCGGAAGCCGTGGGCGCGGCCGACGTCCTCGCAGAGCTTCAGCAACTCCTCGTTGCGGAACTCGATCACCCGGTTGCAGTTCGTGCAGTGCAGGTGGTCGTGGGCCGGATAGCCGTAGTCGTGCTCGTAGGCCGAGCGGTTCTTGAGGCGAAGCTCGCGCAAGAGCCCGGCCTCGACCAGGAGGCGAAGGGTGCGGTAGACCGTCGAGCGGCTGATGGCGTGGCCGGCGTCGTGGAGGTCGCGGACCAGCTCGTCGGCGTCGAAGTGCTTGTGGCTGCCGTAGATGTGTCGAAGCAGGGTGCGCCTGGGGTCGGTCAGCTTCTCGCCGCGGATCTCCAGGAACTCACGGAACTTGTCCTCGGGCGCTTCCTTGACCTCAAGGGGGGGCAAGTCGTCGGTCTGGGTATTCGCCACGGCCGCGTCCTTCCATCCAACCCGGGTGGGAGCCTCGGAGGCTCCTCGACGTCCGACGATCGGGAACGATTATCCATTCTAGCCGCGATCGACGGGGAAGACCAGCGCCGGAGCGCGCGGCGCGGGGCTGGGGGCCTCGACTCCGAAGGGCTTGACTCGATTCCAAGCCCTTCGGGAGCCGCGCCTCGCGCGCTTAGCGCGGATCGACCGGGGAGAGGGGGATGACCGGACCGGTGGGGGGGGCCGCCGCGGGGAGCGGAGGCAGGACGCGGCCGGCGCCGACGGTCGCGGTCGGGGCCGCGGCGCGGGAGGAGCTGAAGACCGGCCCGGCCGGCGCGTCCGCGGCCTCCGAGACCGGGGCCGAAAGCTCGCCCGGCGCCAGGCTCGGCGCGGGCCCCGGGGCGGGCGCCCCCGCGTCGACCGCGGCGACGGCCGCGGCGGGCTGGCCGCTGAGGCGGAGTTGCAGGGCCTCGACGACGGCGTGGAGCCGGCCGACCGACGGGTCGCAACCCTGGGGGTTGCCCGAGTACGAAAACGACTGCGCCGTCAGGCGGCCGAGCCGACGCTCGAAGACGACGACGTGGACCTCGTCGAGGTAGTCCCCCGAGGGCGCCCCGCAGTGGCCGCGGTTGCGGCCCAGGTCCCCCGCGGCGATCAGGTCGGCCAGCGGCTTGACGTCGGTCGGGGAGAGGCGGTGGACCCCCTCGGAGTCGATGACGGTGCCGTCGGCGTAGACCTGCATGAACATCCCGAACCGGCCGCCGTCGTTGGAGCGTCCCAGCGCGACCCGGCTTAGAAGCGGCTCGGCCTCGGTGGCGGCCGCGCTGGTTCGGGCGCGAGGCGCGATCGGCGTCGAGACCGCGGCGGCGTCGGGGACCTCGGGGGTGCTGGGTCCGCCGCCGGGGGGGAGCGCCGCGACTGGCGGAACGAACTCGTCGCCCGCGGCCTGGCGCGGCGGCGGCTGGCTTTGGCCGTGGTCATGCGCGTGGTCGTGGCCGGCCGCCGGGCCCGACCGATCGCCGAACGGCGAGGCGGGCTTGTCGGCCCGGGCCCTCGTCGCGTTCGACCCGCCGCCCCCCATCCGGAAAAGGCGGCCGAGAAAACCCGGCTCGTCGGCGCCGGCGGCGGCCGGGGCCAGGGCCAGGGCCGTCGCCAGCCCCGCGGCCGTGAGACTTGGGCAAAGACGTCGCGAGCGCATCGCCGACCTCCTGTCGGTTACGCCGGGGCGGCCCGATCCCCGGGCCGATCCGCCGATTCGATCCTGTTCCTAGAACGACACCACGCGGTAGACCTCCTCCACCGTGGTGACCCCCTCCAGGATCTTATCGACCGCCGACCGCTTCAAGGTTCGCATTCCCAGGTCGATCGCCACCCGTCGCAGGACGTCCCGGGGGATCTGCTGGAAGATCAGGTCGCGCAACTCCTCGCCGACCAACATGATCTCGAACACCCCGGTGCGGCCGATGTAGCCGGTCTGGAAACAGGCCGGACAGCCCGTCCCGCGGTGAAGCTGGATCCCCTCGTGCTCCTCCGGGTCCAACTCCAGGGAAAGCAGGAGCTTTTCGTCCGGGGCGTAGGCGACCCGGCATTGCGGGCAGATCTTGCGGACCAGCCGTTGCGAGACGATCGCCAGCAGGCTGCTGGAGAGTTGATAGCCGGGGATGCCGAAGTTGTACAGGTTGCTGATGGTGCTCGGCGCGTCGGAGCCGTGCAGGGTGCTGAAGACCAACACGCCGGTCAAGGCCGCGCGGATGCCGATGCGGGCGGTCTCCTCGTCGCGGATCTCGCCGATCATGACGATGTCGGGGTCCTGGCGCAAAAGCGCCCGCAGGCCCTCGCCGAAGGTCATCTCGCCGACGCCGGAGCCGGCCTGGGTCTGGTTGACGCCGGGCATCCGATGCTCGATCGGGTCCTCGATGGTCATCACGTTGCG
>CALCIB010000292.1 GCA_937907525.1 uncultured Planctomycetales bacterium | reverse complement strand
GGCCCTTCGGGCCACCTTCCCCCGCGAGGGGGGAAGGCCGTTGGGACCGCCCCCCAAAATCCGTGACGGTCAGCATTTTTCCTGACCGTCACGGATTTTTAATCGCAAACGTCGTCGGCGCGTCCAGTCGCGTCAACGAGCCCCATCGGCGAACCGGCGCGAGCGAAGCCGAATCGAAGCCGACGCCGATCGAGCCACCGGGGGCGGTCGCGGCGTCGGTCGGTGGTCACGCGCCGGCCTGACCGTCGCCGAGGAATCGGCCGCCGTCGACGCGGTAGCTGACGCCGGTGACGAAGTCGGTTTCGTCGAGCAGGTAGACGATCAGGCGGTTGACGTCGGCCGCGGAGCCGAAGCGGCGCAGGGGGGTGGCGTCGAGGACTTCGCGCTTGTCTTGCTCGGTGAAGTTCGGCGGCGCGTCGACCATCGCGGGCTGGATCGTGGCGACGGGGATCCACGGGGCCAACTCGACGGCGAGGGTCGTGGCCAGCGTGGTCATGCCCCCCTTGGCGGCGAGGTAGGGGAGATAGTCCTTGTACGGCCGCTCGGTGGCCCAGTCGCCGAGGAAGACCATCTTGCCGCGGATGCCGTCGATCGCCTCCTGGCCGAGCATCGCGCGGGCCGCGGCGATCGCCGTGTAAGCCGGCGCGGCGAGGTTGGCGGCGATCAGCCGGTCGAACTCGGCGGCGGTCAACCCGACCAGCGGGGTCCGCCTGAAGACGCTCGCCATGTTGACCAAGGCGTCGAGCCTGCCGAAGCGCCCGATCGTCGCGACGACGGCCGCCTCGGCCTGGGACGGATCGGTCAGGTCGGCCTGGACGGCCAGACCGTGGGAGCCGGCGGCGGCGACGTCGGCGATGGTCTGCTCGATGGTCTCGCGGCTGTAGTGGAAGGTCATCGCGACCCGCCAGCCCCGCGCCGCCAGGGTCCGCGCCAGGTCCGAGCCGACGCGACGGCCGCCGGTGATCAGGACGGTTTTTCCGGCGGTCGTCATGACTTGGAGATCCAGGGGACGTCGGGGACGCCGGCGCGGCGGTTGGCCGTTCGGGCCATGACGAATAAAAGATCGCTCAATCGATTCAGGTAGATCAGGAGGTCGGCGGGGACGTGTTCGTCGGGGAGGTTCGCCAGATGGACGACCAGGCGTTCGGCGCGTCGACAGACGGTTCGGGCCAGGTGGAGTTGGGCGGCGGCGGGCGTCCCGGCGGGCAGGACGAAGTGGCGTTGCGGGGGGAGGTCGGCCTCGCGTTCGTCGATGGCCTTCTCAAGCGCCTCGACGTGGGCGGCGGTGATCTGGTCGTGGAATCGGCCCCCCGGCTTGGGATCGGCCAGGGCCGCGCCCAGGACGAAAAGCTCCTCCTGAAGCCGGGCGGCCAGGGCGTCCTCGGAGGCGTCCATGCCGACGGCGCGGGCCGTTCCCAGGACGGCGTTGAGTTCGTCGACGGTCCCGTAAGCCTCGATCCGGGGGTCGTCCTTGCGGAGTCGGCCGGCGCCCAAAACGCCGGTGTCGCCGGCGTCGCCGGTCCTGGTGTAGATCTTCACGTCGCCGTCCCCGTTCCGTCGCGCGATGGCCTTCGTGGTCCAAGCCACCTATACTATGGCGAGCAGGTCCACCAAGGAAAGCCCCGGAGACGACGCCCGATGACCGCGACCGTGACGTCCGCCCTGATCCTGAGCGCCGCCCTGGCCGGCCAGCCCGGCGGCGCGGGCCAACGCCCGCTCTCGCCGGCGGAGGTCGCCAAACTGGAGTCCAAGCACCTGTCGAACATCCGGCAGGTGACCTTCGGCTTCTTCAAAGCCGGCGAGGCCTACTTCAGCCCCGACGGCGAGCGGATCGTCTTCCAGGCCGTGCCCGGCCTGCCGGAGACCGCGTTCTTGAAGCCCAAGGCGAACCAGTTCGACTACCAGATCTTCATGGTCGACCTGAAGCCCGGCGCCAAGCCCACGATGATCAGCACCGGCGAGGGCGCCTGCACCTGCGCGTACTTCGCGCCCGACGGCCAGTCGTTGATCTACGCCTCGACCCACCTGAACCCGACCCCGCCGGAGGCTCGCGGCGGCGACGGCCGGTACAACTGGTCGTTCCCCGAGGGGATGGACATCTTCCACGTCGGCCTCGACGGCAAGGATCCCAGGCGCTTGACCGACGCGAACGGCTACGACGCGGAGGGGAGCTACTCCCCCGACGGCAAGCACATCGTCTTCACGTCGTTCCGCGACGCCGACGGCGACGGCGAGATCTACGTCATGGACGCCGACGGCGCGAACCCCAGGCGGATCACCCACGCCAAGGGCTACGACGGCGGCCCGTTCTTCTCCCCCGACGGTAAGAAGATCATCTACCGGAGCGACCGCAAGGGGAACGACCTGCTCCAACTCTTCATCAACGACGTCGAGGGGACCGACGAACGCCAACTCACCGACGACGAGTCGGTCAACTGGTGCCCGTACTTTTTCCCGGACTCCAAGCACGTCGTCTACGCCACCAGTCGCCACTCGCCGGCGAACTTCGAGCTCTACCTGATGAACGTGGAGACCGGGGCCGAGGAGCGGCTGACGTTCCACTCCGGCTTCGACGGCCTCCCCGTCTTCAGCCCCGACGGCAAGAAGCTGATGTGGACCTCCAACGGCCGCGGCCCCGATCGCAACGGCGCCGACCGCAACAGCCAGATCTTCATCGCCGACTTCACGCTCGACCCGGCCCCCGAGCCGGGCGCGACGTCCAAGCCCTGACGGAACGGCCCGCCCCAGGCGGCCGACCGTCCCCCCCCCCAGTTCCCAGAGGAACGCAGATGACGAACAAGGACCTGATCCGCAACGCCTTCGCCGGCTCGGACATGATCGTGGACAACTACCTCAAGGGCCTCAAGAAGGAGGACCTGCTGATCCGCGCCGTCCCCGGCATGAACCATGTCGCCTGGCAGATGGGCCACCTCATCTCCAGCGAGCGGGCGCTCTTGAACAAGATCAAGCCGGACGCCGCGCCGGCGCTTCCCGCGGGCTTCGACGAGGCCCACTCCACGGCCAACCACGAATCCGACGACGCCTCCCGGTTCCACGCGCCGGAGGAGTACCTGGCGATCTGGAAGCCGATCCGGGCCGCCACGCTGAAGCTGCTGGACGAGACGCCCGACGAGGGGCTCGACCGCGAGGATCCCTCCTTCCCGCCGATCGCCCGCACCGTCGGCCAACTGTTCCACCTGCTGGCCACCCACCCGGTGCTGCACGCCGGCCAGTTCGTCGCGGTCAGACGCAAGCTGGGACTGCCGATCGCGTTTTGACGCGAGCGTGAAATCCCCCGGGCGGGTCGCGAGCCGGCCCGTCCGGTCACCGCCACCGTCACCGTCGGGATGAGGCGCGACATGCCGCGGGGGACGATTCGGATCGCGATCATCGGGGCCGGCGAGGTCGTCCGCGCCCGCCACGTCCCGGGCTTTCGGGCGATTCCGGGCGTCGAGTTGGTCGGCGTCTGCAACCGCCGTCGCGAGTCCACCGCGCGGGCCGCGCGGGAACTCGGCCTGCCCAGGGCCTACGGCTCCTGGGAGGACGTGATCGACGACCCCGGCGTCGACGCGGTCCTGATCGGCGGCTGGCCCTACATGCACTGCCCGGTCACGCTCGGGGCGCTCGACGCCGGCAAGCACGTCCTGACCCAGGCCCGCATGGCGATGAACGCGCGCGAGGCCCAGCGCATGCTCGAGCGCGCCCGCGAGTCGCCGGAGCTGGTCGCGATGGTCGCTCCCAGCCCCCACGGCCTGGCGGGCGAGGCGTTCGTGCGCTCGCTGATCGAGGGGGGCTGGCTGGGGGCGCTCCGCGAGGTCCACGTCGACGGCCTTTCCGGCGAACTGGCCGATCCGGCGACGCCGATGGGCTGGCGGCAGAAGACCCGCTACTCGGGTTTCAACATGCTCATGTTGGGAGATCTGCACGAAATCGTCTCGCGCTGGATTCCCCCGACCCGTCGGGTGTTCGCCCACGCCTCGAAGCTGGTCCCCGAGCGGTTCGACCCGGAGAACCGGCGGACCAAGCCGGTGGGGACCGCCGACAGCGTCCAGGTGACGACGGTCCACGAAGACCAGTCGATCGGCGGCTACCGCCTCAGCGCGGTGCTCTGGCGGCGGCCGACCATGAGCGTCGCCCTGTACGGCTCGGAAGGCTCGCTGTTTTACGACCTGCTGACCGACGCCATCCGCGGCGTCCGTCGCGGCGAGGCCGCCCCCCGCCAGTTGCCGATCCCCGCGTCCCTTCGCGGCGGCTGGAGCGCCGAGGCCGACTTCATGGCGGCGATCCGGGGCGAGCGCCCGGTGACGCGCGTCGACTTCGCCACCGGCGCCCGCCACATGCAGTTCACCGAGGCCGTCGCCCGCAGCTCCCGCCACCAGATCGCGGTGTCGCTCCCCCTGAAGGAGTTCTCCAACCCCAGCCTGTGATCGAACCTCTTGCCGGGACCTAGAAATGTCACATGCGAATCGACGTCGATTTCTGGAAGACGCCATGCTCGCCGCGGCCTTCGCGGCGACGGCCCCGAGGGCGCTGAACGCGGAGGAACCTCGCAAGGCCGGCGGCGTCGCCGCCAACGAGAAGATCACCGCCGCGATCGTCGGCTGCGGCATCCGCGGCAAGCAGCACGCGCGAGAACTCGCCCGCCTGGCCGACTGCGAGATCGCCTACGTCTGCGACCCCGATCGCGACCGCGCCGCCGAGGTCGCCGCCCAACTCGCCGCCGCCGGACGACCCACCCCCAAGACGGTCCAGGACCTCCGCCACGCCCTGGACGACAAGGCCGTGGACGTCGTCTTCGTCGCCGCGCCCAACCACTGGCACGCGCTGGCCGCGATCTGGGCCATGCGCGCCGGCAAGGACGTCTACGTCGAGAAGCCGGTCAGCCACGAGATCCGCGAGGGCCGCCGGATCGTCGAGGAGGCGCGCGCGCTCGGCCGGATCTGCCAGGGCGGCACCCAGAACCGCTCCAACGGCCCGCTGAAATCCGCCATCGCCTACGTCCGCGCCGGCAAGCTCGGCGAGGTCAAGCTGGCGCGGAGCGTCGTCTTCGGCGCCCGCGGCTCGATCGGCGGGCCGACCCGATGCGCGATCCCCCCGAGCGTGGACTTCGATCTCTGGGCCGGCCCCGCGCCCCTGGTCCCGCCGTCGCGGCCGAAGCTCCACTACGACTGGCACTGGTCCTGGGATACCGGCAACGGCGAACTCGGCAACAACAACGTCCACTCGCTCGACGTCTGCCGCTGGGGCCTCGGCGTCACGGGGCTGGGCCGCTCGGCGCTGAGTTACGGCGGCAGGCTCGGCTATCGCGACGCCGGCGAGACCCCCAACACCCAGGTGGTCGTCTTCGATTTCGGCGACAAGACCGTCGTCTCGGAGACCCGCGGCCTGAAGACCGAGCCCTTCCAGCCCGAGAGCCGGGAAGGCTGGCTCTTTTACGGCGCGGAGGGGATCATCGCCGGCCTCTCGCTGTTCGACCCGGACGGGAAGCGGGTCCGGACCTTCGAGGGCAAGAGCGAGAACCACTTCGCCAACTTCCTCAAGGCCGTTCGGAGCCGTAAGGCGAGCGACCTCAACGCGCCCATCATCGAGGGCCACCAGTCGACCGCGCTTTGCCACCTCGGCAACGTCTCGCACCGCCTGGGCGCGACCGCGACGCCCGAGGAGATCGAGCGGCGACTGGACGGGCTCCAGGTCCATGAGCACGTCCGCGAGACCTTCGAGCGGACCCGGAAGCATCTCGCCGACAACGACGTCGACCTGAAGGCGACGCCGCTGACCCTCGGCGCGACGTTGCGGATCGACCCCGGCAAGGAGTCGTTCCTGGACGACCAGCGGGCCGACGCGCTTCTGACCCGCGAGTACCGCGCCCCGTTCGTCGTGCCCGACGCCGACGGGGCGTGAGCGCCGTCAACCGTCGCGGCGGGTGGCGAAGACCAGCCATCCGCCGGCGCGAAGGCTGGGGAAACGCTTCGGGTCGGGGATCGGCGCGGCGGTCGTCTCGTCCAGCGGGACGGCCTCGTCGACCGTGAACCCGGCGCGGGCGAGGTCGCCCCGCAACTCGCCCCAGCGGTAGAGATGGACCTCCATGCCGGGGATGCCGCGATAGGTCATCCGGCGGTCGCCGAACTCGTCGCGACCGCCGAACAGGCGGATCGTCTGGCCGAGCAGCCACCGCCGGCCCTGGGGGTCGCGGAGGTTGAGCCAGACGTTGTGGGCGTGCAGGGCCAATCGGCCGCCGGGCTTGAGGACGCGCGCCGTCTCGGCCAGGGCGAGGCGGCGCGCGTCGCGACCTCGGATCATTCCCAGGGTGCTGAACATCGACAACGCGACGTCGAACGTCGCCGAGGGAAGGCAGCCCAGGTCGCAGAGGTTGGCCTGGACCGGCAAGAGGCGGTCGCCCACGCCCGCCTCATCGGCCTTGCGGGTGACGACCTCCAGCATCGGCCGGGACAGGTCGACCGCCACGACCGCGAACCCGCGCGCGGCGAACCGTAGCGAATGCCTGCCCGCGCCGCAGCCCAGATCGACGAGCCGGCCGGGGGTCTTGAAGCGATCGTCGACGGCCAGGGCGTCGGCGTCGAAGAGCGGGTGGCCGGCGAAGTAGGCGTCCTCCTCCGCGGCCAGGCGGGGCGTGTGCTGATACTCCCAGAGCGGGGCGTCGACCCCGTTGGGAAGCCGCCACGACGGGGGAGGACGTCGGCCGCTCATGGCGTGGCCAGCACCTTTCCGGTTCGCGCCGGGACGTCCCAGCCGTGGACCGCCCCGCCCTCCACGCGATGCTTGACGTTCGACCACGGATCGACCAGATCGACGCCCTCGGCCACTTGATCGTGGATCGGAAGATCGAGCCGCGCGGGGGAGTCGCCGACGTTGAACGCGGCGATCACCGTCTCCTCGCCGAGCTTCCGCGCGTGGACGAAGACCTCCCCCCTGGCGTGAAGGACGTGGAACGAGCCGCGCCGCAGCGCGGGGCGAGCGGCGCGCAAGGCGGCGTAGCGCTGGATCTCGTGGAGCAGTTCCAGGTCCCAGGCCTCGCGGTCGTTCCAGGGGAACGCGCCGCGGTTGGCGGGGTCGTGGCCGCCGCTCATGCCGATCTCGTCGCCGTAGTAGATCGAGGGCGCGCCGGGGTAGGTCATCTGGAAGAGGGTGGCGAGCTTCAGGGCCGAGACGTCTCCCCTGGCGAGCGTGACGAACCGGGCGGTGTCGTGGCTACCCAGCAGGTTGAGCATGACGGCGGTGACTTCCGGGGCGTAGAGCCCGCGGAGACGCTCGATCGACTCGGCGAAGGTCTCCGCGCCGGGCATGGGGATCGGAAAGAGGCTGGTCCTTTGCAACTCGGCCAACTCGACCTCGCCGCGGGTGAAGAAGGCGAGGCAGGCGCGGGTGAAGTGGTAGTTCATCACCGCGTCCCACATGTCCCCTTGGAGCCAGCGCTGGGAGTCGGACCAGACCTCGCCGACGATGTAGGCTTCGGGGTTCGCGGCGCGGACGCGGCGGCGGAACTCGCGCCAGAACTCGTCGTCGTCGATCTCGTTGGCGACATCGAGCCGCCAGCCGTCGATGCCGAACTCGATCCACTTGACGGCGACGCCCAGAAGGTATTCCCGGACGTCGGGATTGCGGATGTTGAACTTGGGGAGCGCCGGCAGGTTCCACCACGCCTCGTAGTTGGGCTCGACGTCCTGACGATAGGCGTTGAGCGGGAAGCTTCGGACGGTGAACCAGTCGAGGTAGGGGGAGTCGGGGCCGTTCTCCAGGATGTCGTGGAACTGAAAGAAGCCGCGGCTGGCGTGGTTGAAGACGCCGTCGAGCACCACGCGCATGCCGCGGTCGTGGGCGGCGTCCAAAAGCCGTCGCAAGGCGGCGTCGCCGCCGAGCATCGGGTCGACCTTCTCGTAGTCGTGGGTGTGGTAGCGGTGGTTGCTGGCCGATTGGAAGACGGGCGTGAAGTAGATCGCGTTGACGCCAAGGTCCAGCAGGTAGTCGAGATGTTCGACGACGCCGATCAGGTCGCCCCCCTGATAGCCGTGGAAGGTGGGCGGCGCGCCCCAGTGTTCGAGGTTGCTGGGCTTGGGGACGTCGCGACCGCGCGCGAAGCGGTCGGGGAAGATCTGGTAGAAGATCGCGTCGCGCGTCCATTCGGGCGTGTCGGGTCTCTCCATGATCGCGAGGCGCTCCGTGGGTCGGGTCGAATCCGAGTCCAGTCCACCCGCCGAGGCCCCCTCGGCGGACGTCGATTCAAACCGCGCCCCGCGCCCACGCGGCTCGACCGGCGAACCGGGCGTCGGGGCCCAACTCCTCCTCGATCCGAAGCAGCCGATTGTACTTCGCCAGGCGCTCCGAACGCGCCACCGAGCCGATCTTGATCTGCCCCGCCGCCGCGCCGACGGCCAGATCGGCGATCGTCGCGTCCTCGGTCTCGCCCGACCGCGCCGAGACGATCGGCCGATAGCCGGCGCGACGCGCCAGCGCCAGCGCGTCGAGGGTCTCGCTCAGCGTCCCCACCTGGTTGACCTTCACGAGCACCGCGTTGGCCGCCCCCGCGGCGATCCCGCGCTCCATCCGTTCGGTCTGGGTGACGAACAGGTCGTCGCCGATGAGTTGCACGCGCTCGCCCAGCCGATCCGTCAGCGCCTCCCAGCCCTCCCAGTCGTCCTCCGCCAGACCGTCCTCGATCGAGACGATCGGATAACGATCGACCCAGCCGGCGAGCGTCTCGACCATCCCGGCGGAATCCAGCGGTCGCGCCGAGTCGGCGAGCCGGTACGTCCCGGTCGCCGGGTCGTGGAAGTGCGACGCCGCGACGTCCACCGCCAGACAGCCGTCGACCCCCGGCGTCAACCCGCACGCGAGCATCGCGTCGACCACCACCTGAAACGCCTGCTCGTCGCTCTCCAGCCTGGGGCCGTAGCCCCCCTCGTCGCCGACCAGGACGGATTCCGCCCCCATCTTCCCCAAGACGTCGCCGACGGCCCGATACACGGCGACGATCGTCTCCAGCGCGTGAGAGTAGTTCTCCGCGGCGGCGGGAACGAACAGGACGTCCTGAATGCTCAGGTTCCCCCCGGCGTGGAGGCCGCCGGAGATCATGTTGACCATGGGCAGCGGGAGCGTCGGCCCGCGCGGGACCGTGGGGGCCAGTTCCGCCGCCCTGGCCCTCCAGAGTCGATCGACGTGGACGTACAACTCCTCCCCCCGCGCCGCGGCCGCGGCGTGGGCGACGGCCAGCGAAACGCCCAGCAGGGCGTTGGCCCCCAGGTTCGACTTGTCCTTCGCGCCGTCCAGCGCCAGGAGCGCCGCGTCGATCGCGCGTTGATCGTCCAGGTCCATCCCCAGAAGCGCGGGGGCGATCGTCGTTTCGACGTTGGCGACGGCCTTCCGCACCCCCAGCCCGGCGTAATGGGAGGGGTCGCCGTCGCGGAGTTCCAGCGCCTCGTGGCGGCCGGTGCTGGCGCCGGAGGGGACGATGGCGCGGCCGCGCGCCCCGCCCTCGGCGATCGCGTCGACCTCGACCGTCGGCCGGCCTCGCGAATCAAGCACCTGTCGCGCCCTAAGCGCTCGTAGAATCGCCATCCAAGTCTCCTCGCCGATCGCGGCCGGCGCTTCAGCCTCGCGCCTTCGCCTCGGCGTCCAGGACCCGCGTCATCGCTGCCCAATCGTCGGCCGCGGCGTCGAAGAGGGCCAGGGCCGACCGCCGCGCGACCTCGCGACCCCGAGCGTCAAGGTACTCGACGGGGCTCTTGCCGTCGACCCTCGCCAGCAGACAGGCCGCCGCGTGCGCGATCCCCCGCGCCGACACCTCGTCCAGGGATCCCAGGCGATCGCCCAGTCGATCCAGGTAGGCGCCGAGGAAGCCGTCGGCCAGCGCGTGGAACCCGCGATCGTCAATGGCCCCGTGGATCCGCTTGAGCGCCAGGTGGCTCATGAAGAACCCCAGGTCGAAACCGGGATCGCCCAGGTGCGCGCATTCGAAGTCGAGCAGGACCAGGCCCTCGGCGTGAACCAGGATGTTCTTGGGGCTGAAGTCCCCCAGGACCAGAGCCCGACATTCCGGCGGTAGGTCCATCCCGGCGATCAGGTCGTCGAACCGCGACGCCAGCCGGGGATGGGCGCGGGCCGTCGCGCGGTAGTAGGGGTCGATCCGAAGCTCGTCGAAAAGGGACGTGTCCGAGAGCGTCGGATCGAGCGCCGGATGGCCCGGCGCGTCGGCGTGGATCGTCGCCAGCAGATCGCCGAGCCTGGCGGCGACGGCCGGGTCGGCGTCGCCCCCAAGCAGACGGGCCTTCCAGGTCTCCGAGTCTTCCGGCGCGCGGGTCATGGCGAAGAGGTATTCGTCGCGGTCCTCGAACAGAAGCGAGGGGACCGCGCCGGGGGGCAAGAGTTCGCCCAGAATTCGTAGAACGGCGTGTTCGACCCAGATCCGATCGAGCCGCGCCCGCCATTCGACGGCCACCCGCAGCCGCTCTCGGCATTGCTTCAGCACGAACGAGGGCCGCCCCGCGACGTCGACCAGGAAGACGGCGTTGGAGACGCCGCCGCTTAGTTCGCGAACCGAAAGCGGAACGCTCGGGGCGAATCGGCCGGTCGCGTACAGGTAATCGACCGCGTTCTCGGGCGTCAGTTCGCGCATGGCGGGGTTGGAGACCTTATTATTTGACGCAAGAGGCGTCGCCGGATTGGCGGTGGCGGGTGGGCTTGGTCCTCGCCCACGGCCCTGATTTTACCTATATCGCCTGGGCTACGGTCATAACTCAGAACGACCCCCTATCCGCCCCTGTGTTATCGGCTCCCGACCCCTTTTCCGTTCTTCTTTACACATCAGCAGAAGATTGCCTCGTCATCAGAGAAAAGCACTTTATAAATTGTCGCCGCCCCTCCGTCGAATGCGATCTGCTGCGTCAGGTCCTCCCTTCGAAGAACGGCAACGTTGTTTCGAGCGAGGATTCCAAGCACGGCCGACAAACACGAGTCAACACGCCGTTGCACGCACATAAACATGCAGTCTAAATCATTAATGCATGCATATCCACCGACCAACGATAGCTTGAGTCCAATTCCACGGCAACCACAATCACGGTCGAAGTCCATGGACACGACGACCGACACGTCATCGTTAAGGTCGGTCGTCTCTTGGACGATTCCGATGGCGATCAATTCGTTGATCAAGTTAGAATACGTATTTTCCTTATAGCGTTTATCGACAAACGACCGGTTCGGCGACGACGTGGATCCGTACGAGTTGATTACGTCATTGATTATCTGATTCATCAGTCTGGCGTCCACCGGCCGACCCCTAAAATATTTCCGGCCCGCTCGGATGACCGCGGATCCGCCCGGTCGATGGGCTCGCGTGGACTCTGACCCTCGCCTGGATCCCGACGTTCGGACCAATGGCCTGGATGCGCGCGAGCCGACGCTGAGAATCCCTTCTCCCACGAAGGGAGAAGGGGGAAACGGCATTACTGGCCCATACACATGCAACGGTAGAACTTATCGGGATCAGAGGAGGGTTTCCAGGAGCAGCTTGAGCTTGCGGACCTCGACCTCGTGAGCGTCGGGGTCGTCCTGGCGGTCGTGGACCGCGACGGTCAACGCCCGCTTGTAGCCGCCGCGGTTGAGTAGGTTGACGATCCGGGCGTAGTCGATGCGGCCCTGGCCGATGCGGACCTGGAACTCGTCGGGGCCCTTGCCGGTGTCGCGGAGGTGGACGTTCTGGACGAACGGATAGAGCCGCTCGACCTCGGCGTCCTTGGCGGAGCCGACGAAGTGGCTGGGGTCGAGCGTCAAGGCCAGCCCCGGCACGTCCTGGCAGAGCTTCAACGCCGCGGCCGGATCGCCGGTGACGGCCTGGCGCTGGGTCAACGCGGCCAGGACCAGCCCCTCGCGCATCGCCGTCGCCGAGAGGGCCGACAGGCGCGCGGCCTCGGCCTCCAGCGGCGTCCCCGACGGGGCGACGGCCATGGTCAACACGGCGACGTTCAGCGCCTTGGCGAACCGGCAATGGTTGTCGAACCGCTTTTTCTGGACCGGGTCGCTCCAGTCGACGGGGCCGAAGTCCAGGTGCAGCGCCGAGACGCTCAGCGCCGGCCCGCGGCGGAGTCGGGCGTAGGCGGCCTCGGGGTCGTCGCCCACCTCGGAGGGCCGCAGGTGTCCGCCGTCCTCGACGACGGCCAACTCGACCTTGTCGAATTCCAGCTCGGCGATGTGCCGCAGGGCGGCCTCGAGCGGGTCGCTGGCGAAGCAGAGCGTGCTACAGGCTACGAACACCGGCGTCTCCTCCTTTTTCCGGCCGCCCGCCCGCGCGGGTTCGACTTCGCGGCCGGGTTCGTTCGCCAGGCGCGCGGGCGGGCTCGGCCTCTCCCGCCGAGCACGACGATCTTACCGCAGCGCGCGATCCGACGGTAGGGCGGAAGCCTCGGCCGCCTCCGGCGCCGGATCGGCCTCCTTGCCGCGTTCGCCCCGGACCAGGGCCAGGACGCCGGGATGTCGCGACCAGTGCGAATCGGCCAGCCGGGCGAACTCGGCGTAGCGACGCTCCCGGAACGCCTGCAAGGCCGCCAGGATGGTCCGCTGGGCGTTGAGCCGCGCGGACTTCGGCGCCGCCTCGCCCCGCACCCGCACGTCGTCGATCCAGAGCTTCCCGGGCCCGACCGCCTCGAACCGCAGCCGGGCCGCGTCCAGCCCCCCCGGCGGCAGGTCGGCCGCGCGGACCAGGACGGCCTTCCATTCGGTCGCGACCTCGACCTCGCCGCGACGCGAAAACGGCTTCCCCTCCGCCTCCCCCTCGACCCAGACCCGCGCCCGGGCCCCGTCCTTGTCGCCGCGGAGATGGGCCTGGACCAGCAGGCCGGACCCCGCCCCCGGCGCGAAATCGCCGCTGACCACCGCCGCGGGGCCCTCGCGCGCCTCCAGCTTCAGGGAGCGCGCGCCGGAGTGCGGGTCGTGCTCGTCGATCGAAAGCGACGCCGCCTTGGCCGTCGGGTCCAGCCGCCAGCCTCCCGGCGCGGCCCTCCCCGGCTCGGCGGTCGCGGCGAGCGTCACCGGCTCCTGTTCGAAGCCGGCGTTGGGGGGCTCGACGATCGGCCCGCCCCCCCCCCTGTTGAGCGTCGTCAGTCGCTCGGAGAGGGCCCGCGACTGGGCCTCCATCGACGCGATCGCGGCGTCGGGGGGGTAGAGCTTCACCGCCTCCAGCTTCGAGTCGGCGGCCACCTGGATCACCGACAGCCCGAACGGGGCGACGTCCACGACCAGGCCGCGGCCCCCGTCCACCGGGCGGGGGACCAGCTTCACGCCTCGTCCCAGGTCCTCCACCGCGGCCCTGGGATCGCCGCTCAACGTGCCGCCGAGCCGCATGACGTATGGGGTGTCGTTGACCATGGCGAAGACCGTCCGGCCCTGGACGCGCGCGGTTCGAACCACGACGCCGGCCTCGGCCGCGGCGGACGGAGGATCGGCCAGGGGCCCGCGCGAGGGGGGGAGCCGGCGGTAGACCTCGGCGAAGCGTCGCAGCCGATCCTCGCGGCCGGCGGCCGCGGCGGCCGAGACCACCAGCCACTCGGCGTCGAGGGCCGCCACCGCGTGCGCCAGGGGGGCCTCTCCGGAGGGGCCGCGGCCCGGCGAGGGGGCCGTCGCCTTGGGCGAGCCGCCGCCGGCCTCCTCGGCGAGCAGCAGGAAGCCCCGGCGGTCGAACCTGGCGAGCCTCGAATCCAGGTCGGGGTGTCCCGCCAGGTCGCGCGCCAGGCCGTCGTCGGAGAGGCAGGCGCCGCGGAAGACGATCGGGCCGTCGGGACCCGCCCGCCAGTCGTCGAAGTCCAGGCCCAGGGCGCGCCAGGCGTTGTTGGGCGCCAGCCCGGCCAGGTCGGCGCGACGGGCCTCCTCGCCGGCGGGACCGCCGTCCAGGGTCGGCGTCGCCACGGCCAGGACCGCGTTCGGCGCGGCCGCGCGGGCGGCGGCGGCCAACTCCTCGTAAAGCGCGGCGACGGCCCTGGAACGCCAGGATAGCCAGGGCATCCGGCCCACCCCGGCGACGTACCCGGCGCGCGCGGCGAACCGCCCGGCGTCGTTCGGGTCCAGCCCCGGCACCTCGCGGGCGACCTCCGGGCCGAAGGTCTCCCGGACGAACCGCGCGAAGGTCGCGTCGTCCAGCCCGGTCTCGGGCGTCCCCAGGAGCGTGGGGCCGTCGCCCAACCGCAGCAAGACCCCGTCGCGGCCGGCGAGTTCGGCGACCACGCGCCGGCGAAGGGCCTCGCGGACCTCCGGATGCAGCGGCTGGTACGTCGCGACGTCGGGCTCGCCGTCGGGCCCCATCCGGACCAACCCCCGCGCCGCGGCCTCCGGGGAATCGGCCGGCGGCAGCCCCGGAAGCGCTCCGGGACGATCCAGATCGGGTTGGGACCAGACCGCCAGGCCGTGGCGCCGCAGCACCCGCGGGGCCAGTTCCATCGGGTCGGGCCCCGTGGCGTCCTCGACCAGCAGTCCCCCCAGGCGTCGCCGCGCGGCCCGCTTCGCGGTCGTCTCCGGCAAGACGGCGAAGCTCGCCCCGCAGGCCGCCAGGTGGATCGCCAGGTTCTCGGCGGCGGCCAGCGGGTCGTCCAACCCGTCCTCGGCGGGGACGACGTAGCGGCCCATCGGCTCCGGTCCCGCCAGATGCACCCCCAGCCCGCGGCCCGCCGTCGGCGTCGGCGCACCCGACGCGGCGGCCGGCCGCGGCTCCAGCTCCATCAGCCGGATCGACCCGATCGTCGCGTCGACCTCGCGGCTCCGGTTCAGCAGCACGAGGACCGGCTCGGCCGATCCCGGCCAGACCAGCCACTCCATCGCGCCGTCGCCGTCGGACGACGCCGCGCCCCGGGCGTCCAGCGCCACCCGCGGCCCGCGCTCGGAAGTCCCCGGATCGACCAGCACGACCCCGATGTCGCCGGGCTCGCCGGCGGTCGGAGTCACGATCAGGCGATGGGGACGCCCCGGCCGGGCGCAACGCAAGGCGACCGCCGACCACGCCAGCCCCGCGGCGTCGGCCCTGGCGATCCGCGCCGGTTCCGAGCCGGCCTTGGAGATGAAGCCCCGCAGCCATTCCCGCTCGGTCTCGCGATGGGCGGGGTCGACCAGCGCCCGCGCCGGGATCTTCCAGGCCGAGCCCGCCGACGTCGCGGGCGAGCGGCCCCAGGCCGTGAACCGACCGTTCCGCGGCCGCCCCAGGTCCAGGGCGTCGACCTCGGTCCCCTTCGATTCGGCGTCCAGGACCGCCGGGGGCCCTTGGGGCTCGGTCCCCGTCACCGCCAGCACGACCCGCCGCGAGGCCGCGCCGACGGCCCCCGGCGTCTTGCGACGCCGGATCAAGCGGCCAAGCCCGCGGCCCTCCCGCGCCGGCGCCGACTCCCAGGTCGCCTGAATCTCCAGGACGTAGGTCCCTTCCCTCCGCGGCGCCGGGACCGACCAGATCCGCTCCGGCGGCCGCGACTGGTTCGTCGCCAGCGTCTCGCGCTGCTCGAACTCCCAAACGGCCTCGGCCTCGCCGGCGGGGCGGAGCACGGCGGCGGTCCTGACCGTCGCCTCGGTCGCGTCGAGCTGGATGACGTTGTAGCCGATCGTGACCGGGACCGTCGCCCCGGGCGCGACGATCCCCAGCTCCGCCCCCGCCCCGAAGTCGACGGCCAGGGCGTCCCACGGCAGCCGCCTGACGGTCAGCCCCAGACCCGAGGCCGCCGGCGCGGATTGGGGCTCCTCAAGGATCGCGGCGACCGCGATCGGGACGCTCGCGGCGCCGCGGCGGACGATCAACGTCGAGTTCACGCCGGCCTCGATCCGCAGCCGGACCCGGCCGGACGCCTCAGAACCTAGCCGCCAGACGCCGGCGGCGGCGGGGCCGGGCGCCGATTTCGACGCCCCGTCCCACGGCCAGGCGACCCCCTCGACGACCCGGCCGTCGACGACCTCCAAAAGCACGTCCTGCGACGGCGGCTCAAGCGCCGGCGCCTGGGCGTCGGCGGCGGCCGCGGCGATCTCCCACGCCACCTCGATCGTCATCCCGCACGGCGACGACGGCGGGGCTTGCCCCTGGGCCTGGGCGCGGACGACGACCGGCGCGGCCAGGGCCGAACACCCCGCCGCGACGGTCAGAATCGCCAGGACTTCGCGCCACGATCCGCGCATGAGCCCGCCACTTCCTCGAAGCCGTCGCCCACCGGCGCCGCGCATTGGCTTCCGTGCCCTTGCCGCGACCGTCGGACGGATCGACCGAATCCCGCCTCGCACCGCCCGCCATTGACGACGGCGAGCGTTGCGCATTGGAGAGATGCACCAGAGAGTATTCGTCGGGAATCGGTCGCCGGCACTTCAATCGAAATCCGAGGAACCGGCAAGATCGTTTACAACGCTCCGACTGGCCTTGCCCGCCGCCCCGTCGTATCATGACGGATCGAATCCATGCCTTGACGTGGCCGCGCCGTGGCCGCCTCCGCCGGAGCATGCCGATGCGCGTCTCGCTTTTCGTTCTTAGGATCTGCTTGATCGGCGGCGGCTATTGGGCGGTTTCCGCGTTTTCGTCGCTCGACTATGACGCGATCTCTCCCAGGGCCATACCGCTTTGGGCCTACGTCGGGGCGCATCTGGCGATCCTCGCGGGCCTGTTCCAGAGCGACGCGCCCTGGAAACTCGGCCTCGCCGTCCCCCTCTTCTTCATGCTGACGATCCCGATGACCAACCGGGGCATGTCCTCGATGGGCCACCGCCTCGCGCTGATCCGGCCCGGCATGGAGGTCGCGGAGGTGAGGCGGATCATGACCGGGTTCACGGAAGGGTCGGGGGTCGCCAATCCGTGGAGCGGCGGGGAATTCGTCTCGCCAGGGTATCTCTTCTTTCGAGACCCGAGGCTCGCGGCGGACCCGTCGTCCGATTTCGCCTTCGGCGTGGTGGCGTTTCGGGATGGCCGCGCCGTGGACGCCTACGTCGACCCCGATTGACCGGAGGGACGGCCCCGCGATCCACTCGGCCGTCATGGATTTCATGTGGACGTAACGGCCTTCCCCCCTGGCGGGGGAAGGTGGCCCGAAGGGCCGGATGAGGGGGAGGACGCGCAAGACGGCCCTTGGAATCCCAGGCGGTTCGGGATGGCTACTGGATCGCGACGGCCTTCTCGC
>CALCIB010000291.1 GCA_937907525.1 uncultured Planctomycetales bacterium | reverse complement strand
TCTCGCGCATCCGGCGGTAGTTGATGTTCCGGGGGTAGGCGCTGAAGCCGGCCAGAAGGATCAGGGGCTTGAGCTCGACGGCCTGGCGTTCGATGGCGTCGTAGTCCAAAAGCGAGGTCTCGCGGTCGACGGCGTAGCCGTGGGCCTCGAACATCCGGCCGGAGACGTTGAGCCGGTAGCCGTGGGTCAGGTGGCCGCCGGAGGAAAGGTCCAGGCCCAAAAGGCGCTGGTTCCCCAGGGCGTGGCGGACCTGGTTCCACGTCTCGATCGGCATGTCGGTCCAGGCGCTGGGGGCGATCTTGGAGGGGTCGTCGACGCCCAGGACCCTGGCCATTTCGGAGAGTTCGACGCGGGCGCGGAGGATGGCCCAGAAGGCGACCATGTTGGCGTCGGCGCCGCTGTGGGGCTGGGAGTAGGCGTGCTCGGCGCCGAAGAGTTCGCGGGCGCGGGCGTCGGCCAGGTCCTCGACGTCGTCGACGTTGTCGCAGCCGGCGTAGAAGCGGCGGTGGGGGACGCCCTCGGCGTACTTGTCGGTCAGGAGGTTGCCCATGGCCAGTTGGACGGCCGGTGAGCAGTAGTTCTCGCTGGCGATCATCTTGACGTTGCCGCGCTGGTCGGCCAGTTCGGCGACGACGGCGCGGGCGACCTCGGGGGCGACGTCGGCGACGGTCTCCAGGCTCGCGAGGTAGGCCAGGAACGCGGGGGAGACGTCGCCGGCCGACTTGCCGGCAAGGTAGTTCTGGATGGCTGAAGGTCGCATGTCGTCCCTTGCAATCGTCGTTGAGGAGGGGCCGCGTCGTCCGGGGTCGGTGTCGGGGCGGTATAATTCGGCGGTCTGGAGAGAGGATTGTATCGGCCGCCCCGGCGGGGGCTCAAGGCCGCGGGACGCGGAGGGGGGACGGCATGGGGCTCGCGATCGAACCGGGGAAGACGCGGATCGGCTGGATCGGGACGGGGGTGATGGGCTCGTCGATGTGCGGCCGGCTGATCGAGGCCGGGTACTCGGCGACGGTCCACAACCGGACCAAGGAGAAGGCCGACGACCTGGTCGCCGCGGGGGCGAGGCGCGTCGGCTCGCCGGCGGAGGTGGCCGCGGCCTCGGACGTGGTCTTCACGATCGTCGGCTATCCCAGGGACGTCCGCGAGGTGGTCCTGGGCCCTCGCGGGGTCCTCTCGACCGCCGCGGCCGGCTCGGTGCTGGTGGACATGACCACCAGCGAGCCGACCCTGGCCGTGGAGATCGCCGAGAAGGCCGGCGCGAAAGGCGTCGCCGCCCTCGACGCGCCGGTCTCCGGCGGCGACGTGGGCGCGCGCGAGGGGGGGCTGTCGATCATGATCGGCGGCGACGAGGCGGTCGCCGATTCGCTTCGACCGCTGTTCGAGGCCCTCGGCCGGACGATCGCCTTCCAGGGGCCGCCGGGCTCCGGCCAGCACACCAAGATGGTCAACCAGACGTTGATCGCCTCCGGCATCGTCGGCGTCTGCGAGGCGCTTCTGTACGCCCACAAGGCGGGGCTGGACCCGGAGACGGTCCTCAAGAGCGTCGGCTCCGGCGCGGCCGGGTCGTGGGCCCTGAGCCACCTGGGCCCTCGGATCATCGCCGGCGACTACGAGGCGGGCTTCTTCGTGGAGCACTTCCTGAAGGACCTGGGGATCGCGCTTTCGGAGTCGCGACGGATGGGGCTGGTCATGCCGGGGCTGGCCCTGGCCGAGCAGCTTTACCGGGCGGTCGCGGCCCAGGGGATGGCGAGGAAGGGGCACCAGGCGCTGATCCTGGCGTTGGCCGAGCTGTCGCGGGTCGACTGGAAGGGCGGGAAGGGCGCTTGAGCCCTGGGCGTCGCCGCGGTATACAATAAAGGGATAAGGTCGAGTTCGCGCGGCCGCGGGACCGCCGCGTCCGCGTCGAATTCATGGAATCCGAAGGAGAGCGCATGGCAAGTCGTCGTCGAGGCAAGGGTCGCCGGAAGGTCGGTCGCAAGAAGCGCCGGATGCGCAGCAAGATCCGCCACCGCAAGAAGTAAACCGCCGCGGAGGTCCGACCGCGCCGCGCCGATCCCGGCGGCCTCGCTTCCGAGTCGAGTCGGCGGCGAGGCCGTTCGCGTTCGGGGGAGGCCGGCCTGCGCCGGGTTTCCGATCCGGCGCGTCAGGGCGTATGATTCAGGGTGATCCGTTCCAAGGAGCAGCCGCGACGGCCCATTTCCGGGAGGAAGCCATGGACCATCATCCCGACCATCGGCCCTCGGTCGACCTGCTGGAATCGACCCACCCGTTCCCCGGCGCCTACACGATCAAGGCGATCGGGATCGCGGAAGGCGGGTTCGAACGACGAGTCGTGGACGCGGCCGCGGCGCAACTGCCGTCGGCGTCCGATCTGGATTACTCGGTTCGAGCCACGAGGAAGGGACGGCACGTCGCCGTCACGCTTCACGTCACAGTCCAGAACGCGGAGCAGGTCCGCGCGATCTACGCGGCGCTTCAGGCCGTCGACGGCCTGACGCTGCTGCTCTGATCCGCACCTCGCCCCGCGCCGGACCCATCGGAACGCCATGACGGCCAACCCCGCCCCCTCCCATCCCCAGTGGATCGACCTGTCGGAATGCGACGATCCGCGCGACGTGGTGCATCGGGTCGCGGCGTGCCTGGCGCAAGGAGGCGTCGTCGGGCTGGCCGCGGAGACGGTCTACCGCCTGGCGTGCAGCGCCTTGAATCCCGACGGAGTCGCTCGGCTCCGCGGCCGGGCGGGCGTCGCCGAGCCGGAGCCCTTGACGATCGTCGTGAAGGGGCCCGGCGAGGTCGCCGATTGGGTCCCCGAGGCCTCGGAGACGGCCGAGCGGCTGGCGCGGCGGTCGTGGCCGGGGCCGGTCGCCTTGCATTTCCCCAGGCCGTCGCGCGGCGGTCTTTTCGACCGCCTCCCGGCCGAGGTCCAGGCGCTGATCGCGCCCGGCGGCGAGATCGCCCTGGGCTGTCCGGAGGCCCCGCTGCTCCGCCAGGCGGCGCGGTTCTGCCCGGCGCCGCTGGTCCTGGGGCCGGTTAGGAACCCGGACGGCTCGCCCGCCACGACCGCCGATCCCCTGCGCGTCGCGGCCGACGTCGCGATGACGGTCGATTCCGGTCCCGCCCGCCCGGGCCGGGCCGCCACGGCGGTTCGAGTCGAGGAAGACCGATGGGCGATCGTCCGCCCCGGCGCCGTCGACGCCGAGACGCTCGCCGCCCGCGCCGGGCGGATCCTGGCGTTCGTCTGCACGGGCAACACCTGCCGCAGCCCCATGGCCGAGGCCGTCTGCAAGCTCATGCTGGCCCGCCGGCTCGACTGCCGCCCCGACGAACTCCCCGGCCGAGGCTACACCGTCGTCTCCGCCGGGGTGGCCGCGGCCCAGGGGGCTCCCGCGGCGCCCTTCGCCGTGGAGGTCGTTCGCTCCCTGGGGGGGTCGCTGGAGCGGCACCGCGGCCGCGCCCTCGACTCGGACCTGCTCCGCCAGGCCGACCGCCTCTTCGTCATGACCGCCGACCACCTGGACCTGCTCCTGGAACTGGCGCCGGAGTCCCGGTCGTCCGTCTCCCTTCTCGACCCCGACGGTCGCGACGTCCCCGACCCCGTCGGGTCCGACCTGCCCACCTACCGCCGCGCCGCCGAGACGATCCAACGAATGCTCGCCCGTCGCCTCGACGAAATGGGCGTCGCCGAGCGCGCCCCTTCCTCCTGAATCGCCCCCCTCGATCTGGAAAATTCCTCGCCGTCAATGGAAATTTCCCGTTCGAATCCTTGGAGGCGTGCGTTATAGTAAGACTTGATCCCACCGTCCGTGCATTGATGGGTCGGATGGTCGGACGCGGATTCGATGAGGAATCGGAGGCGCCGGCGGGCCCGCTTCGCCGATCCGGCGCCGCCGGGTCGAGTTCGGTTCGTGTCAACCTCTTGATCGCGAAGAGTTTCGGATTTTGGAATCCGGGCCTTGCCGGCCTCGCGAACCGTCGCGCCGGATTGAGCGCGACGGTGGGGGGCTCAGGCGCGCGCGGGCATTCCCCGACGGATTCGCGGAACCCCGCGACCTCGGCAAACCTAGGACGCTCAAGCCATGTTCGACCAGTTTCGCGTCGATTCGCTTCCGAGCCTTCGGCCGCCGTCCCTTGAGCGATCCTCGGGGCGAACGGTGTCGGAGTTGCTGTTGGATTTGCTCAAGGGGTTGTCGGCGCTTGAGGTGACCAGGACGTTGACGCGGGGCCGGCGGACGGTGCGGCGGTATCGCGACGCCCAGTTCCAGTACATCGAGGCGGCCGTGCCGGAGTTGGCGGGGGTGGAGGCCGACATCTGCATCCACGACGGCCGGATCTACGTCCGCGTCGCCCGCTGACGCCCTCCTCGCGATCGGGTCCGCCGCGGCGATCGACCTTGCCAACGGCCGGGAAATGGCCAAGATGGCCGGATCGTCGCGATTCAGACCGCTTGCGAGGGAGACGCCGGCATGGCCGCGGGGGCGATCGAGGTTGGAGACGACGCGGCGGGCGGCGGCGGGGGGGAAACCGCCGTCCATCGCCTCGGCAAACTGGTCTTCGAGCGCGTGGCCGAAATCGGCGACGTGAGCCTTTTCTCCCTGCGCGCCCTGGGCTGGATCGCGCGACGGCGGTCGCGGGGGTCGGTCCTGGTGCCGATCTTCTACGCGATCGGCGTGCGGAGCGTCTCGGTCGTCGCGATCACCGGGACGTTCATCGGCATGGTGCTGGCCGTGCAGACCTACCACGAGTTCCAGGCGATGGGCCTGGAGACCAAGCTCGGCTCGGTCATCAACCTCTCGCTGGTCAAGGAGTTGGGCCCGGTCCTGGCCGCCACGATGCTCGCCGGCCGGGTCGGCTCGTCGATGGCCGCCGAACTGGGGACGATGCGCGTCACCGAGCAGATCGACGCCCTGACCGCGCTGGGGACCGACCCGATCCACCACCTGGTCGTCCCCCGGTTCCTCGCCTGCCTCTTGTTGATTCCGCTTTTGACCCTGATGGCCGATTTCATGGGGGTCATCGGCGGGGCGGTCGTCTGCACCCAGGTCCTGGGGATCGATTCCTACGCCTACTGGAAGCACTCGCGCGATTTCGTCGAGAGCATCGACATCCTCGTCGGCGTGGTCAAGAGCCTGTTCTTCGGCGCGGCGATCGCCCTGGTCAGTTGCCATCGCGGGTTCAAGTCGGGCGCCGGGGCCGAGGGGGTCGGCAAGGCGGCCACCGAGGCGTTCGTCTTCTCGTTCGTGGGGATCCTCTTTCTGGACTTCGTCCTGGGTCTGTTCTGGAACACCGTGTACCGCCTCTACTGGCCCCACACGCCGGGGTTGCTATGAGCGCCGGGGGCGCGACGGCGGGGGACGACCTGATCGAGTTCCGCGACGTCTCCATCCAGTTCCGTCGCCACAAGGTGCTTCGCGGGCTGAACCTGACGATCCGGCGCGGCCAGACCCTTTGCGTCATCGGCGAGAGCGGCTGCGGCAAGACGGTCCTCCTGAAGCTGGTCGTCGGCCTGCTCAAGCCGACCTCCGGCCAGATCTTCTTCGAGGGGGAGGACGTCGCCCGGATGAGCGCCAGGGCGCTCGTGAAGCTGCGGCTTCGGTTCGGCTTTTTGTTCCAGATGGCGGCCCTCTTCGACAGCATGGACGTCTACGACAACGTCGCCTTCGGCCCGCGGGAGCATCGGATTTGCGGCGAGGACCAGATCGCCGGGATCGTCGCCCGCCGCCTCCGCGACGTTGGGCTCCCGCCGGGGCTGGAGCGGAAGAAGCCGGCGGAACTCTCCGGCGGCCAACGCAAGCGGGTCGGGCTGGCGCGGGCCCTGGCGCTGGACCCGGAGGTCATGCTCTACGACGAGCCGACCACCGGGCTGGACCCGATCATGACCGACGTCATCAACGAGTTGATCCTGCAGACCCAGCGCCAGGGGGGCAAGACGGGGATCGTGGTGACTCACGAGATGCGGACGGTGGCCAAGGCGGCCGACCGGGTGGTGATGCTCTTTCCGCTGGCTCGGGTCGGCCGCGACGACCCCCAGGTGATCTACGACGGGCCCGCCGCCGGCCTGGAGGACGCCGCCGATCCGCGGGTCCGTCAATTCGTCCGCGGCGAGGCCGGCGACCGCCTCCGCGAGCCGACCGCCGCGGACGCGCCGTGAACGAGCCGGACGCCATGACCGCGACCGCGACGAGGCGAGGAGAGTCAAGCCATGAATGAACGGGTCATGCAGTTCCGGCTCGGCATGTTCGTGATCGTCGCCGGGCTGGTCCTGACGATGCTCGTCGTCTGGTTCGGCGAGTCCCCCCAACTCCTCCGCGACCGCGGCTTCGTCAAGGTCCACTTCGCCGAGGCCCCCGACGTCTTCACGGGGGTCTCGGTGCGCAAAAGCGGGATCCACGTCGGCGAGGTCGTCGCCGTCGACTTCGACGACCGTCCCGGTCAGCCCGACGGCGTCTTGATCACGCTGGCGATCGAGGGCCGGTACAAGATCCGCGAGGGCTCCATCCCCCGCCTGAACCGCTCGATCATCGGCGACGTCTCCATCGACCTCTTGCCCGGCGACGGCGAGGGCCCACTCCCCACCGGGCCGACCCCCGCGGACGCCCCCGTCATCGAGGGCCAGACCGCCGTCGACCCGTCCAAGACCCTCGCCACCGCCACCGAGGTGCTGGAAAACGCCGGCGACATCCTCAAGACCATCCAGGACGCCGCCAGCGGGTTGGCCCGGATCTCCAAGCTCGCCGGCCGCCTGGAGGGCTTCCTGGCCACCTGGGAGCAGACCGGCAAGGACATCTCCAACGTCTCGGTGCAGGCCGGCGCGTTCATCGACGACAACCAGGCGACCGTCAAGAGCGTCATCGCCGAGATCGAGGTGGCGGTGAAGCAGTTGAACGCCACCCTCGACCCCGACACCCGCGACTCGCTCAAGACCGCCATCGCCAAGCTCGCCACCACCGCCGGCCGGGTCGAGTCGGCGGTCGCCGACGCCTCGCCGCTTCTGAAGGACCTCGGCGGCGCGGTCGGCCGTCAGCCGACCACCGACGTCGGCCAGGCCGCGCGACGGCTCAACCGGGTCGTCTCCGACCTGGAACTGCTCACCAACACCCTCCGCGACGAGCGCGGCGGCCTGAACTCCTCCGGCACGATCCAACGGCTCTTGACCCAGACCGAACTGTACGACAACGCCAACGCCGCGTCCGTCTCCGCCAACCAGGCCCTCGCCCAACTCCGCGGAGCCCTGAACGCCTTCCGCGACTTCGCCGAGAAGGTCGCCCGCGACCCCGGCCTCATCTCCCGCGGCGCGCTGGGACGGTAAGCGGGGACCGTCTTGGTTACGCTGTAATCGGTCGGGAATCGAGATTCCGTGACTCGCGACTGGAGGACCGATGAGCCAGACGTTCGCCGAACGATGGGCGGCCAAGGAGCGGGAATGCGGTTACGATGAAGCCATCTTCTCGAAGATGACCGCGTGCGGCGAATCGACCCTGCCGCGCTCCGCGGCACCCTTCGTGACCTTCGACTACGCGGAGCGGTCGCCGCGGGTATGGGAGGTCTTCGGCTGTTCGGCGGACTGGTCGGACGCGGATCGGACGCGACTGGCGTCGTACCGGATGATCGGCACGGACGGGGCGGGGAGTCCCTTCTGTCTCGATCAAACGACCGGGGCGGTGTGGCTGCTCGAACACGAGGATTTTTTCGAGACGCGCCAGTTCGTCAACAGCGGCGTCCCGCAACTCGCGGAATGCCTGTTGACCTACATGGGCGAGCGGGACGTCGAGCGGCTCCGCTCGGCGATCGGCGCCATCGACCCTCCCGCGATGGCCGAGGAGTCGTTCTGGTGGTATGAGGCGGAGGACTTAGAGGCCAATTTGGAGGCCGACCGCGATTGACTTTCCGATTCGATCGGCGCGAGTTCTCGTTCCCTCCGGGACGTTTCACGACTACAATTCCTTGGGTCGCGAGAGGCCGTTTCTCCCTTTTCAAACTCGAGGAGGCGTTCGCATGCAAGAGCGTCATTCCTTTCGACTATCGCTCCGAATCGTCTTCTACCGCGAGGACGACGCCTGGATCGCGCATTGCCTGGAGACGGACGTCGCGGGCGACGGCCAGACCAAGCGGGAGGCCCTCGATTCGCTCTGGGACGCGACCGTCATCCAGTTCGAGGCGTCGCCGCGCTGGAAGAACCCGGCCAACTTCTTCACGCCCGCGCCGGGACGGTATTTCGAGATGTACGCGCTGGGCGCGGACGTGGCCCGCGCCGACATGGACGTCTCCGCCGAGCGGCTGACGGAGGTCGACGGCGACCTCGATGAGATCGCGGGGCGAGTGTACGTGGACGGTGGCCTCGCGGTCGTCTGAAAGGCCGACGGCGTCTCGGATCGCGAGTTCCGCGACGGCTGAGCGCTACTAGACCATCTCACTTAAGAATGTGAGTATCCTTGTAGGCTGGGTCTGGACCCAGCCCTCGCGTGCCGACGCTTTCTCCAAGCTGGGTCACGACCCAGCCTACAAAGACCGGGAGACCGACCCACCGGAGTAGGCGCGGCGGCCTACCACTCCCACTCGGCCGCCGACTCCCCCGCCAGGCGGCCGGCGCTCCAGGCGGCCTGGAAGTTGTAGCCGCCGATCGGGCCGTCCAGGTCGAGCACCTCGCCGGCGAGGAAGAAGCCGGGGGCGAGACGGCTTTGCAACGTCTTCGGATCAACCTCCCCCAGCGCGACGCCGCCGCTGGTGACCTCGGCCTTCTCGAAGCCGAGCGTCCCCGTGATCGCCAGGGTCAGGGATTTGAGCGCGGCGACCAGCCGGAGCCGCTCCGCCCGCGACAGGTCCGGGCCCGATCGCGCGCGCGGGACGTCGCAATGGTCGAGAAGGCGCTCGGCCAGCCGTCGCGGCAGGTCGGCCGCGAGGATCGCGGCGACGGCCGTCTTGCCGCGGCGCGCCTCGGCCTGGAGCCTTCGGTCCAACTCCTCGCGAGATACGTCGGGGTGGAAGTCGATCCAAAGCTCCAGGCGGTCGCCGACGTCGCGGCGGGCCGAGGCGCTGCTGACGTCCAGGATCGCCGGGCCGCTCAGCCCCGCGTGCGTGAACAGGACCGCCTCGCGACGTTTCGCCAGCGTCGCCCCCGTCGCGTCGTGGACCGAGACGACCCCGTCCGGGACGCTCAGCCCCCGGAGCGTCACGACCCACTCCGTCGCCACCCTCAGCGGCACGAGCGCGGGACGTGGATCGACGATCGTATGACCAAATGATCTCGCGATCGCGTAGCCGTCGCCCGTCGTCCCGCAGCCGGGGTACGATCGTCCGCCGACGGCCAGCACGATTCGACGCGCATGGATCGCGGCTTCGGGAAGCTCGACGCGGAAGCCGTCGCCGTCGCGGGTCACGCCTCGCGCCGGGGCGAGGTATCGAGTCTCCGCGCCGGAGCGTTGCAGCCGTTGCGTCAACGCGGCGAGGACGTCCACGGCCGAGTTCGAGACGGGGAAGACCTTGCCGCCGGCCTCGACCTTCAGCGCCGTCCCCTCGTCCTGGAACATCGCGACCGTCGCGTCGACGTCCAGGTTCCGCAGGGCGGGGCCCAGGAACCGGCCGCCGTCGGGGCCGAACGCCTCCTGGATGGCGCGGGCGCCGCGGACGAGCCTGGGGTCGAAGGCCGGATCGACGGGGCCGGCGATCGATTCCAGCCGCCGCAGGCCGCGGGCGTTGGTGACGTTGCAGCGCGTGCCGCCGGACATCAGGATCTTCACGCCCGGCTTGCGGTTCTTCTCCAGCAGGACGACGCGCGCGCCCAGTTCGGCCGCCCGCGTCGCGGCGACGAGCCCGGCGGCGCCGGCGCCCAGCACGGCTACGTCGTAAAGCTCGGCGGGGTCGCTCATCGCGATCGTTTCGGCGGGGTTTCCGCCGGTCGATGGGCGCGGAGGGCCTCCAGCGTCCGGGCCATGTCCGCGGGGATCGGGGCCGTCAATTCCAAAGGTTCCTCCGTGATCGGATGAGTGAACTTGAGTTTATGGGCGTGCAGCGCCTGGCGTTCGATCAGGACGCCGGCGGGATCGTCGGGCGAGGCGCCGGGGGCTTCCAGGTCGGCCAGGGTCAGGCGGTCGCGGCCGGAGTACGGTTTGTCGGCGACGATCGGCGCGCCGATGCTCAGCAGGTGGACGCGGATCTGGTGGGTGCGCCCGGTCCTGGGCTTGCAGCGGACCAGGGCGAAGCCGCGGAACCGCTCGACGACCTCGTAGAAGGTGGATGCCTCGCGACCGCCGTCGACCGGCTCGCGCACGGCCATCTTCTCGCGGACCAGGGGGTGGAAGCCAATGGGCTTCTCGATGTAGTCGGAGTCGCGGTCGGGGACGCCGTACACGATCGCCAGGTATTCCTTGTGGACCTGTCGATATTCGAATTGCAGGCCGAGGCGACGGTGGGCCAGGTCGTCCTTGACGATCGCGATCAGGCCGCTGGTGTCGCGGTCGAGGCGGTGGACGATCCCCGGCCGATCCTCGCCGGCGACGGTGGAGAGCTTGTCGAAATGGAACTGGACGGCGTTGGCGAGCGTCCCGCCCCAGTTGCCGCGCGAGGGGTGCGTGACCATGCCGGCCGGCTTGTTCACGACCGTCAGATATTCATCCTCGTACACGACCTCGATCGGGATGTCCTCGGGCTTGGGGGTGGGGTCGTGCAACGGCGGCAGCGCGATCCGCACCGTGTCGCCGGCGCGGATCTTGTACGAGGCCCGAACCGCGCGGCCGTTGACCTCGACCCCGCCGGCCTCGATGACCTTTTGGAGTACGCTTCGGGAGTAGTCGACGAACCGGCTCGCCAGGTAGGCGTCGAGCCGCTTGCCGTCGGTGCGCGGCTTGACTTCGAACTCCTGGGGCGTCTCCGAAAGCGGCGTCTCCGACATGGCCGGGCCGTGGGGGTGGGGTGTGGGAGAGATAAGGCGGCGTCCCCTCTCCCACCGGGAGAGGGTGGCCCGAAGGGCCGGGCGGGGGTCGTCGCGCTTCGGAGCGAGTGTCGGTTTACGTTCCGCGCGGCCAGCGGCGCTCGCGAAGCGCCGCGACCCTCACCCGCCGCTTGCGCGGCCGCCCTCTCCCGGTGGTAGAGGGGACGTTTTTATATCCGCCCATGCCCGATTGTTTTTCACGAAAGGATCTCGACTCAATAATCCGTCACCGCCCCCTCGCTGGCGGAGACGACCTCGCGGGCGTACTTGCGGAGCACGCCGCGGTACTTCATCGGCGGCGGGGTCCAGGCGGCGAGCCGCTGGGCGATCTCCTCGTCGGTGAGTTTGACGGAGAGTTCCTGGCGGTCGGCGTCGATGGTGATGACGTCTCCCTCGCGAAGCGCGGCCATGGGGCCGCCCGTCTGGGCCTCGGGGCAGACGTGGCCGACGACCAGGCCGTGGGTGCCGCCGGAGAAGCGGCCGTCGGTGATCAGGCCGACCGACTCTCCCAGGCCCTCGCCGACCAGGGCCGACGTCGGGGCGAGCATCTCCCGCATGCCGGGGCCTCCCTTGGGGCCTTCGTAGCGGATCACCACGACGTCGCCGGCGTTGATCTTCTTGCCGAGGATCGCCTCTAGGCACTCCTCCTCCGAATCGAAGATCCGCGCCGGGCCGGTGATCGCGGTCTGCTTCAGTCCCGACACCTTGGCGACGGCGCCCTCCGGCGCCAGGTTCCCCTTGAGGATCACCAGCGGGCCCGAGGCGCGGAGCGGGTCGGCGGGACGGCGGATGATCGCGTTGCCCCTGGGGATCGGCTCGAACTCGGCGAGGTTCTCCGCCAGGGTCTTGCCGGTGACGGTCAGGCAGTCGCCGTGCAACAGCCCCTCGTCCAGGAGCATCCGCATCACCGGCGCGGTGCCGCCCAGCTCCGACAGATCGGCCATCACGAACTTGCCGGACGGCTTCAGATCGGCCAGGTGGGGCACGCGCTTGCTGAGGCGGTCGAAGTCGGCCAGCGACAGCTCCACCTCAAGCGCCTTGGCGATGGCGATCAGGTGCAGCACGGCGTTGGTGGAGCCCCCCAACGCCATGACGACGGTGATCGCGTTCTCGAACGCCTTGGGCGTCATGATCTTGCGCGGGGTGACGCCGAGCTCGATCAGGCGGATCACCGCCCGGCCGGCGTCCTCGCAGTCGGCGGCCTTGGCGGCGGTGACCGCCGGATGCGACGCGGAATTGGGCAGGCTCATGCCCAACGCCTCGATCGCCGTCGACATCGTGTTGGCCGTGTACATCCCGCCGCACGAGCCCGCGCCGGGACAGGCGTGGGCCTCGATGGCGTGGAATACCTCCCGCGAGATCGTCCCGGCGCAGACCTGGCCGACCGACTCGAAGGCGCTCACGATGTCCAGCTTTTTCCCCTGATGCGTGCCGGGAAGGATCGTGCCGCCGTAGACGAAGACGCTGGGGATGTCCAGCCGGCCGATCGCGATCATGCAGCCGGGCATGTTCTTGTCGCAGCCGCCGATGGCGACCAGGCCGTCGAACGCCTGGGCGTTGGAGACGACCTCGATCGAATCGGCGATGACCTCGCGGGAGACCAGGGAGTATTTCATCCCCTCGGTCCCCATCGAGATCCCGTCGCTGACGGTGATCGTGCCGAAGATCTGGGCCTTGCCCTGGGCCGTCTCCACCCCTTGCTTGGCGCGACGGGCCAACTCGTCGATGTGGGAGTTGCAGGGGGTGATCTCGCTCCAGGTGCTGGCGACGCCGATGATCGGCTTGTCGAAATCCTCGTCCGAGAACCCGACGGCGCGCAACATCGCCCGGTTGGGGGCGCGGCTGTCTCCGGCGGTGATGCGACGACTACGGGCGTTGAGGACGGGTTTCGACGGCGGCTGCGTTGCCATGGCTTCATTCCTGGAACGAATGGGTCGTTCCACCCTCGCCGACCCTGGAACGTCTCCCCAGGCCGGATCGCGAGCGGAACCGATCAACCCCTGAAACTCCGACGCGAGGACCTGGTCACGACTTCGGAGCTTCCGCGGGTTTGGCTTCCTCGGCCTTGGGCTCCTCGGCGGGCTTGGCTTCCTCGGCCTCGGCCTTGGGCTCCTCGGCCTTGGGCTCCTCGGCTTTCGGCTCCTCGGCCTTGGGCTCCTCGGCCTTGGGCTCCTCGGCCTTGGGCTCCTCGGGTTGAGACGAGGGCGGGGGCGGAGGGATAAGCGATTCGGCGGGGGC
>CALCIB010000290.1 GCA_937907525.1 uncultured Planctomycetales bacterium | reverse complement strand
CCGCCACGGCCTCTGAAAAAGTGTCGGGTCGTCAGCCCGCCGGGAGAGGGTGGCCGGAAGGGCCGGGCGGGGGTCGTCGCGCTTCGGAAACGCCTTGGCTTCACGGCGCGCTGGGCCGACGGCGCCCGCGAAGCGCCGCGACCCTCACCCGCCGCTGCGCGGCTGCCCTCTCCCGGCGGGAGAGGGGGCGTCAGGCGTTGGCGAGCGACGGGCGTCGGAGCCCGCGTCGAACAAAAAAATCATCATCGCTTCCGACGATCAAAGCCAATTCAATTCATGATGTAAGTCGTTGGACCCTTGGTTGATGGATCGCGCGAACGGCGCCTCGCGCGACGACGAACGAAGCCGGATCGAAGCCGGCTTCGAAGCGGCTCGGGACGCGGAGGAGAGGTCAGGCGCGGGCGTCGGCCTCGGCCTTGTTCTCCATGTACCATTTGACGGTCCTGGCCAGGCCGGCCTCCAGGCTGGTGGGGGGGCGCCAGTTGAGGACCTCGGTCATCCTGGAGACGTCGAGCACCTTGCGCATCACGCCGTCGGGCTTGGTCGTATCCCAGACGATTTCGCCCTGGAAGCGGGTGAGGCGGGCGACGATCTCGGAAAGCTCCTTGATCGTGGTGCCGATCCCGGTCCCCAGGTTCAGGGGCTCGGCGTACCCGCTGGCCAGAAGGCGGGCGACGCCGTCGGCGGCGTCGCCGACGTAGATGAACTCGCGGACGGGCGCGCCGGTGCCCCAGCAGACGACCTGCTTCTTCTTCTCGATCACGGCGTCGGCGAACTTCTTGACGAGGGCGGCGGCGACGTGCGAGCGGTACTCGCCGAAGACGTCGTGCTCGCCGTAGAGGTTGGTGACGATCGGCATCTGGCCGATCATGCCGCAGCCCTTCTGGTACGCCCGCATGCCGACCTCCATCACCTTCTTGGTGAAGCCGTAGGCTTCCACCGAGGGGTGCAGGGGGCCGGACCAGGCGTCGCTCTCCTTCATGTCGCCGACGACCGCCCCGGCGTAGGAGCAGGCCGAGCCGACGGTCATGAACCGCTTCACGCCGACCCTGGAGGCGGCGTCCAGCAGGTTCACCCCCATGACGACGTTGCGCTGGAATATCTGGATCGGTTCGGCGACGCAGATCCCCAGCCCGCCGTAATGGGCGGCCGAGTGGACCACGACGTCGGGCTTGACCCGGTCCAGGGTCCGGAGCGTGGAGGCCGGGTCCATCAGGTCGAAGTCGGGTCGACCGGGGGTGACGACCGTATGTCCCTGGGCGCGCAGGGAGTCGGCGATGCGGCGGCCGAAGAAGCCGGAGCCGCCGGTCAGCAAGATGCGGTCTGACATGTCCATCCTCGAGGGCGCCTCGGCGGCGGAACGCGGCTCGTGGAGTCGGTCGCCGCGACGCGGGGGCGCTGGTGTCGCTCTTGATCCAAAACCATCCCTGTCGGGCCCGGGCGCGGAGCGCGGACCCTTTGGACGTCGCGGAGTATAATCGACTTCGACCGACGCGCCGAGACGACTTGCGAGGGCCCCCGCCATGACTCACGACCGACCCGACCTCGACGTATCCCGCCGCGCCTGGATCTCGTTAAGCCTTGCCGCGATGGGACTTGTGGCGAACGCCCGGCCGGCGTTCGGGGCCGACGACGACGAGGACGCCCGAATCGCCGGCTTGGAGGGCCGGGCGAGGAAGGCCGGGATCGCGCCGTTGGGGGTGTCGCGGACGGACCATTTCCTGGGCGTCGGCGACGCCCCGCCGCGGTTCCGCGACGAGGCGCTCGGCGTCTGCGAGGCGCTCGGCAAGGTCTTCGTCAAGCACCTGCGGGACCGGGGTTTCGACGTCGACTTTCCGGCCCGGCGAATGACGGTGGTGATCCTGAAGGACGCCGACTCCTACGCCGCGATGGCGGGCGACGCGCCCGGCAAGGCCGTCGGCGGTCACTACGACCTCGACGCCGACCGCCTGGTCGTCTTCGACTTCCGCCCCGGCCGTCCCGCCGGCTCCGGGGCCGAGCGGATCAATACGTTTACGCTCGTTCACGAGTCGACCCACCTCCTCTCCTACGACGCGGGGCTGCTGGCGCTCGACGGCGATCCGGGCAAGTGCGTGGCCGAGGGGGTGGCGGCCTACTTCGAGATGTGGCGGAAGTCCGTCAGCGCCCCCGTCGGCCGCGTCAACCGCCCCCGCCTGGAGGCGATCCGCGCCGCCACGCGGGTCGGCGGGAAATGGATCGACACGGTCCGCCTTCTGACCGAGGACGCCCTCTTCGACGACCCCGACTCGGCGCAACTCGCCTACGGTCAGGCGTGGCTGCTCACGTATCATCTGCTCACCGCGTCGCGGTCGCTGTGGCCGGACGTCGTGAAGTGGTTCGACGCCATGAAGACCCGCTCCGGCGACCGGGTGGCGACGCTTGAAAAGTACCTGGGCCCGGTCGACAAGCTGGACGCGGCGCTTCGGCGCCTCGGCCGCGAACTGCTGAGGAACCCGTGAACGACGCCCCCCTTCATTGCGGCTTGCGAGCGCTTCGGACGGCCCGAGGTTGGTCGCAGGAGGAGGTGGCGCGACGGGCGGGGATCTCGCGGGCCGGGGTGGGGGCGATCGAGGCCGGCAAGCTGGTCCCCTCCACGGCCGCGGCGCTGGCGTTGGCGGCGGCGTTCGGGTGCCGGGTCGAGGACCTCTTTCGCCTCCGGGACGCGGCGGGGCCGGACGAGGTAGCGTGGGCCTGGCCTCCCGATCGACTCCCGGCGCGGTACTGGCTGGCGGAGTCGAACGGTGTGACGCGGGCTTATCCGACGGAGTCGACGCCCCGCGGCGGCCCCGCGCACGATGGCGTCGTCCGCGACGGCCCGCCGCTTTGGGTCGACGGGATCGAGGCCGCTCGGACGCTCGTGGTCGCCTCGTGCGACCCGGCCGCGGGGCTCTTGGCCGACGCCTACGAGCGCGCGACCGGCTTCCGGATGCTGGTTTTCCCGCGGTCGAGCGGCAAGGCGGCCGAGCTTCTGGCCGCCGGGTTGGTCCACGCCGCCGGCCTTCATCTGGCCGACGACGACGAGCCCGACGCCAACGCCGAGGCCGTCCAGGGCAGGGTCGCGGGGGGCTCGCGGCTGCTGCGGCTGGCGCGCTGGGAGGCGGGCGTGACGCTCGCGCCCGGGGTCGCCGCCGGGACGGTCGCCGCGGCGCTTCGGGCGGACCTGGTCTGGGTCGGCCGCGAGCCCGGCTCCGGCGCCCGCCTCTGTCTGGATCGGCTCGGCCCCGATCGACCCGAGCCCCGCATCGTCGCCCGCGACCACCGCGGCGTCGCCGAGGCCGTTCGCAACGGCTGGGCCCAGGCCGGAATCTGTCCGCGACTCGTCAGCGAGGAGGCCGGCCTGGATTTCCTGAAGGTCCGCGCCGACGTCTACGACCTGGCTCTCCGCGCCCGCGACGTCGACGATCCCCGGATCCGCGGGCTGGTCCGCGTGGTCCGCTCCGCCTCGCTCCGCGACCTTCTCGCCGACCTCCCCGGCTACCGCCCGGACGAGGCCGGCGAGATCCGTCCCGTCCCGGACGGGTCGTGACCGCCTCCCATCGGCTTATGCCTTGGGCTTGAGGAACAGGACGTCGGCGCGGCTGATCCAGCCCTTGCGAAGGTCCATCCGGAACCAGCCGTCGCTGTTCTTCCGCTGGAAGCGGAGCGGCGAGCGGGGCCCGTATTCGGCAAGGTCGTACTCCACCCAGGTCGCGCCCATGTCCGGGGAATAGGCGATCCCCGTCTTCAGGGTGGAGGCCGGGGCGCAGTGGCCGGCGAAGATCACGCCGTCCTGGATCAGCATGTTGGCCATCTCGAACGGCGCGTCGAAGAGCTTCACGTGCTTCGACGGATCCGCGGCGTCCGCGGGGGCGCAACGGAAGACGCCGCGGTCGTAGGTTCCGTCCTCGAACGCCGCGCCGTTGGCGTCGGCCGCCCAGTACATCTGGTCGCCGACGAAGTTGAACCCGCCGGACTTGTACCGCGAGTTCGAGTTCACCGACTTCAAGATCCGCCACTCCCACGAGTCGGCGCCGGCGTCGTACCGGCCGCGGAGCCAGTGGACCTCGTGGCCGTGGTCGTCGCGGTCGATGTCGCCGGTGCAGGCGTAGAAGGCGTTTTCGGCCGGGTTGTACGCCACGCAGTGGACGTGGCGGGCGATGATCGGGTTCGTCGGGTCGCCGAGGAACGAGTCGGGCTCCGCGCCCGGCTCCTGGAAGGAAGGGTTGCGGCCGAACGAGTAGGCGAGCTTGACCGTCTCGCCGCCGTCGACGGAATAGAATACGTTGACCGGGACGGCGCCCCCCTCGACGTTGCAGTAGTTGCCCCAGACGAGCATCTCCCGGCCGTCGACGTCCCAGGTATGCACGCCGTCGAGCGGGTGGAAGTACCACCCCGGCAGGTCGGGGTTCTTGGGTTTGTGCGGGCGGTAGTCGCGGCCCTCGCGATCCTTGACGACGATCTCCTTGAAGGTCTTCAGCCCGTCGTCGCTCAGGAATAGGTTCGCGCGGGTGGCGAAGACGATGTTGCCGTTTCCAAGGAAGCAACTGAAGGTGATGTTCTCGGCGTCGGGGAACGGCGTGGAGCGGGACCAGGTCTTCGCGCGGTCCTCGGAGAGGAAGATCCGGTCACCCTTGAAGCCGAACGCCCGATCATCGCGCTGGGAGTCGATGTAAGGCCCCTCCGGCGCGAGGTAGTACTGAAAGTGCGGGGTCTCGCCGATCTCGCCGGGCGCCCCCTTCAAAAGGACCGCGCGGGCCGGCCGCGCCAGCCCGCCGACCGCCGTCGCCGCGGCGGCCGCGCCCAGGAACCCTCGCCGATGGAGCTTCGCGTCGTCTCGCATGGTCGAACGTCTCCCCGTGGATCGAATCGTCGTCGCCCCGATCGAAGCGGCCTTCGACTCATCGAACCACGGATCCACGGGCGCATCAAGAACCCGTCGCCGCCCTCACCGGGCCAGGTCGACGAACGCGACGTGCGACGGGTTGCCGACCGGGACGTACTGGCCGGTGAACGTCAGGCCGCCGGACTGGGGATCGACGCGGAAGATCGTCACATGGTCGGCCCGTTGGTTGCAGCAGTAGAGGAAGCGGCCGGACGGGTCCAGGCCGAAGCTTCGCGGGTAGTCGCCGCGGGTCCATTCCTCGGCGACGAAGGCGAGCGCCCCGTCGCCGCCGACGGCGAAGATCGCGATCGAATCGTGCAGCCGGTTCCCCGCGTAGACGAACCGGCCGCCGGGGGAGATCAATAGCTCCGACGTGAAGTTGCTCCCGGCGTAACCCGGCGGCAACGAGGAGATGGTTTGCCGCGGCGCCATCCGGCCGGCGTCGTAATCGAACAGGACGAGGGTCGAGCCTTCCTCCTGGATCGAGTACAGCCAACGCCCGTTCGGGTGGAGGCGGACCTGCCGCGGGCCGTCGCCCGGCGGCAGCGCGACGAACGCCGGGTCGTTCGGCGAGAGCCTCCCCGTCGCGTCGTCGAACCTCCACGAGTAAATCCGATCCAGACCCAGGTCGACGTGGAGGACGAACCGGCCGGAGGGGTCGGCCTGGATCATGTGCGCGTGGGTCCGGTCGTGGCCGCTGAACGCGAAGCTCCCCGGCGGCGCGCTCGGCGCGCGAGTCGGGCCGATCTTTCCCGCGCCGGCCCGGACGTCGACCGCCTCGCCCAGGCGGCCGTCGGGGAGGATCGGCAGCACGGCGATCGAGCCGCCGAAGTAGTTCGCGACCAGCAGGAACCGTCCCGACGGATGAATGTCGATATAAGTCGGTCCCGCGCCGCCCGACTTCACGGCGTTCAAGGGCGACAGCCCGCCGGTCGTCCGGTCGATCGCCAGGGCCGAGACGGTCCCCAGGCGGTCGTCGCCGGCGCGGTCGGTCTCGTTGGCGGCGTACAGGACCGTCCCCGTCGCGTTGACGGCGAGCCGGCTGGGACTGGTCCCCGACTCGAATTCGCCGGCGGCCGCGAGCGCCCCGGTCGCGCGATCGACCCGGAATATATGAATCCCGCGGCCGTTGCCCGGCGGCAGGTCCACCTGCGTCGGCAACACGTCCTTGAGGGGGGAACTGAACGTCCCGACGTAGGCGATCAACGGCCCCTCCTCCTCCTTCGCGCGCGCCGATCCGGTCAGCGTGGGCGCGGACCCGGCCAGGGCGGCGGCGGTCGTCAGGAACGAGCGACGGGAGGGCGAGGGCGTGGTCATGAGAGGCGTGAATCCCAAAAGTCTATCAGCGGGATGAACCGGGATCGATCGGCGGACGCTCAAGACCGGGGGCCGACCCGGCGTCGGGGTTTCGATTTGTCCGCCATTCGCGACGCGGGGTACGCGACCGACGCCGGTCGTCGCCGCGGCCGTTGTTGAACCTGGATTGAATCCGCTCCGGCCGGGCGGGGCAAGCCCCCACTCGCGCGACGACGCGCGGCTTGACCGTCGCGGACGGCATCCGTTAGGCTGCGGAAGTGACCGCGAGTTCGTCACGACAGGGGGAGGCCGGTTCATGGACCGCATCAGCTTTCGGCTCGATCCCGCCCTCGGCCGACGTCTTGAGGACGAGGCGAGGGCCGCCGGAGTCAGTCCTTCCGATCTGGCGCTCAAGGTCGTGCGCGAGCATCTCGAACGCCTCAAGCCCGCCGAGACCTGCCACGACGTCGCGAAGCGTCTTGGGATCATCGGGGTTTATCGGGACACCCCGGCCGACCTTAGCGCCAACCCGGTTCACATGGAAGGGTTCGGCGGTGGCGGATGAAGGGCCCGTCCTCCTGGACACCGGGCCCCTCGTCGCGCTTCTGGCTTCGCGCGACGCCTATCACGAGTCGTGCGTCAAGGCCCTCGCCGGGCTCGCTCCGCCCCTACTGACGTGTTGGCCGGTGTTGACCGAGGCGGCCTGGCTTCTTCGACGGCGGCCACGTCCCCTCGATCACATCCAGGCGGCCCATGACGCCGGCATGTTCCGCCTGCTCCCTCTCGAAGCCGACGACCTCGCCCCCATCGCCGCGATCATGAGGCGATACGAGGACGTCGGCCTCCAGTTCGCCGACGCCTCGATCGTGCATCTGGCCGAGCGCGAGGGGATTCACACCGTCTTCACGATCGATCGCCGGGATTTCTCGCTCGTTCGCCTGAAGCGGAATCGACCCCTTCGGACTATCCCGGACGTCCAGTGACCGGTCCTGGCGATTCTCCGCGCGGCGTCGAGTCGGTAAACTGGATCGATCATGACGGCGGCCGGGACGGGGAGACGGCCGGCGCGACTCGGACGTTCATCGAGCGAGACGGACCTTGGCCCTCGTAATCGAATTCCTGCTGCGGTGGCGATACCTCCTGGGCGCGCTTTCCCTGGGGCTCTTGGCGTACCTGGCCGCGTTCGGCGAGCACGTCGAGTACGACCAATCGATCGCCTCGTTTTTCGCCGACGACGACCCCGACGTGAAGGCGTACCAGGCGGCGACGGCCGTCTTCGGCGACGATAACATCGTCTTTTTGGTCTACGACGACCCCGAGGTCGTCAGTCCCGAGGGGATGGATCGCGTCGCCGAGCTGGCCGCCGCCGTGGCGCCGTCGGAGATTCCGGGGGTGCTGGACGTGGAGTCGCTCGACGCCATGCCCCTGGTCTGGGCGCTCGACGACGCGCTTCTGGCCGTCGACCGGCTGCCGGCCTTCGCCCGCGAGGCCGCGATGAACGCGGCGCGGCGGGCCGTCGCCAACGTCGATCTCAAGTCCAACGCCATGACCGTCGGCGGCGCGGTCCGCTCGGCCGACGCCGAGCGGCTGGCCAAGATCCGGGAGCGGCTGGTCAAACACCCCATGTTCGTCGGCACGCTCATCGACGAGTCGGGGACGTCCGCGGCGGTCGTGACCCGGCTGCGACGGACGGCCGAGCACGACGTCATCGCCACCGTGCGGAGCCTTCGCGAAAAGGCCGACGCCTTCGCCGACCGCCACGGCCTGCCAAGGCCGGCCGTCGTGGGCCCGCCGGTGCTCCTGGCCGACGGCTTCGCGGCCATCGAGGTCGACGGCCAGCGGCTCGCCGCGGTGGGGATGCTCCTGATCGCGCTGGTGACGCTCACCGCCGTGCAAAGCGTCTGGTGGGCGATCGTGCCGATCGCCTCCGGCTGGACGGTCTGGCTGGCCACCGAGACCCTGCTCCACAAGTTCGGCATCCGACTGTCGCTGTCCGGCGGGCCGCTGGTGGCGCAGATCATCGTGCTGACGATGCCCGCGGCCAGCCACCTGGCGATCCACTTCCGCGACGACGGCCGCCGGCTCCCCAAGCGGGACGCGGCGCGCCTGACCCTCCGCGCGGTCTCCGTGCCGATCTTCTGGACGGCCGTCACCGGCGCGATCGGCTACCTGGCGCTCATGACCAGCGACATCGTCCCCATCCGTCAGTTCGGCGCGATCCTGGGAATCTGCACGCTGCTGGCCCAGGTGCTGGTGATGTTCCTGGCCCCGGTGGCGATGCTGCCGCCGTTCCCCATGGAGATCCCCGTCCGCCAGGGGTCGAAGTCGAGGGTCGCCGCCGCGATGAAGCGGCTGACCCTGACCGCCCACCGCCATCCCGTCGCGGTCCTGGTCGCGACCGCCGCCGTCGCTTTCCCCCTTTCGCTGGGGGCCTTCCGCCTCGTCTACGAGACCAACTACATCAACCTGTTCAGGCCCCAGGCGCGAGTGGTCCGCGACTACAAGACCGTGGAGTCGAAGCTCGGCGGCATCGGCGTGGTGGACGTGATCGCCCCCGTGGGCTCGGGGCTCGACCCGGATGCCGTCGCCAAGCTCGCGCGAACGGCCGAGGAGATTCAAGGGCTGGCCCCCGAGCGGCCGGGAGCGGTGGCGCGGGTGCTCTCGGTGGCGACCGCCCTGGACCCAGACGGTCGCATCGCCGCGCTTGAGCCCGAGGCGGCCGCGCGCGTGCTGCAAGGCAAGCTGGAACTGATCGCGGCCTCCCCCCAGGCCGATCTGCTCGACAGCTTCTGGAACCCGGAGAAACGGGAGGCGCGGATCCTCGTCCGCCTTCTGGAGCAACAGCCGGCCGACGTCAAATCGGCGATCTTCCGAAAGGCCGAGGACGTCGCCCGCGCCGAGTTCGGCCCCGGGGTCTCGCTGACCGGCCTTTCCTACCTCTTGACCAAGACCACCCAGGGGGTGGTGGCGACCCAGTGGGGAACCTTCGCCTGGTCGGCCCTGGGCATCCTGGCGATGCTCGCCCTGGCGTACCGCAGCTTCAAACTCGCGATCCTGGCGATGACTCCGACCCTGACCGCGGTGGCCCTCTCGCTGGGCTTGATGGGCTGGATGTCGATCAAGCTGGACATCGCCACCGCGCTCGTCGCCAGCGTCGCGTTGGGCCTCTCGGTGGACGACACCTTCCACTGCCTGATCCAGTACGGGCGGTTGCTCAAGACGCGAGGCTTCCGCCGCAGCCTGTTCGCCAGCTACGCGGTGTCGGGGCCGGGGGTGCTTCTTTCCAGCCTGGCGGTGGCCGTGGGGTTTTTGGCCCTTCGCACCAGCGAGTTCGAGCCGTTCGTCAACTTCGGGACGATGATCGCCGTGGCCACCTCCGGCAGCACGCTGGGGAACCTGGTCCTGATCCCCGCCTTCCTGACCCTGGACCGTCGGCTACGACGAAAACGGACGCCGCGCGCCCCCCTCCCCACGACATCGACCGAGCCGGTCCCCTCCGCGCCTTCCTCCGACGAATGAGGACCGCCGCACCCCCGGCCCGCGCCCGCGATTCGTTTTCCAGAACCGAACGCCCGCCGCGCGCCATTACCTTGTATGGAGTCCGCCCCAAAGCGGGGTGGAACGAGGGATGACGCGGCCGGAGGAGACGACGTGATCGCCGGACGACGCATCGGCGCGAGCCATCGACCGTTCCAGACGCTGTTCACGCTGGGATCGGCGGGAGGCCTGGACGACGACGAACTCCTGGCGCGGTTCGTCGCGGGCGAGGGCGACGCCGCGCAAGCGGCGTTCGCCGTCCTCGTCGACCGCCACGGGGCGATGGTCTGGCGCGCCTGCCTCGCGGTCCTTCGCGACCGTCACGAAGCCGAGGACGCCTTCCAGGCGGCGTTCCTCGTCCTGGCTCTGAAGGCGAAATCGCTGCGCGTCCGCGGCACGCTGGCGCCCTGGCTGCATCGCGTGGCCTGCCGAACGGCGTCCGGCCTGCGGACGTCGGTCGCCCGTCGCCGCAAGCACGAACGCCGGTACGGCGAGCGATCCGAGCCGACGGGAGCGACCCGATCGCCGCTCGACCCCGACCGCGACGCCGCGATCCATGAGGAGTTGGCCCGGCTCCCCGAGAAGCTCCGGGCCCCGATCGTCCTCTGCGATCTCCAGGGCCGGACGCACGCCGAGGCCGCGAAGGCGCTGGGGTGGCCGCCGGGGACCGTCAAGAGCCGCCAGGCCCGAGGCCGTCGCCTGATCCGGGACCGCCTGGCGCGGCGGGGGATCGGGCCGGCCGCCGCCGGCCTCGCCGTCGCGGCGCCTCCTCGCGCCGTCGTGGAGGCGGCCGTCCTCCAGTCCGTCTCGATCGCCGCCGCGTCCCACGTTCTCCCGATCACCCGAGGAGTCCTGAACGCCATGCTCTGGACCAAGCTTCGATCGCTGGCGACCGTCGTCGCCGCCGCCGGGTTCGCCGTCGGCGGCGCGGGCGCGTACGTCCGCGGCCACCAGGAGCCATCGCCTGGAGACGATCCGCGCCCCTCCGCGTCCGCGCCGGCCGACTCCGGCGGGTCGAGGGCGGTGCCGGGAAAAGATCGCAAGGCGCATCGCGAAGCCCTGGAAGCGCGACGCCTGGCCACGCTCAAGGCCGAGGCCCTCCACGAGATCGCCCGTTGGAAGCGGATCGTGGCCGAACTCTCGCTCGAAGAGTACGAGACCGTCGTCTTCCCCCGCGACCTGGCGACCGCCGAGGACCGCGTCAAGTCGGCCGAGACGGAGTCCTCCCGCCAGAGCGACCGCCGCGACTGGGCCGCTCGGATGTTCGACAAGCGGTACGTCAGCAAGAACCAGTTGGACGCCGTCACGGAGGACGCGGAACAGGCCGGGTTGGCGCTCCAACTCGCCAGCATGAACCGGGACGCCCTGAAGAGCGATCGACTCGACAGGAAGGAAAAGCTCCGACTCGACATCGAGAAGTCGCGCGCCGACGAGGCCGCCGCAAAGCTGACCTGGGAACGGGCGCGAGCCCTGGAGACCACCCTGGAACGCCAAGTCCCCTGAACGCCCAGGGCCTACCTCGACCGGACGGGGCCGGCTCGAAACCGGTCTCCAGGCCCCTGGATTGCCGCTCGGTCGAAAAAGATTCGCGAGCCGCGGGAAAAACATGAAACGGCGGGCCGTCCCGACGGGATCGTATCGAGTGGATCGTCGTTTTTTGGCAATTCGATCGCGGTGGGCCGGGCGAGACGGGCCCGGCCGTCGGTAAGACGCGCCGCCGCTTGGCCGAGGGCCGGTCGCGGCGGGGCGACCGGATTCGGGCGGTCCTCGGCGAAGGCCCAATAGGTCGCGAAAACACAATCGATCTCGACGAGCGAAGCCAATTCGGTAAGCCGTATCACATTAGCGTGAAACGATTTAGGGGCGAATGGCCTCGCTCGTGCCGAGCGATCGAAGCCACGCGCCGGCGTCGGCGGATTCGGCGGAATTCGACTCGTGGGGTACAATCGAGGCGGTCGAGCCCGCCCCGAATCCCTGGAGCCGTCACGATGTCTCGCGCCCTGCTCGTGATCGACGTTCAGAACGAATACTTCACCGGCGCCCTGCCGATCACCCATCCGGCGGGGCATCTGGAGCGGATTTTGGAGGTGATGGACGCGGCGACGGGGAAGGTCCCGGTCGTCGTGATCCAGCACGCCGCCGACCAGGGGCCGATCTTCCGCAAGGGGACGCCGGCCTGGGAGTTGCATCCCGAGGTCGCCGCCCGCCCTCGCGACTTGCTCCTGGAGAAGAAGCTGCCGGGGTCCTTCACGGGAACCGAGCTGGAGGCGTGGCTCCGCGAGCGCGGGATCGACGTCGTGGCCGTCGCCGGCTACATGACCCACATGTGCTGCGACACCACCGCCCGCCAGGCCGCCCACCTGGGGTTCAAGTCGGAATTCTTAAGCGACGCCACTGGGACGCTCGATCTGGAGAACGCGGCGGGTCGGGTGAAGGCCGAAGAACTTCAGCGTTCCATCTTGTGCGCCCAACAGCAGTTCCTGAGCGAAGTGGTCCCGGCTTCGACCTGGCTGCGCCGGATTTAAGCGTTCCAGCCGTCAAACTCGGCCGAGAATCTCGTCCCGCGCGATTGCCGAAGTCGTGGATTGAGCTACAATTGTACCAATAGCCAGCCCGTCTTGGGAAATCGCGTTTCCGTTGCGTCGAGGGCCTGCTTCTGCCCGAGGAGGCGTCCCCGTGCCCCTAAGCGATCTAGATCGTGGCCTCGTCGAGCGGTGCCTGGGAAAGGAGCCGGGCGCCTGGAACGACTTCGTCGACCGCTACGTCGGTTTGATCTACCACGTCATCCACCACGTCGCGCACTCGCGAAGCCGGCTGCTGAGCGAGGCCGACACCGAGGACATCGCCGCGGAAGTGCTGCTGGCCCTCGTGGACGACGACTACGACGTCCTGAGACGGTTCAAGGGCCTGAGTTCGCTGCCGACCTATCTGACGGTCATCACTCGTCGGATCTGCGTCCGGGAGATCATCCGTCGCCAGCGCGCGGCCGAGTTGGGACACGCCAACGCCCACCGCGAGATCGTCGGCGACCTTTCCGGCGAGGCCGAGGCCATCGCCACCGCCGACGAGGTGGAACGGATCCTCGACGAACTCCCGGAGAAGGAGGCCGAGGTCGTCCGATTGTATCATCTCAAGTACATGAATTACCGCCAGATCGGCAAGCAGCTTGGGATCTCGGAGAACTCGGTCGGTCCGATCCTCGCCAAGGCTCGCAAGCGCATGCGACGCGCCGCCCAGTCGTCGCACAAGGCGGGCTGACGCCCGGGGCGACGCCGCTCCGATTCGATTCCTCCCCTCGCACCTGTTGCCACCGCCCCTCCACTCGTTATACTCTCCCATCAGGCGCCCGTAGCTCAACGGATAGAGTCACTGACTTCGAATCAGAAGGTTGCAGGTTCGAATCCTGCCGGGCGCATTTCGATGCAC
>CALCIB010000289.1 GCA_937907525.1 uncultured Planctomycetales bacterium | reverse complement strand
GTCGCATGCGAGATCCGATAAGTGTCGGGTCGTCAGCCCGGCGGGAGAGGGGACGCCGTTCCGTCTTTACCGGGGGTAAACTCAATATATCGAGGCCACGATGAATAGGTCGAATGAAAGGTCCACGGCGTCCGCCTTGCTCGGCCTGCTCGCCGCGGGGCTCGCCCTGGGCGGGGGGCCGCCGGAACGGCCTCGCCTTCGCGAGTTGGGCGTCGCCCCGGGGGTGTTCCGGCCGGGGCCCTCGAACGCCGTCACCGACGTCGCCGGGGTGAGGGTCGGACACGTCACGCTGATCGAGGGCGACTCCGTCCGCACCGGGGTCACCGCGATCCTCCCCCACGACGGCGACCTGTTCCGCCGGAAAGTCCCGGGCGCGGTCTTCGTCGGCAACGCCTTCGGCAAGCTCGCCGGCTCGACCCAGGTCCGGGAACTGGGGACGATCGAGACGCCGATCGTCCTGACCAACACCCTCTCCGTCGGCGAGGCCGTCGCCGCGGTGGTCCGCCACGCGCTCGACCGCCCCGCCAACGCCGACGTCCGCTCGGTCAACGCGCTGGTGGGCGAGACCAACGACGGCGGACTCAACGACATCCGCGGCATGCACGTCCGTCGCGAGCACGTCTTGCGCGCGATCCGGGAGGCTTCCGACGGCCCGGTCGCCGAGGGGAACGTCGGCGCGGGGACCGGCTGCGAGTGCTTCGGCTGGAAGGGCGGGATCGGCACGTCCTCGCGCAAACTCCCCGACCGCCTGGGGGGCTGGACGGTGGGCGTGTTGGTCCAGGCGAACTTCGGCGGCGTGTTGACGATCGCCGGCGCCCCGGTGGGCGTGGAGCTTGGCCGACACGCCTTCCGCGCCGCGACCGAACCCGACCGTTCCGAAGCCCGCGGCGACGGCTCCTGCATGATCGTGGTGGCGACCGACGCCCCGCTCGACGCCCGATCCTTGGAGCGGTTGGCGGCGCGCGGGGTGTTCGGCCTGGCGCGGACCGGCTCGTCCTTCAGCAACGGCAGCGGCGACTTCGCCATCGCCTTCTCCACCGCGCCCGGCCTTCGCGTCGCCCACGGCGAGGAATCCCCGCGCCCCCGCGAGACGCTCCCGTCCGACGCCCTCTCCCCCCTCTTCCAGGCCGTTCTGGAGAGCGTCGAGGAGGCCGTGGGTAACGCGCTCTTGAAAGCCGAGGACATGACCGGCCGCGACGGCCGCGAGGTCCGCGCGATCCCCGTCGACCGCGTCCGCGAGATCTTGCGGAAATACAATAGGATCCCGTGACGGGATCTCGAATTCACTCGCGTTTGGGCTTGAGCGATTCGGCCCAGACGGCGTCGTCCGCGTCGAGCGGCGGGTCGGGCCGGCCGCGGTAGACGAAGTCCTCGTAGGCGGAAACGTCGTACACGCGGTGAAGGATCGCCTGAAGGTCGATCCTCGCGTGAGGGTCGGGGGCGCGGAGCGGCGCGGGGACCGTCGGCAGAGGGTCGCGGAGCCCGATCGGCCAGAAGCCGGCGCGGGGGCGCTCGTCGGCGTGGCTGACCAGGACCGAGTACGCGCAGGGCGGCCGGTGGAACTCCGGCATCGGCCGACCGCCGCGCGACAGGTCGATCTCGACGAGGTGGACGGGACCGCCGAGCACCTTTTCGCGACGCGACAGGTAAGCGAGCCGGTCCTCGCGCTTGTTGCCGGGGCTCAGCAGTTCGACGACCGTCACGACGTCGCCGGACGCGGCGTCGCGAATCTCCAGATACGAGACCCGCTCGACCTCCAGCGCGAGATGCTCAACCTCCACCGGGGCCTCGACCTCGACGATGGCGACGCCCCCCTCCTCGCGTCTAGGCGAGGCGATCAGGGGGTCGGGCCTGAGCCGGACGATGGTCGGTTCGCCCGGCGGCTCCTGGACGAAGACGTGGCGCTCCTGCAATACGAGATAACGAGGGCGAACCACGGAGACCAGCGCCGCCTTCAACTCGAACAGGAAGGCGACGTGAAAGTCCGGCCATAGGGCCGGCCGCTCCAAATACGGATTCATCCCTGGAAACGGCGACGGCATGATCCCTCCCGACGGTCGGACGCCCAAGCGCCAGGATACCGCGCCTCGGCGCGCGCCGCCCAGCCGAGGACCGTTCCGGGCGCGCCAAGCGCGACACGGTCGAGCTTGCGACGGTCGACCCCGCGGCCGCGACCGCCCGAGCGCTTCGCCGCCGCCGTCGTTCCCAACGCCGCGCACCGCGCTTCTCCATTTCGCCGAGACGCGTCAGTTCGCCGCGGTTTTCGCGGCCGCCCGGCGCGTCTCCGCGGTCGCGCGACCACGGCGAGGCGGTCAAATACATAAGAATCCACTTTTCGCGCGTCGAACGGGTTTTTTGGTTCCGCGTTTGCGTATTGGGAAGGTCGTTCGCGTCAGAGGCTAGTCACGCGAAATAAAACCGGGGTCCATGCGGACGCGAGTGGCGAACTCTCGCCCGAGCCGCGGCTCCGGACCCCGGTTCGGAACCTCTCAACCAGGAGGAATGCTCATGGCTGCCAATAGTAGACGGGGGTTCGCCGGCATGGACGCCGACGAGCAGCGCGAGATCGCCAGCAAGGGCGGCAGGGCGGCCCACCGCAAGGGGACGGCCCACGAGTTCGATTCCGAGGAAGCCTCCGAGGCCGGCCGCAAGGGGGGCGAGGCGGTCAGCCGCGACCGCGGGCACATGGCCGAGATCGGCCGCAAGGGGGGCGAGGCGTCCCACCACGGTCAGGCCGCCTTCCACCACGAGTCGGCCGCTCGCCACCACAGGGAGGCCCAGCGCCATTATCGGGAAGGCAACCACGAGGACGCCGAACACCACGCCCGCGCGGCCCACTACCACTCCCAGAACGCCCACGAACACAGCCGCCGCGGCTTCGCCGCGATGGACCCCGAGGAACAGCGCGAGATCGCCCGCAAGGGTGGCAAGGCCTCCCACGGCGGCCGAGGCCGCGACTATGACGACGAGAACGAGAACGAGGACGACGACGAGGGCGAGGACCGCGGGAGCCGTCGCGGTCGCCGCGGCTTCGCCGCGATGGACCCCGAGGAACAGCGCGAGATCGCCCGCAAGGGGGGCAAGGCCTCCCACGGCGGCCGCGGCCGCGACGACGATGAGGACGAGGACGACGACGACGACGACGACGAGGGAGGCGGCGGCCGCCGCGGCTTCGCCGCCATGGACCCCGAGGAACACCGCAAGATCTCCCGCAAGGGGGGCAAGGCCTCTCACGCCGGTCGCGACGACGACGATGACGAGGACGACGAGGACGAGGACGAGGACGAGGAGGACGACGGCGGTGGCCGCGGTCGCGGCAAGGCGAGCCGCAACGGCTCCTCCCGCGGCGGTTCCCACGAGCAACACGTCAAGGCGGGTCGCCAGAGCCACAAGAACAGCTGACCCCCCGCCCCCCCCGAGGCCCGGCCCCGCGCCGGGCCTCGGATGAAAGCTTCCCATGGTAAATCGACCTTGGGGATATTGATTATTATGACGTTATTATGTGTGTGTGTTAAATATCAGAAATAGTCGAAGTTGGTCGTCGACGGAGGAATCCGCTTGCCGGCGCTTCAAGGCTCGACGATGATCGGGGTCAAGCGGCCTCGACGCGGGTTCGAAGCGCCGACGCGCGCGTTCCAGAGGCGGCCTCGTCTCGAACGACGGCCGCCCAGGGGGCCGCGTCGGACCACCCGCGATCGGTCGCGAGGAGGCGACGCCGTGAACGAGCCCTTACCGCAACGTCCGCAAGCCTATCTCGACCTGCTGGCGCGGGGTCTGGTCCTCCTGCGCGACTCCGCGCATGCGGGACGCATCGACCTGTGCCGGATCGAAGCCGATCATCTCCACAACGTCCCGTCGCTCCTGGCCGAGCGCAACGAGGGTCGCCACGAGTATTACATCCGAGGCGAGCGCGGGCTTTACCTTGCGCGCCTCCAGGAAATCGGCGCGGAGGACTACCTGGCGCACGTCGGAGCCTTGTTTTCCGACCCCTGGCGAATCCTGGCCGACGTGGCCGGCCACCGGCCGTCGCCCGAGGCGCGAAGCGACTGAACGCGCCGCCGCTCAGGTGGTCTTCTTGAGTTCCGGCCTGGGCGCGGGGACGTCAGTTTGGACTTCTCAGCATGCTTCGCACCTCCTCGATCGAGCGACAGCGTCCGCCGAGATGGACGATCGCGTGGCAGTTGGGACAGATGGGCCGCAAGTCCTCCACCGGATCGACTTCGTATTCGCCCCGAATCTCCGAGAGCGGACGTAGGTGGTGGACGTGGATGACCCCGGCGATTCCATAGACCGATTTGGAATCAAATCCACATATATGGCATATCGTACCATAGTGCTCGATGCAGAGGCGTCGCGCCTCGGGATTGCGCTCGTGGACGACCGTCGAGGCCGGCACGAGCCTTCCTTCCTTCAACGCCGGAGCGAATGCCTCGTCCGCCGTCATCAACTCGATCGGGTCCACCCAGCCCAGTTCCTCAAGGGCCTCCGCGACTTGGGGAAGCATCCGCCACTGAAAACGCCTGCCCTCCTTCCACCCTGTCGACCAGACTTCCCATCCGACGTGGGATTTTTCAGACGGGATCGGATCTTCTTCTTCGATCGTGATTCCGAGTTCCTTGGCGAATTGATAGCCCATTTCGCCGTACAATCGATTCACGACGGCGTAGTAGCTGATGGAAGCCCATTCGGCGAGTTGCGTCGCCGTGGCGGTTCGGTCCTTCGCGTGATACTGGGCCTGGAAGATGCGGACGTGGTTGTCCTTGATGAACCGTGGCCGCATCGACGCCATCGTCCGGACGTAGACGCCGACGTCCGGGGCGTTGAGCATCCTGTAGATCTTTGGCGGCATGTTCATGTCCCGATCACCGCGGCTCAGGTGGTCTTCTTGAGTTCCGGCCTGGGCGCGGGGGTTTCGGCGAGGCCGAAGAGGTGGCGGACGGCGGTGAGGACCGGGTGGGGGGCGTCGGCCGGGGCGGGCTCGGCGGCGGCGGAGCGCACCGCGGCGCGGGGGTGGTGGAGGAACTGGTTCTGAAGCCGCGACGCCATGTGCGCGATCGCCGCGCGATCGGCTTCGGAGAGATCCGGCAGGTTCTGGAAGAGGAAGTCCAGCTCGCGGCTTCGGACCTGGTCGGCCTGGTCGCCGAGCTGGCGGAGGATCGCGCCGGCGTCCTCCTGGCCGCGAAGGGCCGTGTAGCAGGCGGTAGTCTCGCGCTCGATGATCCGCAAGGCAGGCTCTACTCCCTTGCGACGTTGCGAGAGATTGTGCTCGGCCTGCGCCCGCAGATCATCGACGTGGTAGAGCGTCACCTGGTCCAGATCGCCGATCCGCGGGTCGAAGTCGCGCGGGATGGCGATGTCCAGGATCAACGCCAGCCGGTTGCGACGGGCGCGCTGGATCCGGGCGTACTGGTCGTACTCGACGATCGGCTCGGCCGCGGCGGTGGTGCTGACCACCACGTCGGCCTCGATCAGCGCCTGATTCAGCCTCTCGAACGGCACCGCCTCGCCGCTCCAGCGCTCGGCGACCTCTTGGGCGCGCTCGGGGTTGCGGTTGACGACGAGGATCCGGCCGGGCTTGAGATCCTTGAGATGCTGAAGCGTCAGGTCGCCCATCTTGCCGGCGCCGATGACGAGGACCGTCTTGTCGTGGAAGGTGTCGAAGACCTCGCGGGCCAGGTCGACGGCCACGCTGGCGACGGAGAGCTTCCCCTGGTTCATCCCGGTCTTCTCGCGGACGAGCTTGCCGACGCGCAGGGCGTTCTGGAAGACCGAATGGAAGATCGGCCCGGCGGCCTTGCGGGCGACTGCCGAGCGGTACGCCTCGCGGACCTGGCCCAGGATCTGCCCCTCGCCCAGCACCAGACTTTCCAGACTGGCGGCCACGCGGAACAGATGACCGACGACCGCCTCGTCCTGATAGCCGACCAGGTGGCCGGCGAAGGCGTCCCGGCGGAGACGGTGGAAATCGGCGAGGAACTCGGAGAGGGTTTCGACGTCCGGGGCGGCCTCGACCGGGCCGCCGGCGTAGACCTCCACGCGGTTGCACGTCGAGAGGACGACGAACTCGCTCTTGGGGAACGACCCGCGCAAGGCGTCGAGCCCCGCGTCCAAGCGGCCGTCGCCGAAGGCCAGGGCCTCGCGGATCGCCGCGGGGGCCGAGCGATGGTCGACGCCCAGCGCGAAGAGTCTCAAGGCTCACCCCCCGCCCGCGCCTCGCGGATCGGCCCGTGGGCCGAGGGGAGCCGAAGCGCCTCCACGCCGACCCAGGTGAAGACCAGAAACGCGAACGCCGCGAACGTCAACTTCATCACCGCCCTGCCCCGCATCGACGGCCGCGTCCTCGCGTGCAACAACACCGCGAACACCAGCCACATCCCCAGGGCGCTCAAAACCTTGGGGTCGTTCCAGGGGACGCCGTGGGACGCTCCTCGGTTCAACTCCACGGCGCTGAGCAACATCCCGATCAAGAGCCCCGCCGTCAGTAGCGGGAACGCCGCGGTCACCGCGCCTCGGTTGACGCGCTCGGACTGCTCCAGGCTCGGCAGCGAGAACCCGTGCTTCTTGATCGACTTCGATTTCAGCATCCGCATCTGGGCCATGTACATGAGTCCCGCGGCGAACGCCAGGCACGCGCAGACGGCCCCGGCCAGCAGGAAGACGCCGTGGATGGTCCCCCAAAACGCGGTGGCGTCGCGCCATCCGGCGGGGACCGGCCCGCGGGGGATGAACCACGCCGCGCCGGCGATCAGCCCCAGCACCACCGGCAGGGTGAAGAACCCCACGGCCACCTGCTTGGGCCATCGCGCCGCCAGGTACAGCCCGATCAGCGCCACCACCCAGGAGAGGGCCATGACCGACTCGAACGGCGTTACCGGCAGCGCGTTCCCCGACGTGTACGCCAGGTTCCCGAGGTAGGCCGTCTGCACCAGCCACCCCAGCAGCATGAGCCCGACCCCGACGTACCACCGCAGCGACCCGCGCAGCACGACCCTGGACAGCTCGACCGCGAGCGCCAGCGCATACGTCCCGGCGAAACAGAGGATCTCAAGCCGATCCATCTTCGACGGTCTTCCTCGTCCCTCGCGTGGTGGGTCGCTCCCGTGGCGGGCGAACCCCATTGTAGGGGGAATCGGTTGGAAATCCCAGAGGCGACGCGGCCGCGCGCGGCCCTCGGCTTTTCGACTAGGAATGCAGAGGACATAGGTAAGGTCGATATCGACCCAGATCGCCCATTCCGTCCCCTCTCCCGGTGGGCTGATGACCCGACACTTTTTCAGAAGTCGCGGCGTTGATCGCCTTCTCCCCTTGAGCAAGATTATTCGTGGGACTCGTAAATCGTTATGGTGCCGGGTGTTGTCGCAAATCAGCCCAAGGCCGCCCTAAGTCATTGGACGGTTGGGTGATCGGACGAGGCATCCGGGATCGTTCTTGGACTTACGTCACTCACGAATAATCTTGCCTTGAGGGAGAAGGTGGCCCGAAGGGCCGGATGAGGGGTCGACCGGCGTCGAAT
>CALCIB010000288.1 GCA_937907525.1 uncultured Planctomycetales bacterium | reverse complement strand
CGCTTCGCGGTCTGTCTTCCCCCGCGAGGGGGGAAGACCGTAATGATCGTCGTTCGCCCTTATGGGACAGACTCTTACAGCGCGGCCAGGAACACGACCCCGAAGAGCGCCCCGCAGGCCAGGCTGACGCGGTCTTTAAGCGCGAAGACGACCGGGTCGTCGGCGAGGGCCTCGCGGCAGGCGAAGAACCAGACCCGCGAGACCCAGTACAACAAGATCGGGCACATCAGCCAAAGCGCGTCGGGACGGCGGTAATGGGCGTGGACGTCCGGGCTGTTGAGGTAGAGGCAGAAGACCAGCACGCAGAGATAGCCGCTGGTCGAGCCCAGCGAACGGATCATGTCGAGGTCGGTCGAGCCGCGATAGCCCCGGCCGGGAAGCTGCCAGACCTCCGCGCCGGCCGCGGTCAGCTCGGTGTAGCGCTTGGCGAACGCCAGGCTTAAAAACAGGAACATCGAGAACGCCATCAGCCACGGCGAGATCGTCACCCCGGCCGCCGCCCCCCCGGCCTGGATCCGAAGCGTGTAAAGCCCCGCCAGGCAGATCACGTCGACCATCATCTTGCGCTTGAGATAGCCGGAGTAGAGCGTCGTCAGGGCGAGGTACGCGCCCAGAAGCGCCGCGAACGTCGGCGGCAAGGGAAGGGCCGCGACGACGGCCAGGCCGCCCAGGATCCCGATCATGGCCAAGCCGGCGGGGATCGGCGCCGCGCCGCTGGCGAAGGGCCGGTTCCGCTTGCGGCGGTGCTTGCGGTCGGCCTCCAGGTCGAGCAGATCGTTGAGGACGTAGACGGCCGAGGCCGCCGCCGAGAACGAGGCGAACGCCGCCAGGCACGCCAGCCAGGCCGCCAGGTCGTCGAAGCGGTGCGAGGCGATCAGGGCGACGAAGACCAGGACGTTCTTGGCCCACTGATGCGGCCGCGTCGCCCTGATCAGCGCCCGGGCGCGGAGGCCGGGGGCCTCGAAGACGCGGGAGGGCTCCCGAACCGCCGCCGCCTTCCGCGCCACGCCGTCGCGCGCGGCGACCACCAGCGATTCGCCCGCGCCCTCCCAGACCGGCAGATCGGCGGACGAGTCTCCCATGTAGGCGTAGCCGCCGGGGCCGAAGCGGTCCTCCAGGGCCCTCCTCTTGACCGGTCCCTTGAGGTTGGCCCGGCCGTCGGAGGCGATCACCTCGTCGAAGAGGCCGAGATGATCGGCGACCGCCTCGGCCAACCGTTCGTCGGAGGCGGTCGCCAGGACCAGCGTCCGCCCCCTCGCCTTCTCGGCGCGGAGGAACTCGATCACGTCCGCCCGATAGGGAAGCGCGGCGGGATCCAGCTCCACCCGCCCGGCGATCTCGCGCTTCAGCCGCGCCCGGCCCTTGAGCAGCCAGCCGGGGAGCCTCGCTAGCTCCGAGGGCCGCCGCCTCGCCAGCGCGCAACACGATTCCCACAACAGGTCGGTCGCGATCAGCGTGCCGTCGAGATCCACGCACAGGGGCAGGTCGCGACTCGTCGCGACGCGCCGGGCCTCGATGATTCCGTTCATGACGGCGGACTCCTGGTGTCGTCTCGCGAGGTTCCATCCGCGGCTCATCCTACGCGCGGCGGCGACGGCCCGCCATACGACCTTCCCGATATTCCCCGCGAGCGACGATCGTGTTACCCTCCGCATTCGATCGGAGCGAGGAAATTCGGACCCGGCGGCCACGACGCGACGCTTCTTCCAGGAACCGTCTCGCCACCTATCGGAAGCGCCCGGCGCCGCCGCGCCAGTCCCGGCGACGATGGAATTCATCCCAGGAGGGGACCGACCGATGAACGGCATGGATGTTTCGTTGCGTCCCGGGGCGGTCGCGGTCGATCGACGCGGGACCGCGGCCGCGACCGGGGAGCGGTCGCGGGTGGCGGGGTTCGACGTGCTTCGGCTGGCGGCCTTGACGGCGGTCGTCGCCTTCCACGCCGGGGCCCCGGGCGCGGGCTACACGGCCTGGCGGATGCCGGCGCTGACGATCATCACCACGGCCCTGGTCGCCGGACGCGGCGAGCCCAGGCCGCTGGCGGAGCAGGCGCGGCGGTCGGCGTCGCGGCTCTTGATCCCCTGGCTCTTCTGGTGCGCGGTCTACGCGGCGATCGACGCCTGTTTTTATCTCAAGATCGGCAAGTGCCTCCTCGACGAGTTGGGGGTGCGGGTGCTCTTGACCGGGACGTCGATCCATCTTTGGTATCTCCCCTTCGCCTTCGTGATGGTTTTGGCCGTCAACGCCGCGCGGCGAGCGACCGACCGGATGCCGCCGGCGGCGATCGGCGCGGTGGCCGCGGTCGTCGCGGTGGCGGCCTTGGTGATCGTGGCTCGGGACGGGACGTATCGTCTGGAGTCCGGGCCGACGCCGTGGCCGCAGTGGTTGCGGGTGGTCCCCGCGGTGTTCCTGGGGCTGGCCGTCGGGACCGTGACGCGGCGGTTGAGCGGGCGGGAATTGGCGGTCGTCGCGGCGGCGGTCGCCGCGGCCGGCGTCGCGGCCGCGGCCGCGCTGGGCGACGAGTTGCCGGCGCGGTACGCGGTGGCGATCGTCCTGGTGGCGTCGGCGACGCGGTGGCGGTCCCGGCCGCCGCGGTGGCTGGCCGAGGCCGCCGGGTTGGGGATGGGGGTCTACCTCGTCCACATCGCCGTTTACCGGGTGGTCTACGCCGCGACCCACCGCCTGCCGACGCCCGACCCGTCGCCGACCGTCCTGGCCCTGATGGTGGTCGCGCTGTCCTTCGCCGCGGCCTGGGGCCTGTCGCGGACGCCGTTGAAACGCTTCGTCTAAGCCCGGCGGTCCTCCCTCTTCCCACGCGGACCCGGTTCGTTTTCAATAGGCGGGTGAAGGCCGACGGGGCGAGGAACGTCCCGTCCCGGACCCGCGCGGGGGAGGATCGATGCACGCCGAGGGATCGGAAACCGCCGCGACGGACGTCGAACGTCCCGACGCGGCGGCGTGGTGGAGGCCGGCGGACTGGATCGTCCTGGCGGCCCTGGTCGCGGCGACGGCCGCGGCGTTCGTCCTGCTCGTCCAGGGCGACGGCGGCGCGCTGGCGCGGCGGGCGCTGGCGGCGCATCGCGACCGCTACTTCCAGGCGGATTGCCCGGAGATGCTTGAGGACATGGTCGACCTGCAAGGCCGCCACGGCCGCGGCGGCCTGGTCCATCCCGTCTTCTGCGGCCTGACCCTGCCGCCGACCAACCTCTTGATCCGCGGCGCGGGGTTCGGCCGGCTCCAGGCCGCCTGGGTCGTCCAGGCGACGGCGGCGCTTCTGGGCGTCGCCCTGCTTTACGTCGCCGCCCGCGCCGCGGGCGTCCCCAGGCTTGGCGCGGCCCTGGCCGTCGCGCTCGCGCCGGCCTCGGCGGCGGCCCTGTTCTGGTGGCCCCTGCCGGAGACTTACGCCCTGGGCTCGATGGCGATCGCCGCCGGCCTGGCGACCGCGGCGGTCGCGACCCGCCGCCGGATCCCCACGCCGGTCCACCTCGCCGCGGGCGTGCTGGGCTTGGGGGTGACGATCACCAACTGGATGGTCTCGCTGGCGACCCTGGCCGTCTTCGAGCCCCGCCGCCGCGCCGTCGCGCTGGCGCTGGCGACGCTGGCGATCGTCTACGCGGTCTGGAGCGTGGAGGCGGTCTCGCTCCCCCAGCCGCCGGCCACGCCGATGAGTCCCAGGGAGGTGAAGCGGTATTCCTCGCGGTTCATCTTCCATCCCGACGCCGGCGGGCCGATCCCGATCCTCCGCGCCGAGTGGATCACGCCGATCCTGGCGCCGCCGCCGATCGCCATCGATCCGGTCGACAGCGACCCGCCGCAGGCGATGGTTTCATTCCAGAAGTCGTCGATCTTCCGAGGCGGCCCGCTGGCGGTCGCCGCGACCGTCGCCTGGCTCTCGGCCCTGGCGTTGGGCCTGTACGGCCTGGCCGCGGGGCCCGTCGACCCGCGATTCCGCCTGGTCCTGGGAGCGGTCCTGGCCGGACAGGTCGTATTGCACCTGCTCCACGGCGAGGAAACCTTCCTCTACTCCCTCCACTTCCTCCCCGTCCTCTTGCTCACCGCCGCGATGGGGACGACCACCCGCTTTGGCCGCGCCTCCGAGGCGCTTCTGGCGCTCACGATCGTTCTGGCCCTGGCGAACAACCTCGGCCGACTCCGCGAGGTGGTGGAATTCCCCCTCCCCCCTCCACCACCGGCCTCGACGATGGATTCTTCTTTTCGATAAAGATGAAACCCAGGGGCCCGCGTCGCGGATCATATCCTCGACACGCTCCGCGCGTGCGGGCTCTTTGGCAACCAGGTGATCGGTAAAGGCGGCCGAGAGACCAGGTCGCTCTTCTCGCTTTGGACAAGGATGGGGCGGCGCGCGGCGTCCCCTCTCCCGGCGGGCTGACGACCCGACACTTTTTCGGAGGCCGCGGCGAT
>CALCIB010000287.1 GCA_937907525.1 uncultured Planctomycetales bacterium | reverse complement strand
GCGTCCTTCCGCACCAACAGTTTACGGCCCGCAAGGCTTACCGGATAGACTCTTAGTCGCGCAGCAACTCCCGGATCGCCCCCATCAACACGCCCTCGACGCTCGGGGCGACGCGGGAGACGTGGCGGCCGGTCTCGTAGCCCCCCTGCGAGTAGGCGGCCTCGGTGCCGATGTAACCCGGGCCGTAGTCGCCGTAGGCGGCCATGGCGACGAACAGGTCGGGGCGAAGCTTCTGAGCGGCGAGCTGGTACTCGACGAACAGCTCGCCGGGCAAGAGCGGGACGCGGGCCTCGCCGAGCTTCAGGACGGAGACGTCGATGCGGTCGCCGGCCTCGCAGCGCCGGATCCAGGCCAGGTCGCGCGCGGCGTGGCCGCGTTTGGCGGGGGTTTGGGACTCGTCGGCTACTTGCTTTTCGAGTTCCGCCGCGTTCAGTTCGGGGTCGACGGGGAGCGCGACCTTCACCGTCCTCCAGTCCAGATCGGCCGAGGAGATCGGCGTCTTCTCGGTGGCGGCCCAGGCCGCGTCCATGCCGGCCTTGACGCGATCCGCCAGGATCCGGCGGTACGGGGGCGTGCCGTCGTTGTACTTACCGGCCGCGACGTTGCCGGACGCGCCGTTGAAGTGGACGTGGAAGATCCCGGTGTCCTTCTCGCGCTGGTCGCGGGCGATGCCGGGGAAGTCGGGGTTGGCCAGCCCGGTGCGGTAGTAGCTTTGCGGGTGGGTGGCGTAGAAGGTCATCACGGCGACGGGCTTCTCGCCGTTCCAGAAGCTGATCATCTTGAGCGCCGGGTCGATCAGGCCCTCGGGAAGCGCGCGGCCCTTGGGATCCGCGCACGACGACCAGCGGACGTAGACGACCTTGGTCCCTTCCGGGTTCATGAGGCGGCGGGTGGAGGCGACCTTCTCGACGATCCCCTGGCCGAGCCCGACATGGGTGACGGGCCGGGCGTCGGCGACTGCCTCTCGGACCGCCGCGGCGCAGCGGACGATGACGTCGCGGGCCAGGTCGACGTCGTCGTACTCGCGGGCGGCCTCGGCGTCGATCTGGGACAGGATCGCGTCGGCCGAAAGGTCCATCCGCGGCGCGTCGTGCTGGTGCAGCGCGTGGACCTCGACCCGCTCGACGGTCGTCGCCGCCGCCCTGGCGAGCGCCTCGCGGAACTCGCGCTGACCGTCGTTGGCGACGCCGATCCAGTCGATCGCCACCAACACGATCGGCGCGTCGTCGCCGATCAGGACCACGCCCTTGCAGCTTAAGGGGTGATCGACCCCCTTGGTCGGGTCGTAGGCCATCGGCTTGCCGACCGCCGGCGAGGCGTCGACCGCGAACGTCCCGACCCGAAGCGGTTGGTCGGCCGTCGCGACGGCCGGGACGAGGAACGTGGCGAGCGCGGCGACGGCGAGGACGTGCCTTCGAAGCATGATCGGGGTTCCGGTTCCGGTGACGACGTCAGGACGACTCGAGGATTTCCTTGACCACGCGGGCCTCGCGACCGTCGATCAGGCGTTGGGTCCGACCGCCGGCCTGGTAGGCCAGGCGCGTGTGGTCCAGGCCGAAGAGGTTCAGCACGGTGGCCTGGAAGTCGTTGGGGGTCACGACGTCCTCGACGGCCTTGTGGCCGACCTCGTCGGTGGCGCCAAAGGTGATTCCCGGCTTGATTCCGCCGCCGGCCATCCAGATGGTGAAGCCCTGGCCGTTGTGGTCGCGTCCGGCGGCGTCGTTGAGTTCGCCCTCCACCACCGGCAGGCGGCCGATCTCGCCCCCCCAGTGGACGAGGGTCGTCTCCAGGAGCCCGCGCTGCTTCAAGTCCTTCACGAGCGCGGCGGAGGGCTTGTCGGTGCGACGGCAGATCGTGGGGAGGTTCGCCTTGATCCCCTGGTGGTGGTCCCACGGCTGGCCGCCCAGGAAGAGTTGGACGAAGCGGACGCCGCGCTCGACCAGGCGGCGGGCGATCAGGCAACGGGTTCCGTATTCGCGGGTGGCGTCGTCGTCCAGGCCGTACATCTCCTGGATGTACCTCGGCTCCCGGGAGACGTCGAGGGCCTCCTTGGCGGCGGTCTGCATCTTGGCGGCCAGCTCGAACGACTGGATCCGGGATTCCAGATCGGCCTCGCCGGGGTGGCGTTCCAGGTGGGCGCGGTTGAGGCGGTCGAGGAAGTCCAGGTTCCGTTGCTGCGCGGCGCCCTTGAGCTTGGCCGGGGCGTCCAGGTTGAGGATCCTCGGCTCGTTGGGGCGCAGGACGGTCCCCTGGTAGAGCGGGGCCATGAAGCCGCTGGACCAGTTCACGGGGCCGTCGACCGGAGGGCCGCCGGGATCGGAGAGGACCATGTACGCCGGCAACTCGCGCGACTGGCTCCCCAGGCCGTAGACCAGCCAGCTTCCCAGGGTCGGCCGTCCGGTCTGGGCCGGGATGCCGTTGTGGAAGAACCGGATGGAGACCTCGTGGCCGTTGTGACCGGTATGCATCGAGCGGACGATGCACAGGTCGTCGGCGCAGGTGGCGATCTCGGGCAGGAGTTCGGAGATCTCCGCGCCCGACTCGCCGTGCTTCCGGAACCTCCAGGGGGTGGAGAAGAGCTTCTTGCTGGCGCGGTTGACGAAGCTGAAGCCGACCTCGCCCTCGTAGTCGGTCCCGTGCTTGCGGGTCAGTTCCGGCTTGGGGTCGAACAGGTCGACGTGCGAGGGCCCGCCGTGCATGAACAGCGAGATCATCGCGTTCGCCCGCGGCGCGAAGTGAGGCGAGCGGGGCGCGAGCGAGAGCGGGTGGTTCTCCGGCGTGACGTTCGCCGGGTTGGCGAGGAGTTCTTCCTCGTGTAGCAGGTGCGCCAGCGCGACGGCCCCCACGCCGAAGGCGGTGTTCGCCAGGAACGAGCGCCGGGTCGGGTCGAGTCGGTCAGTCGACATAGAGGAACTCGTTGGAATCGAGGAGTTGCTGGCAAAGATCGGCGAGCGCGGCCTGGTCGCGGTCCTTGGCGTCGGGGCCCTGGGCCTCGGCCTGGGCGGCGACGAACTCGCGGGCCATGTCGGCTTCCTCGGGGGCGGGGGGGCGGAGGTAGACCGCGCGCCAGGCCGCGGCGACGCGGGCGTCGAGGGTCTCGGACGAGTCGCCGGGGGTCGCGGCGACGATCCCGGCCGCCAGCGCCTCGGCGTTCTTGAGCACGAAGTCGCCGTTCATGAGCGTCAGCGCCTGCGGCGCGGACGTGGAATCGACCCGGCGTTCGCAGTTGACGGCCATCACCGGCGCGTCGAACGTGGTCAGGAACGACACCGGCATCGAGCGGCGGACCTGGAGGTAGACGCTTCGACGGGTGGAGTCCTCCTTCGGAGCGACCGAGCCGAAGCCGTTCTCGACGGCCTCGACCGCCGGGCCGAACGGCGCGACGTCGAGCCGGCCGGCGACCGCCAGCACGGCGTCTCGGATCGATTCGGCGTCGAGCCGTTGGATCGGGAAGCGACTCAGAAGCGCGGCGTCGGAGTCGGCCCGGTCGCGCTCGGGGTCGCGGAGCGACGCCTGGCGGTAGGCGGTGGACGTCATGACGACGCGGTGGAACGCCTTGAGGCTCCAGCCGGAATCGACGAGTGAACACGCCAGCCAGTCGAGCAGTTCGGGGTGGGTCGGCTGGGAGCCGAGGTTGCCGAAGTCGCCGGGGGTGTCGACGATCCCGCGACCGAAGTGGTGCATCCAGAACCGGTTGGCGAGCGCCCGTGACGTCAGCGGGTGGCGGCCGTCGGTCAGGTGGCGGGCGAAGGCCAGGCGGCGGCCGGTGCTGGGGGCGTCGGCCGGGGCGTCGGTCAACTCGAACCGCCGGCCCTCGGCCGCGGCGATGGTCAGGTCGCCGGCGGTCACGGGCGTGGTCGGTTCTCGGTAGTCGCCGCGGTGGAAGATCCTGGTCTCCGGGCGGACGCCGGGGACCTCGTCGAGCACGGCGACGAAGTCCTCGACCGGCTTCTCGGCCCGCTTGGCGGCGACGGCCTCGCGGTCCTTCTTCAACTCCTCGGCCGCCTTGGCGTTGTACTGGTAGAGGTTGCCGCCGTTGATGTTCAGGTTGGGGTTGTTGGCGACCAGCGTCTTTTGCTCGTCGGAGCGCTTGTCGGCCGCGGCGGCGAAGGCCTCGCGAAGCTGGGTCCGCAACGGTTCGGGGTGCTTGTTCAATTCAACGTCGAGCGCCTCGGCGATGAACTTCCGCTGCTTCTCGTCGACCGCCTTTTGAAGCTCAACGGCCTGGGCCTCCACGGCCGCGGCCTGGGCGCGGTCGGCGTCGGTGTAGAGCGAGACCAGCCGTTGCGCGGGCTTCCGCCAGTGCGACGGGTCGAGGGCCGGCTCGAAGACGGCGCGGATGCGGAAGTAGTCTTCCTGGGGGATCGGGTCGTAGCGGTGGTCGTGGCACTGGGCGCAGGCGATGGTCACGCCGTAGAGCGACGAGCCCACGACCTTGATCGCGTCGGCGACGACCTGGTTGGAACTGAGCGGCACGTCGGGGCCGGTGGTGGTGCCGTCGGCCGGCATCCGGAGGAAGCCGGTGGCGGCGAGTAACTCGACTTCCTCCGCCGACAGCCCGTCCTTGCGGTCGACCAGCTCGTCGCCGGCCAACTGTTCGACGATGAAGCGGTCGAACGGCTTGTCGTCGTTGAACGCCTTGATGACGTAGTCGCGGTACTTGTAGGCGTAGGGCCGAGGGGTGTCGGCCGGCTCGTCGCCGTCGGAGTCGGCGTAGCCGGCGACATCCAGCCAGTGGCGTCCCCAGCGCTCGCCGTAGCGGGGGCTGGCGAGCAGGCGATCGATCAGTTGTTCGTAAGCGTCGTCGCGCGTGTCGTTGAGGAACGCCTCGACCTCCTCGGGGGTCGGCGGCAGGCCGGTCAGGTCGAAGCTGGCGCGGCGGATCAGGGTCCGGCGGTCGGCGTCGGGGGAGAACGCGAGGCCCTTCTCATGGAGGGTTTTGGCGAGGAAGGCGTCGATGGGCGTGCGGACCCGCGGGTCGTCGACGGCGGGGGGCGTCGGCTTCTCCAGCGGTTGGTAGGCCCAGTGGGCGCGGTCCTCCAGGGTGATGGGCAAGCCGGGAGGGAGCGATTCGGGCTCGGGGCGGAGTGTCGGCGCGCCCGCGGCGATCCAGCGCTCGACGACGGCGATCTGATCCGGCGGCACCTTCTTGTCGCCCGGCGGCATCTCGCCGTCTTGCATCCGCATCAACAGGTAGCTGTCGTCGGGGGCGCCGGGTTCCAGGGCCGGGCCGCTCTCGCCGCCGGCCGCGGCGGATCGCTTGAGGCGCAGGTCCAGCTTCCCCTTGGTCGCCGCGCCGCCGTGGCATTCCATGCAGTACGCGCGGAAGACCGGCCGAACGTCCTTCTCGAACGACGGCGGATCCTCGGCCCGCGCCGAACCCGACGACCCGACGGCGACCAGCGCGCCCGCGACGACCCACACGCGAAACCGAGGCATCGGCGTCCCTCCTTCGGCCGGCGACGTGGGCGCCGACGTCGAATTGGATTATTGTTCAACGCCGGTTCGGATGCAACCCCTTGGCGTTCGATCAAGCGCGGACAAGGACGCCAAAGGCGGGGACGAACCGGACGTCGTCGAGGGCGCGGGGGCACGGATCTTTAGCGGGAGGTCGATCCCAAGGTTTGAGGATCCAGACAGCTTATCCCGTCCCCTCTCCCGCCGGGAGAGGGCAGCCGCGCTAGCGGCGGGTGAGGGTCGTCGCGCTTCGGAGGGAGCGTCGGGTCGGCATGACGCGGACCTTTGACGTATCCCGAAGCGCGACGACCTCCGCCCGGCCCTTCGGGCCACCCTCTCCCGGCGGGCTGACGACCCGACACTTATCGGA
>CALCIB010000286.1 GCA_937907525.1 uncultured Planctomycetales bacterium | reverse complement strand
CCCCTCATCTGACCGCTTCGCGGTCTGTCTTCCCCCGCGAGGGGGGAAGACCGTTTTCATCGGGCGTTTCCACGAAGCCGATCGTCAGACCAGCAGTTCCTTGACGACCGCGCCGCCGTCGACGATCTCGATGGGGCGGTCGCCGGGGGACATCAACTCCTTGTCGGCGACGATGCCGAGCATGTGGTAGACGGTGGTCGCCAGGTCGGCGGGGCCGATCGGGTCGTGGTCGGGCTCGGTGGCCGTGGCGTTGGAGGCGCCGTGGACGTAGCCGGCCTTGGCGCCGCCGCCGGCCAGGACGACGCTGAAGACCTTCGGCCAGTGGTCGCGGCCGGCGTCCTTGTTGATCTTCGGGGTCCGGCCGAACTCGCTGGAGACCATCACCAGCGTCCGCGCCAGCAGGCCCTGGCGGTCCAGGTCGCGAATCAAGGCGGCGAACGCCTGGTCGAACGCCGGCATCTGCCGCTTCATGCCGGGGACGATGTGCAGGTGGTGGTCCCAACTGCCGTAGGTCAGGGTCACCATCCGAACGCCCGCGGCGACCAGGCGGCGGGCCATCAGCATCCGCTGGCCGGCCGGATGGCGGCCGTACTCGTCGCGGATCGCGTCCGGCTCGGCGCCGATGTCGAACGCCTCGCGGGCCTTTTGCGAGCTGATCAGGCTGTACGCCCGCTCGTAGAACGTGTCCATCGCCGCGACGTTGTCGCTCTTCTCGCGCTGATGGAAGTAATCGTTGACCGCGTCCAGGGCGGTGCGGCGGGTGGTCGAGCGGCCGTCGTCGATGCCGGCGGGAAGGTCGAGGTCGCGGACCTTGAACCCCTTCGACGCCGGGTCGCTCCCCAGGCTGAACGCCGAGAACGCCGAGCTGAGGTAGCCCGTGCCGGCGTAGACGTTGGGCTGGCTGGGGATGCAGACGTAGGGAGGCAGGTTGTTCCGCGGGCCGTACTCGTGCGAGATCACGCTGCCGAAGCTGGGGTACACCAGGGCCGGGCTGGGCTTGTAGCCGGTGAACATGTTGTGCGTGCCGCGCTCGTGGGCGGCCTCGCCGTGGGTCATCGACCGGATCACGCAGAGCTTGTCGGCGACCTGGGCGGTCTGGACCAGGGTCTCGCTGAACCGCTCCCCCTCGATCTTGCAGTCGATCGAGCCCATGTCGCCGCGGTACTCCACCGGCGCGAACGGCTTGGGGTCGAACGTCTCCTGATGGGCGATGCCGCCGGGCAGGAAGATGTGGATGATCGAGTCGGCGGTCGCCGGGATCGGGTCGTAGGTCTTCAGGTCGGCGCGGGCGCGGCCGCGGAGCAACTCCGGCAGGGTCAGGCCGCCGAGCCCGAGGGCCCCCACGGTCAGGAACCCTCGACGGCTCATCGGGCCTCGACATTCGGCCATGGGGAATCTCCTGGGTGCGCGTCCAAGGGCGGGTGGGACGGTCGCGCTCGGCGACCGCGACAAGGCGGGGCGGACGACGATCCGTCGGCCGTCTCGATTCCACGTTCGCGCCCGTCGCCGCCGATCACGCTTGCGTGACGGGCGGGGTGGTGGCCGGGCGATAAGTAGAATTATTATCAAACAGGCCGGTGGTTCCGCAAGATCCTACGGGCTCGATTCAATCGATGTTGGCGCGGATTTCGAAAATTTCGACGAAACTCCGCCGGACGCGCCGGGGCCGTCGTAAGGTGGGGGGTCCGCGCGAGGCGCGGAGGGGGGTCGCCTTGGGGAGGATCGGGACGTGGGGAGGGGGCGGTCGGGACGGCGAACGGGCCGGCCCGACGATTCACCGCCCCGCGCGGCGAGGCGATCAGACCAGGAGGCGGCCGGTCATGCGGCGGAGGATGCCGAGCGGGCTGGCGGCGGGGTCGTACTGTTCCCGCGTCGGCAGGTGGAAGGTCTGCTCCATCATGTACTGGCCGGCGAGCACGCCGTGGGAGACCTGGTCGGAGAAGCAGATCCACGCCGAGCCCGGCGGGAACTCCATGGTGGTTTGGTCGACCTCTTTTTGGTAGGTCTCGTCCCCCTTCATGTGGTCGTGCAGTTGCAGCATGAGGTGGTCGTATTCGCCGCGGCGCGACTTGGTGACGTGGATCGCGTGGAGCAGGGCCGCCCGCCAGGCGACGTAGGGCCTGGCGCGGGGGAGCATCTTCTCGGCCATCGCCTCGAAGGGCTCGCCCAGCCGCCAGACGCGGGGGACGCCGTCGGGGTTGACGTTGACGAACAGCCGCAGGATCCGTTCGCCGCGGGTCGGCCGGGTGGGAAAGGCGTCGACGTGCATGCGGCGGTCGTCGGCCCGCCAGGACTGCTCGCGGACGGCCACCGCCTTGGGTCGGAAGCTGGTCGGCGCCAGCCGCAGGACGTCCTTGTACTTCGGCAGCAGCGATTCGATCAGCGCCCGCGCCTGGTCGCGGAACCGGCCGATCATCCGTCCCGCCGCGGCCCGGGCGTCGGCGTCGCCGGCGGCGCCCTTGAGTCGTCCGCGCTGGTCCAGGCTGACGTTCCGCGATTTCGGGGCCAGCGCCTCGGGGGTCAGGAGCCGCTCCTCCCCCGGTTCGAGTCGAAACGGCAAATCGGGGAAATACAGCACCTTGCCGGCTTCCAGGGCCGCGATCCAGGCGGGATCGCCCTGGTCCAGCCGCCATGTTTTCGAGTGGAGCTCGACGATCCTTTCCGCCATCGTCCGTCGTCCTTCCCTGGTGGGAGCGGGGTCAAGTGGGCTCGGCGCGGCCGCGCGGCCCACTCTATACCGCGAACGCGACGGGTCGGCAATCTTGGATTCCTCGGGCGCTTGGGCGTCGTCAACCGGGCTGGAAGACGGGGGGGAGGCCGGGGCCCTTGAAGCGGATCGCGTGGACGGCGTCGACGGCGGTGATGACGAGGCGGCGGGCGTCGACGTCGGCCCAGGCGAGGTTCGAGGGCCGCTTGGGGGTCGGGAGGATCCCCAGGAGGCGGCCGTCGGGTTCGTAGACCCAGATTCCCAGGGCGACGGCGACGAAGACCCGGCCGGCGTGGTCGACCTTGATTCCGTCGGGGCCGCCGGGGACGCCGGGGTCGTGGACGGCGAAGATCCGGCCGGCGGAGTCGTCCAGCGAGCCGTCGTCGCGGACGGGGAAGGCGCGGACGTGGTAGCGGCCGGTGTCGCAGACGTAGAGGGTCGTCTCGTCGGGGGAGAACGCCAGGCCGTTGGGCTTCTCGAAGTCGCGGAGCAGGGGGGTCAAGTCGCCGCCTTTGGTCAAGCGGAAGACGCCCTGGAAGTCGATCGCGCGGTCCTCGGGCTTGACTCCGTAGGGGGGGTCGGTGAAGTAGATCGAGCCGTCGGAGCGGGCGACGACGTCGTTGGGGCTGTTCAGCCGCTTGCCGTCCCAGTCGACGGCGACGGTTTCGACGACCGGGTCGCGGGCGGTCGGGTCCATCCGCGAGACCTTGCGGCCGTTCTGCTCGCAGAAGACGACGCGGCCGTCGGGCAGGAAGGTCTGGCCGTTGGCCGCGCCGGTGCGGTCGCGGAAGACCTCGACGGGGCCGCCGCCGGGGGGGAGGCGGTGGGTCTTCTCGGCCTTGATGTCCTGGAAGAAGATCGAGCCGTCGGGATGCCAGAGGGGGCCCTCGGTGAACTCGAAGCCGTCGGCCAGGGTTTCCAGGCGGTCGTCCCTGATCAGGTCCGAGAGGCCGGCGTCGCGAAGGATGTCCATGGGCGTCTTCCTTTTACGGGTCGATTCGGGTCGTTCCGCCTGGGTGGTGGTTCGAGCCGCGGGGATCCGATACCATAGTGGGGAACCGTCCGTCTTCAAGTCACCGCCGCCGCGAAATCCCGGCCTGGCGAGGAGCACGCCCGATGCCACCGGAGCTGGAAGCCCAGGATATCGAGAAGGCCCGCACCTTCTTCCAGTACGGCAACGACGCCGCGCTGAAGTCGAACTTCGAATACGCGATCAACATGTACAAGGAGGCCTGCAAGCGGGCCGTGGACAACCTGCAGTTCCGGCAGGCGCTGCGAAGCGTCCAACGGCAGCAGTTCGGCAACGACCCGTCGAAGGTCGGCCGCCTGGTGGGGCTGACCAACAAGAAGATCCACTTCCAGGCTTCGTCGGCCCGGAAGAAGGAGAAGTACGCGCACGCCATCGAGATCCTGGAGGACGCCTTCACCAACAACCCCTGGGACGTCGCCGCGGCCCGCGAGGCCGCCGAGTCGTTCGAGATGCTGGAGTTGTACCCGATCGCGCAGTGGTGCATGGAGTCGGTGCAGGGCGAGGTCGGGGCCAAGGACGACGACTTCCACCGTCACGCCGCCCACGTCCACGAGCTGTGCGAGGTCTGGCCCAAGGCGATCGCGTCGTGGGAGGCCGTCAAGCGGATCGACCCCTACGACGAGGACGCCGAGCGCAAGATCAAGAACCTCGCCGCCAGCGCCACCATGAAGCGGGCCAACTACGAGAAGGCGATCGAGACCGCCGGCGAAAAGCCGAAGGAGACCGCCGAGGAGATCAGGGCGAAGCTGGAACAGCTCAAGCTGGATAAGATGACCCCGGAGGAGCGGCTGCACAAGCAGATCAAGGAGGATCCCAAGCAGGTCTGGCCCTACGTCGAGCTGGCCGACATGGCCCGCAAGCGCAGCCAGTTCGAGAACGCCGAGAAGATCCTGGCCGCGGGGCTGAAGGCCAACCCCAAGGACCCGACCCTCCAGCAGCACTACGCCGAGGTCCAGATGACCCGGCTGAAGCGGGCCGTCGAGTCGCTCTCCAAGCGGGTCGACGACGACCCGACCGACGCGGCGACCAAGGGCAAGCTGGAGCAACTCCAGCGGATGCTGCTGGATTACGAGATCAAGGAATACCGTCGCCGCGTCGCCCTCAGCCCGGAGGACAACAACCTCCACTATCAACTCGGGCTGGCGCTGGCCCGGAACTCCCAGCACGCCGAGGCGATCGGCGAGTTCCAGATCGCCAAGGGCGCGCCGAACCTCAAGATCGACGCCATGCTCCAGGCCGGCCTCAGCTTCGAGGCCGACGGCCGCGCCAAGCTCGCCGAGCGGACCTACCAGGAGGCGCTCAAGGCCGTGGAGCCCGGCGACTCGGTCAACTTCAACGCCCTGCACTACCAACTCGGCCGGGTCAACGAGACCCTGGGCAACATGGAGCAGGCGGAGGAGCACTACAACGAGGTCGCCGCCAACGACTACACCTACAAGGACGTCGCCCAGCGACTTCGGAACTTGAATTGAACGGCCGATCCATGGTACAGTCCCCATCTTGAATCGGCCGAACCAAGACGAGCCCGCCCCGCGCCCCCTCGGCGCGGGGGAGGCCGCGTACCGTTTTTTCGACACCCCCGCGGGAAGACCGAACCACTTATGCCCACGACCAAATCGGCCGCCAAGCGGCTGCGCCAGAGCGTGAAGCGGCGGATGCACAACCGGATCGCCAAGAAGATCGTCAAGACCTCCTCGCGCAAGGCCCTGGAGTTGGCCGCCGCCAAGGAGTTCGAGACGGCCGAGACCCAGTTCCGCGCCGCGGTCGCCAAGATCGACAAGGCCGGCGTCCGGGGCGTCCTGCACAAGAACACCGCCGCCCGCCGCAAGAGCAAGCTCGCCCGCCAGTACAAGGCGGCCGTCGAAAAGGCCAAGGCCGCGGCCGCTTCCTGACCCGACCGGATCGGGTCGCGCCCCGTTCGATCGGACGTCGCGGAGGCCGTCATGGCTGGTTCGTTGCGCGACGCGATCGCCGTCTTGCATCTGGCGCCGATCCAGCCCCCGCGAGGGGCGGATCGGTTCGGGGCGCTCGTCGCCCTCGCCGCCGCGTCCGGCCGCGGCGAGCGGCTGGCCTCCGCGCTCGACGCCGAGGGGCTCCTGGCCCCCGACGCCCTGGCGACCGCCGCGCTTGAGGAAGTCGTCGACTCCCTGCGCGACGCCCGGATCGAGGCCGCTCCCAAACTCGTCCGGCTGATTCAAAGGCTGGCTGGGTGGTATCGCGACCATCGCGACGACCTTGAATTCGAGCCGGGCCCAGGCGAGGACCGACCGGCGTTCCCGCACGACGACTTGCGCGCGATCAACGGCGTCGGCCGCGCCACGGCCGACGCGATCGCCCTGTGCGTCTTCGGCGAGCCGGTCTATCCGGTCGATCGGGCGAGTTACCGGATCATGGTCCGCCACGGCTGGATCGACCCGACGGCCGACTACGACGAGGCGTCGCAAGCCATGGTCGCCGCCGCCGACGGCGACGCTGGAATCCTGTCGGCGCTTGCCGACGCCTTCGAGGAGATCGGCCGGCGCTACTGCAAGGCGACCGGCCCGCGCTGCGAGCGTTGCCCGTTGCGGAGCCTCCTTCCCGAGGGGGGGCCGATCGAGCCCGACGTCTGATCGGAGGGAGCGGGCATGGCCAGCTATCGTTTCGAAGGGCCCAAGCCGGCCCGGATGTACGAGGTCATCCTACCGAAGAAGCTCGGCTACTTCGGCAAGATCCAGGAAGTCCTCGAGGACCTTTTCGACGAGCGCGCGATCCGCCAGGTCCCCTTCGTCCGCCAGGCCGTCGCCCATCGACGTCGGGAGGAGGGGTTCGACGAGGACCGCTGGATCAAGACCCTCTGCCACGCCAGCCGGGGCTATTCCATCTACGAGATGGACGGCCGCTACCTCTCGGCGACGGGGCCGATCGACGAGCGGGTCATCGTCATCCGGTTCATCTTCCATAATCCCGACGGCGCCGACGGCGCGACCGATTTCCTGGCGGCCTCGCTGGAGGTCGTCAACCACCTGGTCGCCCAGCGGTTCGCGATGGAGTTGGGCGTGGAGGAGGAGTTGTGGTTCGTCGAGTACGACCGTCCCCAGCTCTCGATCTGGCGCCGCGCGCCCGCCGACGTCGACGAGGGCGACATCTCCAGCGACGAGAAACCATGAGCGCCGTTTCGGAATTGATCGACCTGTACGCCCAGGGCCCCGCGACCCTCGAATACGCCGTGTACGGCCTTTCCGACGAGCAACTCCGCGCGCGGCCCGGCCCCGGCTCGTGGAGCGTCGCGGAGTTGGTCGCCCACCTGGCCGACGCCGACGCGGTGGGAGCCGATCGCATCAAGCGGACGATCGCCGAACCCGGATCCTCCCTCCTCGCCTTCGACGAGACCGCCTGGAACGAACGGCTGAGGATGCAAGACTCCTCGATCGCGGACGCCCTGGCCCTCTTCCGGGCCAACCGCGTCTGGATGGCGGGCATCCTCCGCCGTTGCGACGAGGCCGATTTCAAGCTCCGAGGAACGCACTCCGAGCGCGGCCCGGTGACGCTCGCCGATCAGGTCGCGGGCATGGTCGGTCACCTGGACCATCACCTGAAGTTCCTCTACGCCAAGCGATCCAACCTGCGGACGGCGATCCAGCCGCGGTACTCGCGCCCGAGCGTCTGAGGATTCCAAGCGCGACCGAGCCAAACCGCGGTATAGAATGGACGTGCCGCGGCTCCGCCGAGAATCTGACATCCGGAGGAATTAGAGAACCACAGAGTCACAGAGGACACGGAGAGGGGAGAGGAGGGTAAATTGATTTGAAAAATAAATAATAAATTGTACAACTAATATTAATAATTTATTTTTGGTTCCTTCCTCTCTCTGTGTCCTCTGTGACTCTGTGGTTCCCAGTCTTCCGACCGGGATGCGGTTTCTGACAGAGCAACGGGCCGGCGATTTCCGTCGGTCCTTGGGTCGTGAAGCGACGAGGCGTCTCATGTCGATCGCCAAACCGGCCGCGTCGCTCGACGACCTGCTCGCCGTGGACGGCAAGGCCGAATTGATCGCCGGAAGGATCGTCCATTTCATGCCCACCGGCTTTCGCCCCGGTCGGATCGCCGCGCGCGTCTTCCGGAGCCTGGACGACTTCGCCGAGGAGTCGGGACGGGGCGTGGCCACCACGGACAACGTCGGCTTCGCCGTCGCCGAGCTTTCCTCGGGTCGCGAGTCCTTCGCGCCGGACGCGGCCTATTACACCGGCCCGCTCCCGGCGAACCCGATGCGCTTCCTACCAGGGCCGCCGACGTTCGCCGTGGAGGTCCGAAGCGAAGGCGATTACGGTCCAGCCGCCGAATCGGAGATGGCGGCCAAGCGGGCCGACTACTTCGAGGCGGGAACCCTCGTCGTTTGGGACGTCGATCCCGTCGCCTCTCGTATTCGCAAATACCAACGCGACCGGCCGGCGCGGGGCGTCGAGTTCGGCCCCGGCGACCAGGCCGACGCCGAGCCCGCCGCGCCGGGATGGCGCGTCGCGGTGGATCGGATCTTCGCCTGAGCGTCATAATCGGATGACCCGAACGGGACCAGGGAGGCGAGGCATGGCGACCAAGACGACCGCGACGGCCCTCAATCGTATTCTGGATCCCCTGAGCCGCTCGTTGAGCGTCGAGGCGGCGCGCGCGATCATCGCCTTGGAGATCGACCAGGCGCTTCAGGATCGGATCGAGGAGTTGGCCGACCGCTGTAACGAGGGCCGCCTGACCCCCGAGGAACGGGCCGAGTACGAAGGCTACGTCGAGGGCGCCGAGATCCTCGCGCTCCTGAAACTCAAGGCGCGCCGGCTCCTCGGCGGCTGCGGCGTCGCCTGATGGACGCGACGAGATAAGAGGTAAGAGGGGGTCAGGAGCCGATGCCGTCTTTTTCGAGGGATCGGCTCCCGACCGCTTTTCCACCAGCTTGCAATAAACAGCATGAATCTAAAAGATAATAATTATGGTATCTAAGTTTATTCTCGGCTTAAGGCCGATTGAGCGATATTATGTCTCGGGACGTCTGCCCGGTGAGATAAGCGTGGATCTGTCTGCGCGGAGTTGTACGGGAGGGGCGCTAGCGATGCAGGGGAGGCGATCCGGATTCTTCAATCAGAGATCAGAAGGCACGATCTCGACTCCACCTAGCAAAGTGTCGTTCAGTGGAACGCGACCTTTTATCGGCGGTGGCGAGCATGTATCGCTGGTGTATGGCGAAGGAGATGCCTCGGGGCGACTCCGTATTCCAAGGACATGGGGAATCGTCAGTTACAATAGCCGAGCAAGGCTATGGCTCTCAAGCGACGCGAGCCGGTCTTTTGAGATATGGAAACCCTCGGTACGATTTCATGAGACCGTCGGCTGGTTCCGACCGCACGAAGGCGAAGTGGTTGTATATCGGCTGTTTGCGCAAAACCGTGATGACAAAATGTTTAAAGACAGCCTTGCATTTCCTCAAATGCGGGACGGTGACGCATTAGTGCTGTTGGCGTCTCTGTTATACATGTGTATTCGCCCCGAATTAGTCTTGGATGCGGACTGAACGACCACCGCCCAGGAGTCGAGACGTCGGCATCGATTCTTTTCTCGCGCGGCGCGCCGGTGGCCGGTGGCGATTCATCGGGTCGGTGATGGGAGGCTAAACGCCGAGCACCTCCATGGCGGCGTTGCGGCCGTTGACGGCGATCACGCTGCCGCCGGGGTGGGTCGCGGCGCCGCAGAGGAAGAAGCCCGGCATGGGGGTGCGCGGGGTCAGGCGGTTCGACCACATGTAGGGGGGAAGGCATTCGCCCTGGAAGATGTGGCCGCCGGTCAGGCCGACGCGCTCCTCCACGTCCGGCGGGCCCAGCGCCTGGACGTCCAGGATGGAGCCTTCCAGGTCGTTGCAGAACCGGCCGATCGAGTCCAGGGCCGTCCGTTTGACCTCCTCGCGGCGCGAGTCCCAGTCTCCCTCGGCGAAGCGGTAGGGGACGTACTGGGCGAAGACGCTCATCGAGTGCGCGCCCGGCGGGGCGATGCTGGGGTCGAGCGCGGTCTGGAAGTACAACTCGGTCCAGAGCCGCGCGGGCAGTTCGCCCCGCCGCGCCGCGCGGTGGCTCTCGTGCCATTCCGTCTTCGACAGCGGCGTGTTGACCTGGCCCAAGTGGTGGTCCCGCCGGGTGCCGGGACGGGCCTTGAAGTCGGGAAGCTCCCGAAGCGCCACGTTCATCTTCAGCGTGCAACCCTCCCTCGGCACCGATTCCACTTTCGCCTTCCAATCAGGGTCGACCGCGTCGTCGAGCAGACGGACGGCGACGGCGGGATCGGCGTTGCAGACGACGGTCGTCGCGGCGATCCGATCGCCGGCCTCCAACTCGACCCCCTCGCCGGGACGGATCCGAGCGACCCTCGCCCCGGTCGCCACGACCGCCCCCAGGTCGCGCGCGACGTCGCAGAGCAGGAACGAGACCATCCCCATGCCGCCGTGGACGTATCCCCACTGTCCCGGCGTCCCTCCCAACCGACCCGACTGGTGATGGAAGTGGATCGAGGCCGTGCCGGGGTCGTGGGGGCTGGCGTTGGTGCCGATGACCCCCTGGCCCAGATAGGCCGTCTGGAGCCGCTCGTCCTGGAAGTAGTTCTCGACGCACTCCACCATCGACCAGTCGAAGAGGAAGCGACGGGCCTCGTGGTCGCCCCCCAAACGCTCCTCGATTTGCTCGACGGACGGGGCCCCGCCCAGCCAAACGTCGGCGTCCCCCTCGGGGCGGAGGGCGTCGCGGAGCCGGGCCTTGACCGCGGAGAAGTCGCGCCAGCCCGCGACGTCCACCGGCGAGATCCGTCGGATCTCCTCCTCGCAGCGGGCGTCGTCGTCCCAGAACTGGACGCCGCCGCCGTCCTCGAACGGCACGAACAAGCCGGCCGTCGCCGGACTCCAGCGCAGGCCGTACTCGATCAGCCGAAGCTCCTCGATCACCTTGGGATGCAAGAGCCCCAGCAGGTATGAGCAAGGCGAAAGCCGGAACCCCGGCCAGGGCTCCTCGATGGTGCAGGCGCCGCCGACTCGGTCGCGAGACTCCAGCACCAGCACCGACTTGCCGGCGCGCGCCAGATAGGCCGCGGCCGTGAGGCCGTTATGTCCGGCGCCGACGACCACGACGTCCCACCGTCGCCCGACGAGATCCCCCAGCGGCGCCTCCGCGTCCATGTCGCCGAGGGTGTCCAGCGTCCGCCGACGTCCTCCAGGCGTGGTCGCCATCTTCGCCTCCCGTCGCCGGTCCCGATCTCCTGGTCCCCCCCGCCTCCCGGTCGCGATCGAGGACGGAACGATTCCAGGATGACGCGGGCGACGTCCCCGAAGTATTGGAGTAGCCGTCGCGATTCGCAAGGACTTCGGTTAGGATTTCCGCGCGTCGCTTCATCGCGGTGTAAACTTGAACCGCGCCGCGGCGATTGGGCTGCCGGGACTCCCCGGCGGCGAGGGCCGGCGGCCTGACTCGTCGCCGAGGGACGACCAAACCATGCAAACCACCTCACCCCTCGTCACCCGTCTCGCCGACCTCGTCGACGGTCAGGAAGCCATTTGCTTCGCGGTGCTGGCGAAGAAGGTCCGCGGCGTCACCAAGACCGGCAAACCATACATGCGCTGCGTCTTCCGCGACAAGCAGACCTCGCTGGAGGCCCCCTTCTGGCACGGCGACCCCAACCTGGAGGCCGCCGAGGCGTGGGCCGACGGGATCGCCTACCGTCTCCTGGTTCGATCCGAACTCAAGCTGAACTACGGGATGCAACTGGTCGTCCTGGACATCCGCCCCGCCGCCGACGGCGACGAATTGGAAGGCTACGACGTCGACGCCCTCTTCGAGACCAGCCGCTTCTCCGCCGAGGGGCTCCTTCAGGCGATCCATCAGCGCGTCGAGAAGTACATCGACGAGCCGCCCTTGAAGGAACTGGTCCTCCGCCTCCTCCGCGACAACGACGACCTGCTGCGGAAGATGCCCGCCGCCAGCAACATGCACCACGCCTACACTCGGGGATTGCTCGAGCATATGTGGAGCATGAGCCTCGTCGCCGGATCGATGCTGAGTCACTACGGCTCCTACTACAAGGATCTCAACCCGCCCCTGGACAAGGGCGTGGTCATGGCGGCGGTCGTCCTGCACGACATCGGCAAGCTGAAGGAGTTGGCGTACAGCCCCGTGGAGGCCCGGTACACCAAGGAGGGCCAACTTCTTGGCCATATCGTCATGGGCCGCGACATGGTCCGCGACGCCGCCCGCGAGATCGACGGCTTCCCCGAGGAGACGCTGTTGTGCCTGGAACACGCGATCCTGGCGCATCACGGCAAGCGCGAGTTCGGCGCGCCGGTCATCCCGACGACGCTGGAGGCGCTTCTGGTCTCGTTCATCGACGACCTGGACGCCAAGATGAACACGGCCGTCCGCCACCGCATGGACCTGAAGAACGGCGACGAGTTCACCGACAAGGTCTGGGCGCTGGACAACCGCCGGCTCTATCGCGGGATCCCCGTCGAGCCCGGCGGCGCCGCGCCGCCGGCCGACGGCTGAACGCCTGGAGCCAAGGGAGGATGGAGACGGATGGAGGAGCCGCTCGGCCTGTTGATTGTCGAACGCGACGGCGACGGGTTATAATGGCCCGCGAAGTCGGCCGCGCGGCGGCCTATGAACCTCCACGCACTTCGAGCGAGAGAGAGAGACATGGATCGGATCTTGCGACTCGGCGCGCCGGCCCTGGCGCTGGCCTTCATCATCGGCTGCGGGGATCAGGAGACGACGCCGCTCGCCGACGTTCCCGCGCCGTCGGGGCCGGCGGCCGCCCCGAACGCCGCGCCGGCCCCGGACGCCGTCCCGGCCCCGACCCCGGTCGAGCCCGCCCCCGCCTCCCCCGACGCCGCCGCCACCCCCGCGGCCCCGGACGTCGAGGCCGCGCCCGCCGAGGAGCCCAAGGCCGACGAACCGAAGGCCGAAGAACCGAAGACGGACGAGCCGGCCCTCGAGGCCCCCAAGGCCGACGCGACCGAGTTGAGCGAGGATGAGATCGCCAACATCAAGACGCTCCCGGCCGAGGACCAGGAGGCCGCGCTGAAGCAGGCCGTCTGCCCCGTCAGCGGCGAAAACCTCGGCGCCATGGACGCCCCCATCAAGGTGACGGCCGAGGACCGCTCGTTCTTCCTCTGCTGCGACGGCTGCAAGGACGACGTCGACAAGGACGCCAAGGCGGTCCTCGCCAAGCTCGACGAACTGCTCAAGGCGAAGTGACTCCGCGCGACCGGCGCGGCGCCCGTCGCGCCGGTCTCCACCCTTCCCGTCGATCGCGTTCGCAAGATCGCTCCGCGCGTCGAGTCCCGGGACCGATGGAAATCTAGCGACGGCGGCCGATCGCCGCTATAATCGCGATCGGCGGGAGTCGGAATCCCGCCCCTCCGCTTCGACGGCGGGCGGGCGTCCCAGGCATTCCCAAGGATCGGCGAGCCCCCCGCGCCGAGACGCGACCACGACGCGGCCGACTCCTCGGCGCGACTCGATCCGAAATGGGTCACCCCACCTCGCATCGACGTTCCCCGTCCTTTCCAAGCCCGTCATCGGCCTCGCCTCGCCACGCGCCCGGGACCCGGACGTCGAGGGCGGCGATCGAATCCCTCGCCCCGCGCCGTCGGCGTTCCCGGGGAAGCTCCGCGTTTCCAACCCCTTTCCATCGCGCGGCTCGCGTCGGAAGCGTTCCGGCGTCGATGTCGAACCCCGTCCGCCCCCCCGCCGTCAGTTGGTTGACGTATTCCGGTCCCCCGTTTCGTTGATCGATGGAACCTCCGATGTCACACGAGAGAGCGCGCGACGCCGCGATCGAGGCGATCACGTCCTGGACCAACCGCGGCCGCCGGGCCCCCAAGCCGACGACGCCGGTCACGCAGCTCTTCGGCGCGAACGTCTTCTCCGACGACGCCATGCGCGCCCGAATCCCGGAGAACATCTATCGGCTGTTGCGGAACACGGTGCGGAAGGGGGAACCGCTGGACCCCTCGATCTCCGACGTCGTCGCCACCGCCATGAAGGATTGGGCCATGGAGCGGGGGGCGACCCACTACGCCCACTGGTTCCAGCCGATGACCGGGCTGACCGCCGAGAAGCACGATTCGTTCCTCTTCCCCACCGAGACCGGCGCGGCGATCGCCGAATTCAGCGGCAAGGAACTGGTCCAGGGAGAGCCCGACGCCTCCAGCTTCCCCTCCGGCGGCATCCGCTCCACCTTCGAGGCCCGCGGCTACACCGCCTGGGATCCGACCAGCCCCGCCTTCAT
>CALCIB010000285.1 GCA_937907525.1 uncultured Planctomycetales bacterium | reverse complement strand
GGGCGAGACAAAACGCCATCGACGTCCAGGGCTTCCCGGACGGGCCTCCGCGAATCCCAACGGTCGTCTCGCGCGTCGTCCCCCTCATCCGGCCGCTTCGCGGTCTGTCTTCCCCCGCGAGGGGGGAAGACTCGTTCAGGCCCCCAAAATCCGTGACGGTCAGGAAAAGCCGACGCGCGTGCGCGGACGATTGACGACGCGGGCCCGTCGCGCGTAACCTGAAGTCTCGCCGAGTCAGGCCTCCTCCGATCCCCCGACGCGACAAGGAGCCTTCCCGTGCTCGCCCGAACCGCCGCCCGGCCGCTGGCGTTCGTCCTCGCCGCGCTCGCCGCCTTCCTCGGGTTTCTTGCAAGCTCCGCGCCGACTCGGGAGGAACCCCGTACCGGCGAGGCGATCCTCAAGGAGTACGACGGCCTCAAGCCCCCCGCGTTCCACCTGGATCGACGCGACGACCGCGCCTACGTCGAGTCATACGAGGCCGAGGCCAGGAAGTTCCGCGCGCGGTTGTCGGGGCTGATCGATGAACTGCTGAAGGTCGACCCGCGGAACGAACGCTTGCCGAAACTCATCGTCGCGCGCTGGGGAGGGCGGGACATGCGCGACGATCCCGACGCGCTCGGCAAGCTCGACAAGCAGATCGCCGAGGCCGTCGAGAAGACCGGGAACGTCGGCCTTCGGATCGAGGGGGCCTACGTCAAGGCCGGGATCGCCGCGAGGGCGGCGCGGGCGGCGGGCGACGACCAGGCGTTCGCCAGGGCCGCGGAGGCGTTCGCGGACGTCGTCCCCAAGGGGGATGAACGGGCCGGCGGCCTCCTGTACGCCGCTTATCGGGTCGTCGAGGAGCCGGCCGTCAGGTCCAGGCTTGAGAGCCGGATCTTCAAGGACCATCCCGACGTCGCCGCGCGCGTCGAGGCCGCCCGCCGCCGCCGCGACGCGGTCGGCAAGCCGTTCGATCTGGAATTCGAGGACGCCGTATCCGGCAAGACGATCCGCATGGCCGATCTCAAGGGGAAGGTCGTCGTGATCGATTTCTGGGCCACCTGGTGCGGCCCCTGCATCGCCGAGATGCCCCGCATGAAGAAGCTCCACGCCGAGTTCAAGGACAAGGGCGTCGAGTTCATCGGCGTCTCGTCGGACGCGCCCGAGGAGGAGGGCAAGGGCCTGACCAGGCTCAAGACGTTCGTCGTCAAGCACGAGATCGGCTGGCCCCAGTATTACCAGGGCGAGGGCCTCGCCTTCTCGCGCGGCTGGGGCGTCGACACCATACCCAGCGTCTTCGTCGTGGACGCCGAAGGCAAAATTTTCTCGACCGAGGCCCGAGGCAAGCTGGAGACCATGATCCCCGAGTTGCTCGCCAAGAGCGGCGGCTGAGGCCGACGTCGAATCGACGAATAGACCGCATCAAGACGCGACGAGGACGAGGGAATCATGATCCAACAAATCCGGGGCCTTCTGATTCTCACCCTGGCCCTCGCGACCGCCGCCGGCCGGACGGCGGCCGACGACGTCGCGGTCGACGTCGTCTTGAAGGGCGGTGTGGTCGTCGACGGCTCGGGCTCGCCCGGGTTCAAGGCCGACGTCGCGATCAAGGGCGACCGGATCGTCGCCGTGGGCGACCTCGACGACCGGCCGCGCGCGAAAACTATCGACGCCGCCGGCCTGATCGTCGCGCCGGGGTTCATCGACCTTCACACCCACTCCGACTCCGGTATCGTGGGCGGGAAGGCCCGGTTGAACCTCAACTACGTCGCCCAGGGCGTCACCACGATCGTCACCGGCAACTGCGGCGGCGGCCCGATCGACGTCGAGGCATACTTCCGGAGGATCGACCGCGCCGGCGCCGGCTCCAACGTCGTCCACCTGCTCCCCCACGGCGCGCTGAGGAGGGCCGTGATGGGCGTGGAGGATCGCGCGCCGACCGCCGAGGAGATGGAACGGCTCAAGGCCCTGGCGGAGAAGGCGATGACCGCCGGCGCCTGGGGGATGTCGACGGGCCTGATCTACGTCCCCGGCATCTACGCTCGAACCGACGAGCTGGTCGAGCTGGCCAAAATCGTCCACGACCGCGGCGGCATCTACGCCAGCCACATCCGAAGCGAGGGAGAGCGACTGCTGAAGGCGGTCGACGAGGCCCTGGAGATCGGCGCGCGGTCGGGAACCCCGGTGCATATCTCGCACCTGAAGGCTAGCGGCCGGGCGAACTGGGGCAAGACGGCCGAGGCGCTCAAGAAGATCGCCGCCGCCCGCGCCGCGGGACGGGTCGCCACCGCCGACCAGTACCCCTACGTCGCCTCCAGCACCTCGCTGGGCGCGATGGTCGTCCCCGACTGGGCCGTCCGCGTGAACAAGGAGGAGTTCGCCAGGCTGGCCGACGACCCGGTTCGAGGCCCCGAACTCCGCGAGAAGATCCAAAAGGCCCTCGACGCCCGCATGGGAGGCTCGGCCGTCCGACTGACCCGGTACGGGCCCAAGCCGTCGCGCATCGGCAAGGACCTGGCGACGATCGCCAAGGAGGAAGGGACGACGCCGCTGGAGATCGTCCTGGACGTCATGCGCCACGGCGGCACCCAGGCGATCAACTTCAGCATGAGCGAGGACGAGGTCCGCGCGGTCATGAAGTCCGACCTGGTCGCCACCGGCTCCGACGGCGGCGCCCGCGGCGCGCTCGACGACACCCGCCCCCATCCGCGCTCCTTCGGCACCTTCCCGCGGAAGATCCGCTACGCCCTGGACGACCACGTCATCACCCTGGAGCACGCCGTCCGCTCCTGCTCCGGCCTCCCCGCCGAGATCCTCGGGCTCGTCGACCGCGGCGTGATCCGGCCGGGCGCCTACGCGGATCTGGTGGTCTTCGATCCGAAGACCTTCCGCGACAAGGCGACGTTCGAGGAGCCCCAGCAGTACGCCGAGGGGGCGAAATTCGTCTTCGTCAACGGCGTCGCCGTGATCGCCGACGGCGTCCTCCCCGCGTTCCCCGACGCCGACGCCAAGCTCCCCGGCCGCGCGCTTCGGCTCCAGAAGGACGGCCCGGCCGATCTGGTTTTGGTCCCCCGCCGGATCTGGACCGGCGACCCGGCGAACCCCTGGGCCGAGGCCCTCGCCGCCCGCGACGGCGCGCTCGTCGCCGTCGGTTCGCGCGGCGACGTCATGCGGTTCAAGGGCCCGTCGACCCGCGTGATCGAGGCCCCCGACGCGCTGGCGGTCCCCGGCCTGGTCGACGCCCACGGCCACATCGAGATGCTCGGCGCCAGCCTCCGGCAACTCGACCTTCGAGGCGTGAAGTCGCTGGACGAGGTCGCGGCCAGGGTCAAGGAGCACGCCGCGACCCTGCCGGCCGACGCCTGGGTCCTGGGGGCGAACTGGGACCAGAGCCTCTGGCCCGGCGGCGGCTTCCCCGACGCCGCGACGCTCGACGCCGCCGCGCCGGGACGACCGGTCTGGCTGGCTCGCGTCGACGGCCACGCCGGCTGGGCCAACTCCGAGGCCATGAAGCGCGCCAGGATCGACGCCGACACCCAGCCGCCGCCCGACGGCCAGATCCATCGTCATGCCGACGGAACGCCCACCGGCGTCTTCATCGACGGCGCCATGGGGCTCATCGACCGCGTCGTCCCGCCCGCCTCGCGCGAGGAGATCCGAGCGCGCATCCTCGCCGCGCAGGAGCACATCCTCGCCAGCGGCCTCACCGGCGTCCACGACGCCGGCGTCCCCCGCCGCGTCGCCGAGGTCTTCGACGAACTGGACCGCGAGGGACTGCTGAAGCTTCGATGTTACGGCATGGCCCAACTCCCCGCCGGCCGCGAGGTCGAAACGCTCGCGACGCCGCCGGTCGCGAGGCCGGCCGGAAGCCGGTTCCGGATGCGGGCCGTCAAGCTGTTCATGGACGGCGCGATGGGCTCCCGAGGCGCGGCGCTGTTCGAACCCTACGCCGACGAGCCCGGCAACACGGGCCTGCTCCAGATCGATCCCGAAACGCTCAAGGCCGTCGCCGAGGCCGGCTTGAAGAACGGCTGGCAGATCGCCGTCCACGCGATCGGCGACCGGGCGAATTCGCTCGTGCTCGACGCCTACGCCGAGGCGCTCAAGGCCGCGCCCACGGCGCCCGATCCGCGGCTTCGGATCGAACACGCGCAGGTGGTCCGCAAACGGGACGTCGCGCGTTTCGTCGAACTCGGAGTCATCGCGTCGATGCAGCCGTCGCACTCCAGCGACGACATGCGCTGGGCCGACGCGAGGCTGGGCCCCGGCCGGGTCGACGGCGCCTATGCCTGGCGGTGGTTCCTCGACGCCGGGCTCCACGTCCCCTTCGGCAGCGACTTCCCCGTGGAGGTCGTCGACCCGCGCTGGGGCCTCTACGCCGCGGTCACCCGCCAGGATCGCGACGGCCTTCCGGAAGGCGGCTGGCATCCCGAGCAGCGCATGACTCTTGAGGAAGCCCTCCACGCCTTCACCGCCGAGCCCGCCTTCGCCTCGTTCGCCGAGGACCGCCTGGGTGCCCTCAAGCCCGGCCTCCGCGCCGACGTCACGGTCTTCGACCGCGACCTGTTCCAGACGCCGCCGGCCGAGATCCTCAAGGCGAAAATCCAATACACCGTGATCGACGGCGAAGTCCTCTACGAGTCGACCTCGCGGGACTGACGGAGCCGGACGATGACGGAAGACCCTTGCCCCCGCTGTCGCGGAACGGACGTCGCGGTCCTGGATGCCGCCGGCCCCTTCAGCGGCCCCCTTTACGCGGGGTTCGTGCTCAGGCCGCGACACTGCAAGGGCGGGGCCGCCCCGCCGCTTCAGTTCTCCGCCTGCCTCGCCTGCGGCCTGGTTTGGCCGACGGTGGACCCCGAGGCGCTCCGAACCGCCATCCGGTCCCAAGGCGACGAACTGGCCCGGCAGCGGCTCGACGCGCTCGACCGCGGCCCGTTCCGCGACCTGCCGGACTCCGACGCCGCCCGCGATATCGCCGCGGCCATCGCGGAGATCGACGCCTTGATCTACTCCCGCCGCAACCCGGTTCGTCGCTATCGCGAACTCCGCGGCGTCACCTGGGACCAGGCGCACGCGGACGTGAAAGCCTGGCCCGGATTGACGCGCGAGCAAAAGCTGGAGCTGTTCGGCTGGCCTCCGAGCAAGAAACGACGCGACGGGTCGGACCCCGATTTCGACGCGCCGTTCCATTGAGGCCGACGACCGCTCTCGCCCCGCCGCGCTTCGACGCTCAACCCGTCGCCGCGTCCAGGTCCTCGCGAAGCCGGGCGATGGAGCGCCGCGCGGTCTCCTCGGCGCCGGGGGAGAAGTCGAAGACCTCGACGGACACCCAGCGGTCGTAGCCCGACGCGACGAGCGCCTTGAGGATCGGCCCGAAGTCGACGTCGCCCATCCCCGGCCCTTGAAGGTTGACGTCCTGGGCGTGGAAGTGGCCGGCGGTCGCCGCGTGGCGACGGATCAACTCGGGGACGGATTCGGCCTCGGAGCTTTGGGCCTTCACGTCCATGTGGAGCTTGAGGTTCGGATGGCCGACCCGGCCGATGAGCGCCTCGGCCTGGGCGCAGGTGTTCAGGAAGTTCGTCTCCGACGGGGCCAACGGCTCCAGGCAGAGATCGATCCCCAGATCGCCGATCGCCGGCATGACCCGACGGAAGACCTCCACGGCGTGGCCCGCGGCCTGATCGTATGAGACGCCCGGCAACAGGTCGCGCTGCTTGGGCGAGCCCAGCACCAGCAGCGAGCCGCCCAGGTCGCGCGCCGCCTCGGCCAGCGCGATCAGGTAGTCGCCGGTCAGGCGACGGGTCTCGGGATCGGGCGCGGTCAGGTAGAACCCCTCGGTCTTCGCCAGTAGCCAGTGCAGGCCGATCGTCTCCAACCCGGCGTCCTCGATCGTGGCGCGGGCCTCCCGGCGCTGCTCCTTGGAAAGCTCCAGGATCGTCGGCGCGAGGGTGAACGGGGCGATCTCGATCCCGTCGTAGCCCAGGGCCTTGACGACCCGGCAGACGTCGGCGAGCTTCCAGCCCTCGAACAGTTCGTTGCAGATTCCCAGCTTGATCACGGCGTCAGCCTCGACGTTCGGCGGCGAGCCTGGCCGCGGCCAGGGTGTTCTTCAACAGCATGGCGACGGTCATCGGGCCGACGCCGCCGGGGACCGGAGTGATCCGACCGGCGATCGGGGCGACCTCCGCGAAGGCGACGTCGCCGCACAGCTTGCCGTCGGCCTTGCGGTGGATCCCCACGTCGATCACCGTCGCCCCCGGCTTGATCCAGTCGGCCCCGACCGCCTCCGGAACGCCCATCGCGGCGATCACGACGTCGGCCTCGCGGGCGATCCGGGCCGGCTCCCTGGTGCCGGTGTGGCAGACGGTGACGGTGGCGTCCGCTCCTTCCCCCTTGCGCAGCAAGAGCAAGGCGATCGGCTTGCCGACGACCTGCGATCGGCCCAGGACGACGACGCGCGCGCCTCGCGTCTCCACCCCGGCGTCCTTGAGCAACTCCACGATCCCCAACGGCGTGCAGGGGACGAACCGCGGCCGGCCCTGGGCGAGCAGGCCGACGTTCTCGGCATGAAAACCGTCGACGTCCTTCAAGGGATCGACCCGATCGATCACCGCCACCGAATCGAGCCCGCGGGGCAGGGGGAGTTGGACCAGCATCCCGTGGACGTTCGGATCGGCGTTGAGCCGGTCGACGACCGCCAGCACGTCCGCCCGGGAGGCGTCGGCCGGCAGCCGGACGACGTCGCCGTTCATCCCCGCCGCCTTGACCGCGTTCTCCTTGTTGCGGACGTAAACCCGGCTGGCCGGGTCCTCGCCCACCAGGACCACCGAAAGACCCGGAACGATCCCGGTCTCCGCTCGGAACTCGGCGACCTCGCCCGCCAGCCCCTCGCGAATCCGACCCGCCAGGGCCTTCCCGTCCAAAATCTCGGCTGCCACGTCGGACTTCCCCCGCTCGGCTCGAATCCACCCCACGTCCCAAGGCCCTCGCCCCCGACCCGCCATTATGCCCGACGCGAACCGACGACCGCGAGCCGGAACCGACGTCGTCTTGACAACCGACGCCTGAAAACAGGATGATGGCGGGACCGAATTGAGATTGAATCTCAATCGCCGCGACGTGGGCCCTCGTTGGGGAATGGCGATCATGAATCAGGGCGGGGACATTTTGGGGCGTTGCTTCGAGTTGGCCGGGGCGGGCCGGCTCGACGAGGCGGGGGACCTGGCGGAGCAGGCCCTGGAGAGCGAGGGGGACGACGGCGGCCTGTGGCGGTTCGTGGGGATGATGCGGCACCGGGAGGGGGACTTCCGGGGCGCCCGCGACGCCCTGGAGACGGCCCAGGCGTTGATCCCGTTCGATCCCTCCACCTGCTGCGCGCTGGCCGAGAGCCTGGCGCGAACCGGCCACGCCGAATCGGCGCTGGAGGTCTACGCCGCCTTGACCGAGGACCGTCGGTGCCCGGAGGAGTTGATGCCGGCGATCGCCGCGGGGCTGGGGTATCTCGGCGAGAACGGCCGGGCGCTGGACGTCTGCGTGGACTTGATCCGACGCCGGCCCGAATCGGCCGAGGCCTATTTCGGCGCCGCCTTCTACCTCCGCCGCCTGGGCCGCCCTCCCTTGGACGCGCTGGCCTGCGTCGCTCGCGCGCGCGAGTTGGCGCCGGACGTGCCGTTGTATCGGATCTCGTTGGCCGCGCTTCTGGATCACGCCGGCCGTCGCGACGAGGCCCACGACCTACTTCGCGGCGTGGACCTCGACGGTGTATCCTGTCGGTGTTGCCTGCGCTGGATGACCACCATCTTCCTCGCGGCCGACGATCCCGCCCGGGGCGGGGCCCGCCGACGTCGGGTCGGCGAGGGCCCCGCGTCCGGTGTCGCTGATTGAAGGATGAACGACCATGTCGAATTTGATTGACTTGACCGACGTCGCGATGCCCACCGCCGCGGAGGGCCGCCGGGTGGAGACCCTGGCGAGGACCGACGCCTTCGAGTTGAAGCGGCTGTCGCTGGCCAAGGGGTTCGAGATCCCCGAGCATACCGCGCCGGGGCCGATCACGGTGCAGTGCCTCGTCGGTCGCGTCACCTTCATGGCCGATGGCGAGCCCAACGATCTCTCCGCCGGGAAGCTGATCCACCTGCCCACGCGCGTCCCTCACTCGCTGAAGGCCGAGGAGGACTCGGTCGTCATGGTCACGAAGATGGCCGCGCGTTGACGACGCCCGGCGACCCCTCCGCGACCCGTCGGGCGTACTCGCGCTCGCAGGCGAGACCGCGGAGGCTCTCCATCCGATCGAGGAAGACCACCCCGCGGAGGTGGTCGTCCTCGTGCTGGAAGACCCGCGCCGCGAACCCCTCGAACTCGCGGACGACCTCCGCGCCTCGGGGGTCGCGATAGCGCGCCAGGATCCGGCGGTGGCGGGGGACCTCGCCGCGGAGGCCGGGGATGCTCAGGCAGCCCTCCCAGCCGGCGACCTTCTCGGGCGACCGCTCCAGGATCTCGGGGTTGATCGCCACGATCGGCGGCTGCTCCACCGCGTCGGGGTATCGCGGGTTCGGCCGCGGGGCGACGATGAAGATCGCCAGCGACTGGTGGACCTGCGGCGCGGCGATCCCCACGCCGTCGGCCTCGCGCATCGTGGCGGCCATGTCCTCGATCAGCGCGCGGACCTCGTCCGAGAGCGGGAACGCCACCGCCTTCGCCGGCGTCCTGAGCACGGGGTTCCCCAACAAGGCGATCTGCCTGAGCACGGCCATGAAACGGGGCCTCCACATTCGGTAAGGAAGCGAGAGACCCCGGCGGACGTCGCGCGGGACGACGTCGGAAGCGCCGGCGTCTTAGAAGTCCGTCCCATAAGTAGGTAAAGGGCGACCACCACGATCTTCCCCCCTCGCGGGGGAAGACAGACCGCGAAGCGGTCAGATGAGGGGGATG
>CALCIB010000284.1 GCA_937907525.1 uncultured Planctomycetales bacterium | reverse complement strand
CCTTCTCCCTCAAGGGGAGAAGGCGATGATCGTCGCGGCTCGCTCCTCGCCGCGGCCGTCTCTGAAGAAACGTCGGGGCACCGGCCCGACGGGAGAGGAGAGGGAACGGTTGACCCGAAAGGAAATTTGCATGTGTCGTTCGTTGTCGCTCGTGCTCGTCATGCTCCTTTCCTCGTCCGTCAGGGCGCAAGCCCCCGTCGACTCCCCCGCGCCCGACCCGCCGCCGGAGGCGTTGGCGTCGATCACGGCGCGGGAGATCTCCGGTCACCTGCGGTTCCTGGCGTCGGACCTGCTGCGAGGGCGCGAGGCCGGCACGGCCGACGCCCGGCTCGCCGCCGAGTATCTCGCCACCCGGTTGACGGCGTTCGGCCTTGAGCCGATGGGCGATCCCGACGGCGGCGGCCCGCGATCTTATTTCCAGCGTTTCATGCTGGAGGCGACCACGCCCGAGACCGAGGGCGCCTCCCTGACCCTGACGATCAACCAGGGACCGGCGCTGCGAAAGATCACCTGCGCGCTGGGTGCCGACTTCGTCTACGATCCCCGCGGGGTCGCCGCCGGCGAGATCGACGCCCCCGCCCTGTTCGCCGGCTCGGATCGGATCGACGATTACGACAAGCGGTACACGCGGGGCTCCTTCATCCTGGCCCACGGGGGCGACCATCGAGCGAACGCCGCCAGGGCCCGCGCGGCGCGCGAGAAAGGCGCGCTCGGCGTGATCCTGATCTCCCCGGAGGACCGTTCGACTCCCCCGCCGTCGCCGCGCGATCTGGGGTTCGGCCGGACTCGCGTCACGCTGGGTCCGGCGCCGTCCGAGATCCCGACCCTGACCCTGGCCGCGCCGATCGGCAGGGAGCTGATCGCCGCGCTCGACCTGTCCGGCCCGGAGGTCTCGCCCCCCGCCGCCCTCTCCTCGAATCTCGGCCTTCGAGTCCACTTCACCCACGCCGTCCGTCGCGAACCCCGCGAGGACCGCAACGTTCTCGGCTTCATCCCCGGCTCCGATCCCGAGAAGGCCAGGGAAATCGTCGTCTTCAGCGCCCATTACGACCACGAGGGGGTCGACGACAAGGGCCAGATCTACAATGGCGCCGACGACAACGCCAGCGGCACCAGCGGCCTGTTGGAGATCGCCCAGGCGTTCGCCGAGGCCCCCAGGCCGGCGCGAAGCGTCCTGTTCCTCTGGGTCTCCGGCGAGGAAAAGGGCCTGCTTGGCAGCAAGTGGTTCGCCGACCACCAGACCATCCCCGACGGCCACAAGATCGTGGCCGACATCAACCTCGACATGATCGGCCGCAACGACCCCGCCAGGATCGGCGCGACCCCCTCCCCCAAGCTCCCCGACTACAACACCCTGGTCGTCGACGCCGCCGAGGCGACCAAGGCCGAGGGCCTGGAGCTGGTCTTCGACACCGACCCGTTCTACGCCCGCACCGACAGCTACAACTTCGCCGCCAAGGGCGTCCCCATCGTCTTCTTCTTCGCCGGCCTCCACGAGGACTACCACAAACCGACCGACGTCGTCGAGAAAATTGACGTCGAGAAGGCCGCCCGCGTCGCCCGCGCCGCCTTCCGCCTGGGCTGGAAGGCCGCCCAGGCCCCAGACCCCCCCAAAAAGGTCGCGGACCGCCCCGACGACCACCCCTGAATCCGCCTCGCGAAATTCCGGTCGACGCGAACCCTCCGTCACGTTAAAACGTATTAAGAATTTGGCGACGGGCTCCACCACGGCCCGTCGGCCGGGTCCGCGCGAGGGTGGAGGAGTTCGACATGGGGAGGTGGCTCGTGACGCACAAACCGCATGTATCGGAACAGTATCGACTGATCGACGCCGACGGCATGGAACTGGCCCGCGCCGACACGATCGGCTACTTCAAGGGGCTGGCCGCCCATCTGAAGCTGGGCCGCTACACGATCCAGGAGGTCGAGGCCGACGTGGCGGGCCACCCCCACGTCATCCGCGAGTGGGGCACCCTGACCCACCTGAAGGACGGCGCGGTCATCATCCACGAGGGCGTCGCCGCGTCCTGACGAACCGTCCGACCGCGGGGGCCCGGCGCCGAGCCCCCGCGTCCTCACCCCAGCGCGCGGATCTGATCGAGCAGGCTCGGGTCCTGGATCTCCCGGTCGCGCGCCAGCAGGAGCACCTTGCTTAGGACCTCGGCCGTTTTGGGGTCGTCGTCGGCGAAGGGGAGGAAGATCCGGCCGCGGTGCTGGGAGTGGACCGGGACGATCACCAGCGTCCCCCCCGGCGTCATGTGGGTCGTCGCGCTCCCCAGATGGACGTCGTAAGACCCGCGCTCGCCGTCGATGAAGACGTGCGGCTCCTTGATTCGGACGTTCTCGATATTCAGGAGTGAGAGCGTCTCGCGAAGCAACGCCGCGCGCATCTCGACCGTGCCGGCCGACGCCTCCGGGTCGACCTCGCCGCGGTGGGCGACGCTGACGATCAAATCGACGTCGCGCATGACCTCGCTGAAGAGTCGGGGAGGAATCTCGGCGACCTTGAGCGCCTCGTCGTCGCCGCGGCGGGCGAAGCGGACCTTCTCCAGCGTCAGACCCTCGATCTCGGCGGGGGTGTGAAACGTCTCCATGAACTCGATCCAGGCGACGATCTTCTCGTCGTGGAACGTCCGGAAGACGCCCGCCTCCGGGGCGGTGATCCAGCCTCGCGATCCCAGAAGCGCGAGCGCCTGCCGCGGGTTCACCTGCCAGCCGGCGTAGCGACGACTGAAGGTGGCGTCGCTCGTCTCCTGGGCCGTGGGGACGTATAATTCTCGGAACACCTGTTTGAACGGCTGCACGCGCTCCGCGGCGAAGCAGTCGCGCTGCCATTGGGACCACTCGCGAGACGCCAGCAGATCGACCGGGTGGGCGAGTCGAAGCGTCTCGGCCGGCTTGATCGGCTCGACGTTCCCCGCGAGGCCGCGGAGGCCCTTGCCGCCGGCCGTCGGGTAGCCGGCGATCCCCTCGCCGAGGAAGACCAGGCGTTCCAGCATCGGCCGTAGGACGACGTTGCCCATCAGGTCGGTCAGCGACTCGGCCGTGAAGGCGTCGCCGCGGACCATCGCCTCCTCCAGCGACGTCCGCATCCGGCTCGCCGATTGCTTCAAATGCGTCTTGCGCTCGAACAACTCGGCGACGGCCCCGTCCTTCTTGACGGCGGGGGGGACGTTCTTCAGCGGCTTGTCCCCGCGCTTCACCGCGATCTCGGGGCGGCCCTCGGCGTCGATCGCCAGGGCGACGGAGACGTCGCCGACCGCGACGACGACCGGGCCGGCGGCGAGGTCGGCGGACTCCCTCCCCTCCATCGCCCATTGCAGGCGGACGGGGTCGGCGTAGCCGGCGGTCCTGGCGAGGTTCTCCCGGCCGATCCGCGCCGCCAGCTTCTCCGACGCCTGCCGCATCGAGCCGAACTGGCGGCTCGTCCGCTGGAACTCCTGGATGATCCGGTAGCGCTCCAGCACGTCCTTATCCGGCGACTTCTTGTTGAGCGGGAGTAGCCCCAGGGCGCGGACGGCGTCTTGCTTGCGCTTGTCCTTGACGTCCTTGACCAGGTCGGCGCGCTTGAGCTTGCCGAGCATGGCGTCGGCGAAGAGTTGGGCGCGCTTGTGGCCGCCGCCGGAGCTGGCGTACTTGGCGAACTCGTCGAGCCGAGCCCATCGACTCTTGCCGAGCGCCTTGTGCGTCCGGGCGAACCAGTCGCCGTCCACGGCCCCCTCGGTCAGGTCTTCGAGCGTCAGGGGGGTGTACTTGCGGACCTCGGCGTTGCGGGCCTCGCGGACCTCGGCCGCGACCCGCCACTCGGAATCCTTGGTGTGGGCGTGGAACCACCAGACGGCCTCCTCGAACGTCGGCCATCCGAGCGCCCGTTGCACCCCGCGCGCCCACTGGGGGGCGTAGAAGGCCACGGCCAGAAGCGCGTCCTCGCCGATCCCCGCGGCCTTCATCGCCCTGGCGAAGTCCTCCGGCGTCTCGTCCGGTCTGGGCCGGGTGGCCCGGATCAGGTGGCTGAAGACGGCGGATTTCGACTGGCCCGAGTCGCCCCAGGAGTAAGTCCGACGCAACTTGGGATCGCGGCCGAGCGCTTGAAGGACGTCGACCAGCGCGGCGAGCCCCCCCGCGAATTGAATGACAAGCGCCGCGTCGGTGGCGATCGTCGGGTTCTCCCCGCGCGCCAGTTCGATCTCCAGCACCCGCGCCACGGCCTTCTCGACCAGCGGGACGACCGCCTCGGGCGACTTGCCGGCGCGCAGGGCTTGGGTCGCCTCATGGAGTTCGTGGAAGTTCGTGGAATGGAGGTTGGTCGGGCGAGGCCCGAGCAGGGCGTCGAAGACGTCGTGCTCGTTGGCCCACCCCGCGGCGAACGCCGCGGCCATCTCGTCCCACGCCAGCCGGTCGCGCGAGATGGGGCCGGCGTCCGATTCCTTGCCGCCGACGCCGAACGGCTCGTCGACCCAGCGGTGAAGCTCGAACGTCCGCTTCGTATGCGCCTCGGTCCATTGCCCCTTCCGCTGGGCGATGGGCTTCAGGGCCCTATCCAGAAACGTGAATTGATTGACGTATTCGCGAAAATAGTACCAGTCGCCGTTGACGTAATCGTACTCCGTCGAGCGGTCCCGGAGCTTGTCCGCCGGGATCGCGGCCAGCGCGGTGTCGAAACCGCCGGTGACGAACCCGGCGAGGTCCGCGTCGGTCTTGTGCCAGATGAACCACTCGACGAGTTCACGGACGACGCCGGGATACTTGAGCTTGGGGGCGCCCTTCACCAGCCGCGCGACCAGTTCCTCGCTCCAGACGCTTCGATGTCTGGCGGCGAACTCGTTCGCGAGCGTCGTCGCGACGTAAGCGCGAACCGCCTCCAGACCGTCGTCGTCGCGCGCGGACTTCGGGCGCTTCTCCCAGGCGTCCCACCAGACGTCCCGCAACGGCAGGTCTTCGAGGGGTCGGGCCTTCGGCTTGCCGCCGTCGTACTCGTGGGGCGACGGGAATGCGTAGTTAATCGACCCCAGGGGTTGCGACTCGAGATCGCCGGCGTAGTCCTTGTACGTGACCGGCTCCTCCCGATACTCGTGAACGACGCCATCGAGATACTTGAGGAGTTCCACCGCCGCCGGGGACGTGAGCTTGACGCCGCGGTCCCGAGGCTTGCCCGGCGGGGTGCGCCTGGAGTCGTCCATCAGGCCGAGGGCGTCGTCGAGCGAGGGGGCCTTGACGTCGGCGAGCGTGAGCTTGTCGATGTAGACTTGTTCGTCGCGGCCCAGCGGCGCGCGGGAGTCGCGGTACGCCTCGGCGATCGCGCGGGCGCGGTCGGCGCCGCGGCCGGCCTCGCTCAGTTGGGTCAGAAGGTCGAGCCCGGCGAGTCGTCGCGGCGGGCCCTTGGCGGCGGTCAGCCGTTCGGCGGAGGCGAGGGCGTCGGCGTCGTCCAGCGACAGGACCAGCGACAGCACGCCCCGGCGCAGGTCGCTCGCCTTGCGGTCGAGCAGCGGCTCCAGCGTTTCCAGGTCGGCCGGGGCGATCTTGATCTTCCGCATCGCCTTGACGGCCGTCTCGCGGACGTCGGAGGACGGGTCTCCCACCAGCTTCACCAGCGCGGCGCGCGTCTCGGCGTCCAGCAGCTTCGGTCGTCGCGCGAGCAGGAAGGCGGTCCTGGCCCGAGCGTGAGGCGACATCGCGCCCAGGTACGGCAGCAACCGCGGGACCGGCCGGTCCTCCAGCGCGTCGACCAGCCAGTCGGCGACCTCCCGCCGCCCCCCGGCCACCTTCATCCACGGCCAGACCAGCGGCTTCGATTCGCCGCCCTTGGCCGGAAGGCGATCGTAAAGCAGCGCCAGGCGGTCGAAGAGGTCGCCCATGCCGGCGGGGATCGGCGCCCTCGCGACGTAGCCGAACTCCTCGACGAGCCTGGCCTGGCGCGCGTCGTCGTCCTCGCCCGAGTCTTCGAGAGCGGCACGCTCGCGCTGGGCGACGGCCAGCGAGGCCGCGTATACGGCCACGCGGGGGTCCGCGTCGGCCACCGCCGCCTCGATCGGTTCGTAAGCCTCGGGGACGTTCAGCATGCCGAGCATGTGAACGCCGACGAATCGATTCTCCACGGCCCGATGTCGAAGCAGCCCCGCGGCCTCGGGGACGGTCGCCGGCGCGTCGTGGAAGGCGGACGACCAGAGGGCGAGATATGCCTTTTCGGCGTCGTCGCCCGCGACGGCCGCGGCCCGCGCCCGGTCGTCGTCGAGGTAAAGCGCGAGAGAGCGCAGCGTTTCCGCGACGTATTTCGACGCGGCCGAGTCGAGTTGCAGCCCGAACCAGACGTCGAAGGCGCGGACGGTCGCGCTGAAGCGGACGAGGTTTTCGTCCTCGATCAGCCGGAGCATCCGCCGGAACGCCTCGGGCCGGGCGAAGTCGATCGACTCCAGGATCGTCTGCCTCAGCCCCTCCTGGCGCTGGGCGGCGAGCAGGAGCCGCGCGACGAACTCCCAGCAATCCGGCTTCCGAGAGCACAGGAACGCCGTGACGACGTGCCGCCCCATCTGGCCGATCTCGTGCAGTCCCGACGCGCTGTCGCGGAGGACTCGTTCCACCTCCTCGCCGCGCGATCCTCCCAGGTCGATCGCCCCGGCCAGTAGAAGCCCCAGCGCGTCGCCGCCGTAATACCTCGCGAGATGCGGCGCGTGGGCGGCCAGCCAGGGCAAGTCCTCGTCAATGCCTTCGAGGACCGTCAGCAATCCGTGCAGGAAACTGACGCGGACGTCGCGCGACAGGTCGGGCCGACCGGGTGCGCGGAAGGGTCGACGCGCGTAACCGGATTGATACGGCAGTTCCGTTTGAAGCTCCCACGCCGCTCGGAAGACGTCGGGGGCGCGAGGGAAGAGCGCCTCGCCCAGCCGGAGCAAATCGGCGTCCGGCAACCGCCGCAGCCGCGCGAGGGCCCGTTGCCACCTCGCCCACGACTCGCCAACGCTGCCGGGCTTCCCCTTCTCGTCGAACCCCAGCAACATCCCGCCGACGACCCGCGCGTCGGGACCGAGCGTCTTGAGCCGGTCCATCCGGGCCTTGATCCACGGGGCCTTCTTGCGCGCGGCCTCGATCTGCTTCTGGATCTCTTCCGGTTTAAGCATCGCCTTCAAGCTCCCGCGAGGAACGTCAAGCGGATGAACGTCAAGCGACTGTCGGGTTCGAGTCGGACGATCGCGTCGAGGTCGCGATATTCAAGGCCGTCGATGGCGACGAGGTAGAGGCCGTCGATGAACGCCTCAAGCGCCACGGCCACGGCCGATTCCACGTCGACGTCGACTTTCGGCGCGGGCCCGAGCTTGGGGTCGCGCCCCGCGGCGTCGACCTTCCCCCGCGCCGCGGCCTCGTCGATTTGCTGGGGCGAAAGCACGCGGTCGAGTCGTCGCGCCTCTTGCCGCTCCTCGAACGCGGCGACCTCCCCGCGGACGACGTGCGCGATCAACTCGCGCAGGGTGAGCGGGCCGCCGTCGCCCCGGTCGTTGGGTGGCGGGACCGAGAAGTCTTCGAAAAGCGGCCGTCGCCGCCCGATCGCCTTTCCCGTGATGGTTAACATGCGGACAGGATAGGCGGACGGTCGAACACCGTCAAGAGGCTTCCGATTCGAGCGATCCAAAATCGATCCGGCGGAACCGCCGGGGGGGTGGGACGTGAAGGGCCTTCCCCGGTGGCGGGTTGAGGCCGAGCGCGGGAGGGGTGGAGGGGGAAACGGGCGTCCGGCATCGGATCAAAGCGCGCCAGACGTTGATTCATGAGAATCGACGCTGGAGGGCGTTTATGAACCGACGCCGGAGGACGTCTAGGGATCGGGTCGGGCTCTGGGCCTTAGTATTGGTCGGCGCTGATCACTTCGCCGCCTTCGCGGGTGACCAGGGCCCGCAGGGCCACGGGGCTGACGGAGTCCTTGATGAAGCGGACGCTGCCGTCGCCCATCAGCACGTTGACGCCGCCGGGGTGGAACGAGAACAGCTCGTCGTTGGCGCCGGCGTTGTTGCCAGCCGTCCGGAGGGCGCCGGGCGGCGCCTCATAGGGCGTCTTCTCGCGATCGGGACGGAACTTGTTGTTGGGCCCGCCGCTGACGCCGAAGGCGTTGTCCGCCTCGGCCCACCTCCAGTATCGCCGTTGGCCGGTGGGGATGTTCGGCTGGGGGGTGTTGGGGAATTGCGGCCCCTTGTAGCTTTCGAGGTAAGGGGAGATGCAATAATCGTCGCGGCCGGCGTCCTCGCCGATCGCGATGGTGTTGGACAGCCCGTCCGTGACGCGGGCGATGGGCGTCATTCCCTGGGCCAGCAAGCCGTCTTGTCGCGACGCCGGGTTGCGCAGCGGCGTGGCCGTGTTCGCGTAGGCGGGTTGGGCCTGGCCCCCTGGGTCGATGTCGGTGTAGCAGGTGGGGCCGTAGTCGGTGCGGGCGAAACGGACGCCGCCGCCGTTGGGGTCCGGGACGCCGTTGTAGGCGCCGGAGTTGGGCGACGACGGGCAGACGTACATGTTCATCCGAGTGGCGACGGACGTGGCGTTGGCGCCACGCATGTCGTTGTACTCGAACGAGAAGTTGTAGGTGTTGAAGACGACGTTCTGGTCGAGGTACGGCAGTATCTTGGTGAGCGTGGCCGTGCCGTCGACGAACTGGGTGGAGGGCGGGTTGGACCCGTAGTAGGTCGACTCACCGCCGGAGGGGAACGCCCCGTGCATGCTTTCGTAGTTGTGCAGCGCGAGGCCGATCTGCTTCAAGTTGTTCGTGCACTGCATCCGACGCGCAGCCTCGCGCGCCGCCTGGACTGCGGGGAGCAGCAGGGCGATCAACACGGCGATGATCGCGATGACCACTAGCAACTCGATAAGGGTGAAGCCTTTCGAGCGATTCGGGAAAGTCTGGTTTCCCACGCGACTCTTGTCCTTCCGGAGTGGTTGGTGGTGGCTTCTTCTTCGGTGCCCACTCGATCGAGTGGATCGGGGTTCGGACGTTGAGGGTGATGGAACGCTCGTTGCCGGGCCGGCGGAACGGGGTCCGTCAGGCGGTGATGAACGGTTTTCGGTCTTCGACGCGGCGGTCCTCCTTTCAATACGACCACACGAAGCGAATGGGATGCTGAGATAAGCACCCGGTACTTCGTGTTCGCGGATTTTAACAGGCGGGGCGCCCTGGTCGTCAAGCCGACTTGCCCGTGATTTTCGAACCGGAGGCCGGCTCCCGCCCGGCCGCCGCGGGCCGGGTCGGAGGTTGAAGCGGCGCGGGCGGGGCGTATGATGGCGGCTCGGGGGCCGACGCCGCCGGACGCTCGGGCCCCGGCGTCGACGTCCCCGACCCCGCCCTCGTCCCTTGATGGAGCCGTGCCGTGAACAAACTCTTCGTTGCACTCCTCGCGCTCGCCCTCGCCGTTCCGGCGGCGGCCGAGGAGGGCTTCCGCGACGTCTTCAGCGACACGTGGGTCGCCGTCGACGGCCTGGGCCGACCGACGGCGACCGCCGCGGAGGTCGGGCCGCCGCGGAAGGACAGGACGGTCGCCGCCTTCTACTTCCTCTGGCTGGGTCGAAGCGGCGAGGACGGCCCGTTCGACATATCCAAGATCCTCAAGGCGTCCCCCAACGCCATGAACGAGCCCGAAAACCCGCTCTGGGGCCCCAAGCACTACCCCCACCACTGGGGCGAGTCGATCTTCGGCTACTATCGGAACGACGATCCGGCCGTCCTGCGCAAACACGCGCAAATGCTTTCCGACGCCGGCGTCGACGCCGTCTTCTTCGACGTCACCAACCAGCTCACCTACCCCCAAAGCTGGAAGGCCCTGGGGAAGACCTTCGACGAGATGCGCGCGCAGGGCCTGAAGGTCCCCCAGATGGCCTTCCTCACGCCGTTCTGGCAGCCTCGCAAGGTCGTCAAGGAGTTATACGAGCAACTGTACAAGCCCGGTCTTCACCCTGATCTGTGGTTCCGCTGGAAGGGCAAGCCGCTGATCCTGGCGGATCCCGACCTCCTCCGCGACGACGTCCTCAAGCGCGAGGGGACCACGACCGCCGTCCGCCTGGAGCCGGGGAAGACCCTGGGGACCGCGTTCGCCGTCGACGCGCCGTTCGCCGCGGCGTCGCTTTGCACGCCGACGTTCGACGCCCGCGGCTCGTCCGCCACGTTGACCCTCCGCCGCGGCGACGCCCGGGGCGAGGTCGTGGCGACCCGTCGCCTGGAGCACGTCCGCGACAACGCCTGGTCGGCCGTCGTCCTCGACGCCCCCGCCCCGTCCGGCGCCTATTACCTGGAACTGTCCGATCCCAAGGGGCCCATCGGAATCTGGAGGAACGACGCCGGCGAGGTCAACCTCCGCGTCAACGGCTGGGACGAGGAGACGCGGAGGATGCTCGACTTCTTCACCTTCCGACGCCCCCAGCCCGACTACTTCAAGGGGCCCACCGCCCGCGCCCAGTGGAGCTGGCTGGAGGTCCACCCGCAGCACCCGTTCCCCGACGAACACGGCGAAACCGAGCAGGTCTCCGTGGGCGTCGCCCAGAACGCCGTCGACGGCAAGCTCGGCGTCATGAGCCACCCGCGGGCGCTGGGACGCAGCTACGCGAACGGGCGCGTCCCCACGGCCGACGAGATCGATTACACCGGCAAGAACGTCGTCGAGCAGTGGAGGCGGGCGCGCGAGATCGACCCGCCGCTGGTCTTCGTCACCGGCTGGAACGAGTGGATCGCCGGTCGCTACGACGAGACGTTCCCGCTTGAGGGCTCCTCGCGCGTGACGTTCGTCGACCAGTTCGACCGCGAGCATTCCCGCGACATCGAGCCGATGAAGGGCGGCCACGGCGACGCATTCTATTATCAACTCGTCTCGGAGGTCCGCAAGTTCAAGGGCGCCCGGCCGGTCCCGCCGGTCGTCTCCAAACCGATCGCGATCGACGGCCGGTTCGACGACTGGGAGGGCGTCGGCCCCGAGTTCCGCGACACCGTTGGCGACCCGATGGACCGCGACTTCCCCGGCTGGGGCCGTAAGCTCCGCTACGAGGACCACACCGGCCGCAACGACCTGACCGCCGCCAAGGTCAGCCGCTCCGCCGACCGCGTCGCCTTCCTGCTCCAGTGCGCCGAGGCGATCGAGACGATCCCCGAAGCCCCCGGCCCGATGCTGTTCCTGGACGTCGACTCCGACCCGAAGACGGGCTGGCTGGGCTACGACTTCGTCGTCGGCCGGACCCCCGGCGGCGCGACGATCGAGCGGAACGTCGCCAACAAGTACGAATGGGCCGATCCGAAGCCCGTCGATGCCGCCGTCTCCGGCGACCGCCTGGAGTTGACCGTTCCGCTCGCCGCCCTGGGGCTGAAGCCCGGCGCGGCGACGATCGACTTCAAGTGGTTCGACGCGACCGTCGCGCCCGCCGACTGGCCCGACTTCACCCTCCACGGCGACGCCGCCCCCAACGACCGCTTCAACTACCGCGCGATCCTGGGCGACGATTGACCCTTCGCGAGCCCTCCGGAGGATCGGCGTGGTTTCCGACCGGAGGGCATGGAAGCTGCGTGCTCCTTGACGACGGCTTTCGGGGACGAATGACGCGCGACCGAACGTCGGTTTCGCGGCGATCCCGACGGCGTCGGCGGGAGCAGCGCCGTGAAACCAGCGCCTGGGGAAGCCGGCGTGATCGCTCGCGCGCCGGTTTCCCCCGATGAGGATCGGTGGGTCGAGCCCTCCTCGGCCGCGAGCGTCGAGGAGGTCGCGTCGAGAGCGGTCGCCCGGCCGTCGCCGCCGCTTCAGCGTTGCGACGGCCTCGCCGAGTTGAGGGTCGCGGCGCACGCCGGGATCCATCGGCTCGCGCATCTTCATCAGATCTTCCCCTGCCGGCTTCTCTTTCCCGACGTCGCCGCGGGCGAGCCTCCCCTTGCCGTGTGGACCGTCCTGTCGGGCGGACTTGCCGGCGGGGACCGCCTTCGGCTCAAGGTCGACGTGGGGCGTGACGCGGCCCTTTCGATCACCACCCAGGCCGCGGAGCGCGTCTATCGCTCGAACGGGCCGGACTGCGACGTCGCGACGCGCCTGACGATCGCCCCGGGAGCCTGGCTCGACTGGACGCCGCGGCCGACCATCCTCTTCGACGGCGCCCGCCTTCGGCGGCGCGCCACGATCTCGATCGCCACCGGCGGCCGGCTGCTCGCCTGCGACGGCATCGTCTTCGGTCGCGTCGCGCGCGGCGAGAGCTATCGGCGCGGCGCCCTTCTGGACCGCTGGCGGATCGACCGCGACGGCAAGCCTCTCTGGGTCGACGCGCTTCGACTCGACGACCCCGCCGCGGCGTTGGCCGCGCCGGCGGGACTCGACGGCGCGAGGGCGCTGGCGACGGCCGTCTACGTCGGCGACGACGCGCCCAAGCGCCTCGAGGACGCCCGCGCGCTTCTGGCCGACTCGGAGGAACGCGCGGGCGTCACGGTCGTCAACGGCGTGCTCCTCGCCCGCTTCATGGGCGAGACGCCCGCGGCGGTCCAGCGCGACCTGGTCCGATACCTCGGCGGCCTTCGCCGTTTGGTGGGTCCGTATTCCGAGGTCCTACCCCGCGTCGGAAACGATTGAGCGTCCCGGGTTCAGGGAGGCGGCCATGCATCTGACTCTTCGCGAGCGCATGAAGCTGGACATCAGCGTGGCGGCGATGGTCGCCCGGCGTCGGCTCGACCGCGGCGTCAAGTTGAATCACCCCGAGGCCGTCGCCCTGATCTGCGACTTCATCCTGGAGGGCGCCCGCGACGGCGCTCCCCTCCCGGACCTGATGCGCGACGGCGCGGGCGTCCTCCGCCGCGACCAGGTGATGGAGGGCGTGCCGGAGATGATCCCCGTCGTCCAGGTCGAGGCGACGTTCCCGGACGGCACGGGACTCGTCACCGTCTATCACCCGATCCGTTGAGGAGGCGCGAACGTGTCCATTCGAGAAACGATCGGCAAGGCCCTCGGCATCGGCGGCGGCGCGGGGGGGCTGGTGCCCGGCGAGGTGAAGGTCAAGGACGGGGAGATCGAGGTCAACGCCGGGCGCGAGGCCGTCGAGATCGACGTTGACAACACGGGCGACAGGACGATCATGGTCGGCTCGCATTATCACTTCTACGAGGTCAACGACGCGCTTCGGTTCGACCGCGAGCAGGCGCGCGGCCGCCGCCTCGACCTGCCCGCCGGTTCGACCGTCATCTTCGAGCCGGGGCAGACGCACCGGGTGCAACTGGTCCCCTACGCCGGCGCCCGGATCGTCCACGGCTTCCACGGCAAGATCGACGGACCCCTGGGGCCCGTTTCGTGAACGACCCCGCGACCGGATCGTCTCGGATCGGCTCGGATCGGGAGGACCAGTCATGCCGAAGAAGATCTCGCGCCAGCAGTTTCAGACGCTCTACGGCCCGACGGTCGGGGATCGGGTGCGGCTCGCCGACACCGATCTGTTCGTCGAGATCGAGGAGGACCGCACCACCTACGGCGAGGAGCTCCGCTACGGGGCCGGCCGGTTGGTCCGCGACGGCATGGGCCAGGGCCAGGCCACCCGCGCCGAGGGGGCCGTCGACTCCGTCATCACCAACGCGGTCGTCATCGACCACTGGGGGATCGTCAAGGCCGACATCGGGATCAAGGACGGGAGGATCGTCGGCATCGGCGAGGCCGGCAACCCCGACGTCCAGCCCGACGTCGAGATCGTCGTCGGCCCCGCCACCGAGGTCGTCTCCGCCGAGAACATGATCGTCACCGCCGGCGGCGTCGACGTCCACGTCCATTTCACCTCCCCCCTGATCCTCCCGGAGGCGCTCTTCGCCGGCATGACGACGATCATGGGCGGAGGCACCGGGCCGGTCCAGGGAAGCATCGCCACGCTTTGCACTCCCGGCCCCTGGCACCTCCAGCGGATGCTCCAGGCCGTCGAGGGCTTCCCCCTGAACTTCGGCCTCTTCGGCAAGGGCAACAGCTCCCGCGCGGAGGGGCTCGAGGAGCAGATCCGCGCCGGCGCCTGCGGCCTGAAGGTCCACGAGGGCTACGGCGCGACCCCCGCGGTCATCGACCGCGCCCTGGACGTCGCCGACCGCTTCGACGTGCAGGTGACGCTCCACAGCGACTCGATGAACGAATCGGGATACATCGAAACGACGATGGCCGCGTTCAAGGGACGTACGGTGCATCACTTCCACGTCGAGGGCGCCGGCGGAGGCCACGCGCCGGACGTCATCCGGGTCTGCGGCCTGGAAAACGTCCTGCCGTCCTCGACCAACCCCACCATGCCCTACGCCGCGGGCACCATGGACCAGGCCTTCGACATGCTCGTGGTGGCGCACTACCTCCGCTTCGAGTCGCCGGCGGACGTCGCCGCCGCCGAGAGCCGGCTCCGCAAGGAGACCATGGCCGCGGAGGACGTGCTCCACGACATGGGCGCGATCTCGATCATGAGCTCCGACACCCAGGCCATGGGGCGCATCGGCGAGACCATCATCAACACCTGGCAGACGGCCGACAAGATGAAGAAGCAGTTCGGCCCGCTCCCCGAGGAGAAGGGCGAGAACGACAACGTCCGGGTGAAGCGCTACATCGCCAAGTACACCGTCAACCCGGCGATCGCCCAGGGGATCAGCCGCCACGTCGGCTCCGTCGAGGTCGGCAAGCTCGCCGACCTCGTGGTCTGGGAGCCGGCGTTCTTCGGGGTCAAGCCCAAGCTCGTCATCAAGTGCGGCGCGGTCGCCGCGGCGCCCGCGGGCGACCCCAACGCCTCGATCCCCCCGCCCCAGCCCCAGGTGATGACCCCGATGTTCGCCGCCCACGGTCGGATGCTCCCCCACTGCGCGGTCACCTTCGTCAGCAAGGCCGCCCTCGACGCCGACGTCGGCCGCGCCTACGGCCTGGAACGCCCGCTCGTCGCCGTCGAACACACGCGCGGTCTGTCCAAACGCGACCTGATCCACAACGACCTGCTGCCGAAGATCGAGGTCGACCCGGAGACCTACGAGGTCCGGGCCGACGGCCGCCTCCTGACCTGCGAGCCGGCCAAGGTGACGTCGATGGCCCAGCGCTACTTCCTGTATTAATATAATACAACATCAGCATTACTGACCATCATGGATTTTTGGGTCCCGAACGAGCCTTCCCCCCTCGCGGGGGAAGACGGACCGCGAAGCGGTCGGATGAGGGGGATGACACGCGAGACGACCGTCGGGATTCGCGGAAGCCCGTCCGGGAAGCCGTGGACGTCGATGGCGGATTTACTCACCCCCCCTCATCCGGCCCTCCGGGCCACCTTCCTCCGCGAGGGGGGAAGGCCGTTATGATCGTCCCTCAAACTCCGTGACGGCCAGAAACATTCGCTCGGGCGCGACCGGACGAGGAGGCCGACGCCGATGCCGGGAACGGACGTGGAAGCCGTCGCGGACGCGGGCGCCGACGGCCGGGCGCTCTTCCGCCTGTTGTCGTGGTTCTCGCCCAATTATCCCATCGGCGCGTTCAGTTGCAGCCACGGCCTGGAGTCCGCGGTCGACGCCGGGATCGTCTCCGACCCGGCGAGCCTTGAAACGTGGATCCGGGACGTGACGCGGCGAGGCGTCGGCCGCGTGGAGACGGTCCTGCTCGCCGAGGCGTGGCGGGCCGCCGACGCCGGGGACTTCCCGGCCCTCCACGCGGTCGCCGACCTCGCCGCCGCCTGGCGTCCGACCGCGGAACTGGCGGTCGAGGGCGACACCCAGGGCGATGCGTTTTTGGCCGTCGCCGAGGCCGCCTGGCCGTCGCCGTCGCTATTCACCTTCACGACCGGCCGGGGCGACCGGCCGACGCCCCATCCGGTCGCGGTCGGCGTCGTCGCCGCGGCCCACCGAATCCCGTTGCCGCCGACCGCGACGGCCTTCCTGTTCGGCTTCGCGACGGGCCTGGTCTCCGTCGGCGTCCGCCTGGGGATCATCGGCCAGACGGGCGGCCAGCGCGTCATCGCCGCGCTCGAACCCGAAATCGCCGCGACCGCCGCCGTCGCCCTCGCCACCCCTCTCGACGAGGCCGGCGCCGCGACCCCCGTCGTCGACTGGTGCTCCATGCGCCACGAGACCCAGTACACGAGGTTGTTCCGCTCGTGAACGGACGCTGGACGATCAATCATATTCAATGATGAATTGGTCGCTATCGTCGTCGAGGTCGTCGCTCGCGCCGCCGAGGGCTCCCGCGCCGAGTTCGTAAAGATCGGAATCGCCGATCTCGCAGTACCCCCGGAGGGTGGCGACGATCTCCGCGAACCCTTCGTCGTCGATGCGGCCCAGCGCGGCGAGGGCGTCGTCGAACCGGCCGAGATGGCGAAGCGCCTCGGCCTTCATGACCAGCGCTCCGGGATCCGCGTCGTCGAGCAGGCCGAGAAGGGCCTCCAGGTTTCGGCGGCGCGCCTCGGGAGCGGCCGGCGCTTCGTCCTTCCCCGCGCCGAACCTTTTCGCGTATTCCCTTCCGCGGAACGGGTCGTTGCCCCGCCACCAGGCGAGGATTCGAGCGTCGAGAACGCGGTCGGCCCCGACCAGCCCGGCGTCGATAGCTTCCAGGTATTCGATCTCGGTCGGTTCTTCCACGCGCGGCGCGGCGGTCCACGCCGGCGGGACCGACGGCGGCCCGCCGTCCTCGTCGTCCGCCATGTGGAACGGCTCGGGAAGCTCCCCCACGGCCTTGGCCTGGTCCAGCCAGTAGAAGCCGCGACACCACCGGCAGCGGACGAACTCGGGAGGCCGCTGAAGCATCGGCGCGAACGTCTTGCCGTCGGTCCACTGCGACGCGCCGAAGGTGTTCCCCGACTCCAGCGTCCAGTGCCTCGCCAGCGTCCCGCAATGCGGACACGCGACGATCGCGTCGGGACCGAAGAGCATGGCGTCCCCCTCTAACTCACGAGTCGACGTCGCGATCCGTGCCGTCGTGTTCGACGTTCGACCTGAATCGCGAGTTCCATGATTGTCGATGTAATTCTTGTGGCGGGGCCCGCCCTTGGGCTGGCCCCGCTTGAGTGTCGGGACGGCCCGACGCCCTTCGTCGCGGGGCGCGCGGTCTTCGGCTCACTCGGCCAGCTTCAGTTCCTTGACCTTCTTGGCGACGTCGGCGGCGGCGTTGTCGGTATCGACTTGCTTGTCGACGGCCTGGATCACGCCTTGTTTGTCGATGTAGAACGTCCAGCGCTCGGCGACGGGGCGGCCCTCGTGGACGACGCCGTAGGCTTTGGCCGTCTCCTTGGACGGGTCGCCGAGGATCGGGTAGTCGGCGTTCAAGGACTCGGCGAACTTGGCGTTCTGGTCGGGGTCGTCGACGCTGGCGGTGAAGTAGGCGACGTTCAGGCCCTTCAGCGAGTCGCCGGCGTTGGCGAACGAGCGGCACTCCTTGGTGCAGCCGGGGGTGAACGCCTTGGGGAACCACGCCAACACCACGGCGCTCTTGCCCTTGTAGTCCGAAAGCGCGTGCGTCTTGCCGTCGGAACCCTTCAAGGAGAATTCCGGCGCCTTGTCCCCCGCCTTGGGCTCGGCCGCGGTCGCCGTCGTCATGGCCGCCGTCGCCAGGAGTCCCAGGGCCACCAGCGCGATTCGTCGAAGCATCGTCTTCCTCCCGCCCGCCAGGGGCGCGTCGAGTCGAGGTTCGGATTTGCGGAATTTGCCGACGCCCCCGATCATCGCGCGCCACCGCGCGCCCTTGTCAATCCTCGACCGGATCCGGGATCATGGAATCCGGGCGCTCGCGAGGGGGCGACGAGGCCCGCCACGACCAAGAGGGCCGACGTCCGATGCAATGGCGCGACAGGGTCTACGGCCCCCTTCATCTCGACGACCCCGACCTCCTGGCCCTGATCGCCACCCCCACCTTCCAGCGCCTTCGCGGCATCAAGCAGGCGGGGCCCTCGGCGATCTCGTTCCCGTTCAAGAACGTCACCCGCTTCGAGCACTCCCTTGGCGTTTTCGCGCTCTTGCGCGACCTGGGGGCCGACCGCCGCGAGCAGGTCGCCGGGCTCTTGCACGACGTGTCCCACACCGCGTTCTCCCACGCCGTCGACTTCGTGGTCGCCTCCACCGCCGAGCAAGACCACCACGAGACCCTCAAGCCCCGGTTCCTCCACCGCCCCGACGTCGCGGCGGCCCTCGACCGCCTGGGGTTCGCGCCGGAAGACTTTTACGACGACTCCCGCTACCCGCTCCTGGAACGCCCCCTCCCCTGGCTCTGCGCCGACCGCCTGGACTACTTCCTCCGCGACGGCATGGCCTGCCAGGTGGTTCGTCGCGACGACGCCAGGCGGATCCTGGGCGCCGTGACGGTGATCGACTCGACGATCGTCCTGGACGACCCCGCCGCCGCCAGGCTGGCCGTCCGACTCTTCGAGGTGATGAACCGCGACTGGTGGGCCAGCGACGTCGAGGCTTACATCTACAACGAGTTCGCCGTCGCCCTCCGCGCCGCGATCGCGGCCGGAGCCCTCGCCGAGGACGACCTCTTCTCGGGCGAGGACGACGCGGTCCTCGCCAAGCTCGACGCCGCCGGACTCCCCGAAGTGGATGCCGTATTAAGCCGAATTCGCCGCTTCGATCCGGCCTATCTTGAAGGTTACGTCCCCCGGATCGCCGCCAAGCAGCGCCGGATCGACCCGCCGGTCGCGGTCGACTCCTGGTTCCTCCCGCTCTCGGTGCTGCCCGACGAGCGCGAAATCGACGACGTTCTGAAAAACGATAAATCTCGGACGCTTGCCGACGGACTCGGTTGACGCGCGGGCCCGCTTCGGATAGCGTCTTCGCCAGTGAAGGTCGGCCGCTCGACCTCGCCCGGGTCGCAAGGATCGCACCAAGGGACATGGAATCGGCCGCGCCCGCCGGGGCGGGCCGGACCCGAACCGCACGGAGGCGCGGTATGACTCGCACGGGATGGATCCGTCTCGGGTCGACCTTTCTCGCTCTGGCGCTGGTCGCGACCCCCTCGCGAGCGGCCATGATCCGCCTCGACGTCGCGGCCACCCCCCTCCTGGACGCCGACGCCCCGCCCGCCTGGCGGGAACTCGCCCGCGACCCGCTCGACCTCGAAGGCGCTCTTGCCGGGCGACTCGCCGGAGGCGTCCGTCCATTGAACGCTTATTATAGCGGTTCGTGCCTGGATTGGAATCACGGTCTGGTTTTGTTGGACTGGACGACGAGCGACTTTTCCGAGATCCGGCCGCGGCCGATGGTGTCGGTCGGCGACGGGTCCGCGTCGTTTTCGACGTCGGTCGAGGGGCCGTCGCCGGAGCCGCCGTTGACGCTGGCGGGGTTTTTGGGCGTCGCGGCCTGGGCGGTCTTCCGCCGTCGCGCGGAGCGTCGCCCGCGACGGCCGATCCGTCGCCCCACGCCGGTTCGCGCGACCGGGACGGCGATCGTCCCGGCGCGTCGGCTCGGCGCCGAGCGATCGCTCGTTCTGCCTGCGCGGTTCGTCGTGGTTTCGACCGCGACCTTTCCCGCCTGTCGAGCCGAGACGGGGACGAAAGCCGTCGGCGTCCGCCGCCGCGGCCACGCGCGGCGGATCTCGAAAATGAATGCTCTTCCCCCCTCGCGGGGGAAGACAGACCGCGAAGCGGTCAGATGAGGGGGAC
>CALCIB010000283.1 GCA_937907525.1 uncultured Planctomycetales bacterium | reverse complement strand
CCGCCTCAACGTTTGTCATGGACTGACCTGGAGGTTTCGCCTGAACGTCTCAAGACGATGATGGCGTTCCATGACACCTTGGCTGGGAGCACCCGCTTGAAGCACGAGCGGCTGGTCGTGAGGACAGTCCGGCCGCCGACGCGGTCGTCGGGGCGGTCCCCACCAACACATGATCGACCCCAACGTCGTGGCCGCCGCGCCGCCGAGGTTCTTGCTCGGGCTGTGGGCACCGTCGCTCTCATCGGCTGGATCACACGGCGGCAAGTTGATGATCAAGAAAGGCTGTGAATGAATCCCAACTGTCCGTGACGACCCACTCGTCCTCGTAGTTCACCCACAGGACAGCGTCGTCTTCGCCCGCGGCTGTTGATAGCAGGATGAAATACCCCCCCATTCCGTCCATCTCCAGGACCAACGAGTCATTCATGCGTGGGTACGGCTCCTTGGAACAGAGCTTACGCGCGTCTTGGGTCGCGAGGGTTGCGGAGTAGTCGAAGGAAGCGGGTATCTTGTCATTCCCGAAATCGTAAACACCGTAGATCGCATGCCCCTCCCATACGGCGTAACCGAATCGCTTCAAGAACGCGAGATAGTCCTGCGGAAGCGTGCAACCGGTTGCGTCGGTCAGCTGACGGATTTCCTCATCCGTGACATGTCCATTATGGAACATCAACTCGTTCGCCTGCGTCAGCCGATCGAAGACCTCATCAACGTCGCTCATTTGAATCTCTCCACGTCACATGCCGTAAGGGTTCTGTCCGATTGGGTAGTTGTGCAGAATGTCCCTGAATTTGTGATGAAACGAATGACGCATGACGCGCAGATTGCTGAAGTCGTTCGTTCCACCCCGATAGAGAGGCGTGATGTGATGCACGACCAGGTTGGCACCGTTCGGAAGAACGCCGGTCTTGGCGATGTGCGCGAGCTCCTGTGTCGAAAACATTCGCTTCGCTTGTTGAGAGGAAGTCCAGTTTTTGATGAACGCACGCTTTGCTGTACTATTGAATTCGCGTCGCAGAGCCTTGGTTTCTGCGACTGAATTAACCCGGAACTTCGAATTGTAGTACGAGGCGTTGTGCGCCCAGACGCTGAACCCCCACTCGGGATTGCCGACGAAGTAGGTATGGTACTCGGCGACGCGCATGTTGTAAACCGGCGTGGGCTCGCGGGACGGGCCCGCCTCCTCGACCGGGAGCAGACGCCCGTCGTGCGTCCGCAACGGGTCGCCGGTCTTGAGTTGCTGGGCCTGCCTCCATCCCTCCCCATGGACCCAGAACGGGTGCTCGGCGGTCGTGAGTATGGTCCGGCCGCCGACGCGGACCTCCATGACCGGGGAGTACCTCTGGAATGTCTCCTCGACGAGCCGGTATTCGGACGCGGCCTCCGGATCGTCCTCGGGGGCGGAGAGGACCCGGTCGCCGCGACGGACGTCCTCGATCGGCTTCCAGCCCTCGTCGGTCAGGATCGGCGTGCCGGCGGCGAAGCAGGCTTGTCCGAAGGCGGAGGCGGTGTCCAGGAGCCCCATCAACGCCTTCATGCCGTGCTCGACGGCCCCGTAGCCGTCGCCGTTCGAGACGGCCTGGGCGAACTGCCCCATCTCGGCCGCCGACCCCATCGCCCCCATCCCCACCCCGACGACCTTGAAGGCCGTGTTGTTGGTGATGCAGCCGATCTTCGCCACGAGGCTCGCCGGGGCGACCCCCACCAACATGATCGACCCCAACGTCGTGGCCGCCGCGCCGCCGAGGTTCTTGCTCAGGCTGTGGGCGCCGTCGCTCTCGTATACGAACATGCCGCGGCTCCAGTCGCCGCCGCCCACGACGCCGTTGACGGTGTTGGCCGCCCCCTGAGCCGCGCCGAATATGAACGCGGCCGCCGGATTCGTCCCCAACCCTAGCCGCTCAAGCCAGGGGATTCCGCCGCCCCCCATGGAGGTCGAGCTGGCTCCCGTGTCCACCACGTACCCGTTCGACAACGGGAAGCTCCAGGGCCCCAGCGGATGAGTCCCCGAGCCAGGCTGGAGCACGCCGTTGATCCAGGTGTTCCCGGTGGTCGTCCCGCCCCCCGAGACGGTCCCGCTGTGGGATTCCAGACTGTACGTCGACGTGCTGTTGGAATTGGATTCGCTCTCCGTGCGCGTGGTGCTATACAACCCGCCGGTGAAGTTACCTCTAAATGTGGAACCGGTCGAACTGGAGTTTGATTCGACCGTCTGCGTCTCCTTGCCGAAAGCTCCATCCAGCTTTTCGACCCTCTGGCCGCTGTAGGTGTTCGAACTTGTCAACTGCTCGGAATTCGTAACCGTGATGGCCGTGTAGGTTCCCGTGTTCCAATCGAACGGACCAGGCATGGTGGTGGTGTATTCCAAACTCTGGGACGAGCTGACGCTCGCGGTCGCGCTCTGCGAAATGGTCTCGTTCCTCGACCCCGAGATCGTCCACTGGACCGGCCCCGCCCCGCTCGCCCCGCCGCTCGTCCCCGAATCGCTGTAGCTGTAATTGAAGACCTGGCTCTGGGATCGATTCGAGGCCGAGATCGACGTCGAGGCGCCTTGCGTCAGGGAAGTCGAGTACGAGCTCGTCTGGGCGGTCTTCTGCTCCAGGGACTTGGAATTCTCGAATGTCGTCGTCGACGTGGCGGTCTTGCCCTGGCCCCCGGACGACGTCGTGGTCGAATCCCGGCTCGTCGAGTACGTCAGGCTCTCGGAGGAACTACTACTGGAACTCGACGCGGACATGGAGCCGCTTGAGTTTGAACTGGTGGTGTTGGTGCTGGTGTACGTGTAGCTCTGGGTGGACGAATTGCGAACCGAAGTATTGTAGTCGATCGGGCTGTTCGACGTCCCGAACGTGGACTTCTCCTTGGTGGAGGTGCTCGTCTTGTTGTAGTCTTTCGCGTTCCAACTCGAATTCCTGGTCTCGCCCGCGCCCGCCCCGGCGGAGGGCTCGTCCTTTTCGCTGTACGTGCCGTTGCTCTCGCCGACGGTCGAGACGTCCCTCGTCTGGTTGGTCGTCCCGCCGATCGTGGTCCCCGAGATCTTCGTCGTCCCGAAGGACGAACTCCACTCGTCCCAGGTGTACGTGTTCGTGTTCGTACCCGACGTTATCTCCGAGCCCTTGTCCGTCGCCCCGGAATTCGACGTCTCGACGCGATTGAAGGTGATGTTCGACGAGCCCGGGGAGTAGGACGAAGTCTGGTTGGCGGTCGTTCCCGTTGATCCGGACGAGGTGCGCGTCCTGTTTCCGCTCAACGAGCCCTGCGTGTAGGTCACGGAATTCGACGAGTTGCTCGTGGTGGAGTTCTGAGACTTGAACGAAGACTGGCCGGTCGACCCCGCGTTGTTGAACGTCCCGGAGTCCTGGTTGGTAACGTAAGTCTCGCTGGCCTGGGAGTCGCTGGTCTTCGACGTCTGTTTTTGGGATGCGCCGAACCAGCCGCTGACGCCGCCGCCACTGCTGTTCGTCGTCGAGAGTTGTTCCTGGTTGGAGGAATAGCTGCCGTCGCTCCCCGCCGGGCTGAAGTTCGTCGTGTTTTGGGACGAGCTCGAGGCCGTGGTGGAGGAGTCGCTCTTTGAAGTGCTCGCCCCGCCGCCGATCCAGACCGAGCCGTCGATCACGATCCCGTAGTTCCAGCTCGAAGACGAGCTCGACGAGGTCTGGACGCCGTTCTGGGCCTGGGTCGTTTCGGTCGTCCCAAACGTCGCCGAGTCGATGTACGATCCGGTCGTCGAACTCGTCCCGGCGCTCTTCTGGGTGGAGTCGGACGAGTATCGGGAGGTCGAGCCGGAGGTCGGGCTCGTGGTGGTGCTCGCGCCGACGTCGGACGTGACGACGACGCCGTTCGAGCTCGAGTCGGACGCGTAGGATCCGGACTCGCCCGAGTCGTCGAAGGAGCCCTGGGACGAATCGGCGTAGGTCGAGAACGTCGTCGATGCGTACGTATACGTCCCGCCGCTGGTGCTGGAATATCCCGAGCCCATCGAGGATCCGACGGGGACCGTCGAGTACCGATCGGTGGACGTGTAGGTGGACGTTCCTCCGCCGGAGGATTCCTGACTGTAGCCGCCCGAGACGGACGAGCCGTCGGGGCTCGCGGAAAACGAGGCGGTCTCGGAACCCGAGTACGAGCCCCCGCCCGAGCTGGTCGATTGGAACTCGATGTTCTCGCTCCCGCCCATCCCGTTGGAGATGACGGTCGTCCCGTCGCTGGTCGAGTCGGACGAGGAGTTTCCCTCGTATGAGGTTGAAGTGGTCCCGAAGCTGGCGAATCCAGCGTTGCTCGAACTGAAGTTCGAGGACTCGAGGGTCGTCGAGCTGGAGGATCCTCCCGAGTTCTGGCTGAAGTTGACGACGTTGATCGTGAAGCCGTAGCCGTCGGTCGACGACGAGGTCGACGTGCCGCTCTCCGAATACGTCCCGGTGGACGAGTCGGTGCTGATCGAGGCGCTCGCGCCGTTATCGCTGTAGGAGTTCGGGCTGGACGAGTATCCTCCGGATGATGATTCGGACGACGTCCCCATGCTGAAGGACGTCTGGCTGAAGGTCCCCGAACTACCGGGGTTGGCGTACATGCCGTCCACGCTGATCGCGGACGTATACGCCTGGTCGCTCGACGACGAATAGGACCCGGAGACGTACTTCGCCCCGTTGACGGTGACGGTGTTCTCCATCCCCTGGGTCCCGGTGGAGTTCCGTTCCGACGACGAGTTGGAGAACATGCCCGAACCGGAGCCGGTCGAGTAGGAGCCCATCGACGCGAACGACGACGAGGTCGACTCGTTCGAGGTGAAGGTCGCGAGGGTGTTGCCCCTCGTCACGCCGGCCGTCGACGTCGCGGAATCCGTCACCTTGACCGAGCTGGACTCGGACGTGCTCCCCGAGTACGTGAACGACCCGCCGGCGTTCCCCTGCGAGAATGGGCCGGAGAGCATGACGTTCGACGAGCCGGAGGAATTGATGGACAGGTTGGAAGACGTCGACGACGTCGAGACGCCCGCCATCTGGGCGAAGGTGGCGACGCTGCCGCCCGAGTACGACGCGTTGGCCGACCCAGTCGACATGCCGTAGCCGTCGCCGGTCTGGATGGCGAGCGTCGTGGCCCGGTTGCTCCCGCCGAGCGTCGCCGAAGCCGTCCCGGCGACGGTGGAACTCGCGCCGGAACTCGCGTAGAAACTGGAGGAGGTAAAGCCCTGGGACGCCGTGCCGGACGTCGTCGCGAGGTTCGTCACGCTGATCCCGCCCGCCGCCATCAGCGAGCCGTTGCGGGTCGAGCTGTAGGTCGAGGTCGTCGACTGGCTGGCCGTCGAGGCCCCGGTCACGGACGCCGTCGCGTCCGTGATCGAGTAGCCGCCGGAGTCGCTCGAGGACGTCGCATTCGTGCCGCTGGCCATGTAGAAGCTGCTTGCCATGCCGCCGACGCCGATGCCGACGGCTCCGCCGCCTGAGGACTGGGACAGAATCCAGCTGGAACTGGTCGATTCGGTGGTGGTGTAGGTTCCGGAGATCGACGCCTTGCCGCCGACGACCGTGAACGTGCCCGCCGACCGCATGACGTCGGTGGTCGTCACGGTTTCGTCGTACATCGACGACATGGCGTAACCGCCCATGGACGCGGTCTGCGCCTGATGATAGTGGGACCACGTCGTGAGCGTGAAGGTCTGGGAAAAGCTGCTCCCCGTGACGACCTGGCTGAAGGCGACCGTGACGACCTGGTCCAGGACGTACCCCGCCCCGACCTGGTGGATCTTGAAGACCTGCGAATAGGCCTTGCTGACCGGGGCCGCGGCTCCCGCCGTGACCATGAGGCTACCGCCCGCGTACGCGGAGCCGGATCCCGACCCGATCGATCCGTTCGTGGACGACAGGACGAGCGGCACGAAGCTGCCCACGCCCAGGTCGAACGAGGACGTGTTGGTGTTCCCCGAGCCGTTCATGCCGACGTTGACGGCCCCCGCGGCGCTCTGGAGCACGACGTTCGCGACGGCGTTCGAGGACGACACCGTCATGCCGCTCTTCACTTGCACCATCTGCCCGTCGACGCTCGTGACGGTCACCGTGACCGGGAAGGAGGTGGCGTAGGCGTACGTGTGCGTCCCGGCGACGTTGAACCCGCCGAGTCGATTCGAGTCGGGCGTGATCGTCCCGCTCGAGGTTTGACCGTCGCCCCAGTCGATCGTCGCGGTGAACCGCGACGCCGTCCCGTTCGGGTCGTCATCGACGAATCCGGCCACGACGCCGCTGAACGCGGACCCCTGGATCGACTTGAGGGTCTGCTCCACGGCGGTCAATGGGGCGTCGGCCACTTGGATGGTCGTGGTCGACGTCAGCGATCCGCCGCCGTCGCTGGCGATCTGGACGTTGATCGAGTAATACCCGGCGCGGGTGTAGGTGTGCTTGCCGGACGCGTCGAAGCCTCCCCCCGAATTGGCCGATACGGTCCCGCTCGAGGTCGTCCCATCCCCCCAGTTGATGGTCGCGGAGAAGGACGTCGCGGCCCCGTAGGGATTCGCGTCGGTGAACGTCGCCACGACCGACGAGAACTGCTGGCCCTCGGTGGCTTTCGGGGCCGCCGTCAGCGTGCCCTGGTAGAGGGGGGCGTCGGCGACCACGGCGGACGAGCGGGCCGAGGTCGCGCCGCCATCGACCCCCGTGATCTGGACGGCGACCGGGAACGTCCCGGCGACGCGGTAGGTCTGGGCCCCCGTGACGGTGAAGCCGTTCGCGGCGTCGCCGGCGACCTTGCCGGCGCTGCTCGTGCCGTCGCCCCAGTCGATGGTCGCCGTGAAGTCCGCGGCCACCGCGAATGGGTTGGCGTCCACGAAGGTCGCCACGACGCCCGAAAAGCCCGCCCCTTCCGTCGGCGTGATGTTCGAGGCCGCGAGCGCGATCGGGGCGTCGGCGACGACCATGGACGACGTCGCGACCGCCTGCGACCCACCCACCGAGAGGATCGTCACGGAGACGGGCTTCATGCCCGCCGCGCGGTAGGCGTGCGCCGCCGTCACGTCGAAGTACCCGCCGCCGCCCGAGCTGGGGGCGATGGATCCGGCCGAGATCGTGCCGTCGCCCCAGTCGATGGCGGCGGCGAAATCGGCGGCGGTCGCGCCCGATGCGAGCGTCCGGAACGTCGCCACCGTCGCCGACGCTGACGCCCCCTCGACGGCGGAGAGCGAGAACCCATACGCGGTGACGGGGGAGTCGCCGACGGTCGCGGTCCCTCCGCCGGTCCCCGCGCCGATGTTGTCCGTGACGGTGACCGACGTCGTGTAGGCGCCGAATCGGGCGTAGATATGGTCGCCGACGATGTCGAAGACGCCGGGCGACGCGGGATTGGGCACGACCCGCCCCGTCGAGGTTTGGCCGTCGCCCCAGTCGATGGTCGCGGTGATGCTCGATGAGGTGGCCGACGGGTTTGAGTCCACGAAGCTGGCGACCACCCCGCTGAACCCGGTCCCGGCGGTCGCCGACACGGCCTCGGCGGCCACGGACAGGCTCGAGACCGTCGCCGTACCCGATCCGGAGACCGTTCCGGCGGGTCCTACGACGGATACGCTCACGCCATAAGAGCCGTTGGAGGCGTAGACGTGCTCGCCGGTCACGAGAAACGAACCGCCTAGGTTCGACGGGGCGACCACGATCCCGGCCGAAGACTGGCCGTCCCCCCAGTTTATGGTGACCGCCAAGGACGAAGGGGAGGTCGTGGCGGGTGCCGTTATGCGGGCCACCAGGCCGCCGAAGGTCGAGCCCGCCGTTGCCTTGACTGGCAGGACGGCGACCGAGGTCGGCGCGGCGGTCACGCTGGCCGACCCGGTGCCCTTGGTCTCGACGCCCGCCGAGTCGACCACCGTGACGGAAGCCGAGTAGCTGCCGGCGAGTTCGAAGACGCGCGACGTCTTGATGAAGAAGCGGCCCGGCGTCGCGGCGTCCCTCACGACGGCCCCCGCGGTCGTGACGCCGTCGCTCCACGCGACGCTCGCCGCATATTCGTCCGCCGTCGAGAGGGCGTTGGAGTCGTTAAGCGTGGCGATGGTCCCCGAGAACACGACGCCCGGGGCCGCCGACACGTAGGAGCCGTAGAGGCTCGTGGAGGCGTTGACGACCCTCACCGACCCCGACGCCACGGCGGCGTAGCCTCCGGGCTCGACGATCCGCACCTTCGGCTTGTAGGTCCCAGCCCGGGCGTAGGCGTGCGAGCCGGAGACGGCGAATCCGCCCCCGTAGTAATTCGTCGCCACGGTCCCGGTCGTCGTTATGCCGTCGCCCCAATCGATGGTGGCGGTGAAGCTCGAGGCGGTGAGCGAGCCGTTGGTCGTGGTGAACGTGGCGACGGTCCCCGAGGCGGCCGATCCTTCGGTCGCGTCGTACATCGTCGCGCCGACGGCCTTGACGGTCGACACGCTCGCCGCGCCGGCGATCGTCCGCGTCACGCCGGCGACCGAGTCGACGACCGTCACGGTGACGGTGTAGGAGCCGACGGAGGCGTAGGTGTACGCGCCGGAGACGGTGTTCGGGCCGCCCGGGGTGGTGGGCCCCGACACGACCCCGGTCGTCGTGACTCCGTTGCCCCAGTTGATCGACGCGGTGACGCCCGCGAGAAACCCCGACCCTCCCGTGAACGTCGCCACGGCGCCGTTGAAGGCCTGGCCGATGGTCGCGGTGGCCGGGGTCGCGACCATTACGAGGGGGGCGGCGACGACGGTCGCGACGCCGTCGACCCTCACACTCGCACCGGACGACTGGAAGATCCTGACGGAGACGGGATAGGACCCGACGGTCGAATAGGCGTGCGAGCCGGAGACGGCGAATCCCGCGCCGGCCACCATGACGGCCCCGGGGCTCGAGCTCCCGTCGCCCCACTCGACGATCGCCTGGAAATCCGAGACCGCGGCTCCGGACGACGCGCCGAACGTCGCGACGGTCCCGCTGAACGCCGCCCCGACCACGGCGGTCGGGTTGGCCGCCGCCGCCGTCACGCTGGCGACGTTGGCCTCGCCCGTGACCCCGCCCTGCGCCGCGCCCCCGACCGTGACCTTGACGGGGAAGACGCCCGAGGTCGTGTAGGTGTGGACTCCGGTGATCTTGAAGGGCGCCCCGGCCGCCGACGGCGCGACGACGACCCCCGCCGTGGTGGAGCCGTCGCCCCATTCGATCGTCGCCGTGAAGCCGGCGGCCGTCGCGCCCGGCCATCCCGCGAAGGTCGCCACCGGCCCCGAGAAGGACGTCCCGGCCTTCGCCTGCACCCCCACGAAGCTGACGGACACGGCCGCGGCGGCCACGGTCGCCGTGGTGGTTGCGCCGACCGTGGAGCCGCCTCGCCTCGTCACGGAGACCGACACGGGGAACGTCCCGTTGGTCGCGTAGAGGTGCGTCCCCATCACCAGATATTTGCCGGCCTCGGAGGGGTCGGCCATGATCTCGCCGGCCGAGGTGGACCCGTCGCCCCACGTGATCGTGGCGTCGAAGCCCGTGAGGTCGGGCCGGGGGTTGGTGCTCGTGAAGGCGGTCACGGCTCCCGTGAACGTCGCGCCGCGGGTCGCCGTCACGGGCCTGCCCGCGGCCGTCACGACGGCGGCGGACACGTTCGCGGTCGCGTAGATCGTCGTCACCTGCCCCGTCGGATCGACGACCTGGACCTTGACCGTCCGCTGGCCCGGCGAGGTGTAGGCGTTGACGCCTTTGACGTCGATCTTGCCGCCGCCGGCGGGGTTGTTGGCCAGGGTGCCCGACGTGACCACGCCGTCGCCCCAGTCGATGATCGCCCGGTAATTCGCCGGGGTCAGCGGGCTGCCGGCGTTGGTGAAGGAGGCGACGACCCCGTTGAACGCGACGCCTTCGGCCGGAGCGATCGTCGCGCCGGTCGTCGCCATGTTGGCGACCTTGATCGCCGTCGCCGTCGCGACCGAGGTGCCGTCCGGCTGCGTGACGGTCACCGTGACGTTGTAGGTCCCCGTCGATGCGTAGGTGTGGACGCCGGAGACCCGATTCGGACCCCCGGCCGACGCCGGACCTGCGACGGTGCCCGCGGAGGTCGATCCGTCGCCCCATTCGATCGTCGCCGTGACGCCGGTGATCGTGCCCGAGCCGCCCCGGAAGTTCGCGACCAAGCCGCTGAAGGAGGTCCCGGCCTTGGCGTTGAACGAGACGGGGGAGGCCGTGAGCGGGGCCGCCTGGACGGTCGCGACGCCGAACAGGTCGATCCAACCGGCCGAGTTCGTGATCCTGACGGTCACGGACTTCTGCCCAGTCGTCGCGTAGGATCTCGAGCCGGAGACGTAGAAGACCCCAGGGGCGGCGGCGTCAGCGGTGATCGTACCGGCCGAGGTCGAGCCGTCGCCCCAGGTGATGGTCGCCGTCGTGCCGGCGACCGAGGCGCCGGGGCCGCGGAAGGTCGCGACCGCCCCAGTGAAGGCCGTCCCGACGATGGGATAGGTCGCGAGGACGCTGCCCGCGATGTTCGCCGCGCGGGCCGCGGCGGTCGACGTCTTGGAGGTGCCGTCGGCGTCCAGGACCTGGACGGTGATCGTGTACGAGCCGGCGGAGGCGTAGGTGTGCGTCGCGTTCACGCGGAAGGGGCCGCCTTCGGGCGAGGCCGCGATCGCGCCCGGCGAGTTGGTCCCGTCCCCCCAGTTGATCGTCGCGGTGAACTCGCTCGCCAGGCGGGCCGGGGCCCTGGTGAACGTGGCGACCAGGCCGCTGAACGACGCCCCCGCCAGCGCGCTGACCGGGACGGCCTGGACCGCGAGCGGGGCCTTGGCGACCGCTGCGGTCATCGAGACCGTCGAGCTCGCGCCCCCCTTGCCGATCACCTGCACCTTGGCCGCGTACGACCCCCACCGGTCGTAGGTGTGCGTGCCGGTGACCTTGAACTGGCCCGGCGTCGCCGTGGCCGAGACGACGCCCACGGACGTCGTGCCGTCGCCCCAGAGGATCGTCGCGCCGAAGTATTCGGCCGTCGCCTGGGCGTTCCCGCCCGTGAACGTCGCCACCGTGCCGCTGAAGGCGATCCCCTCGGTCGCCGCGGGGGTGACCGGAGTGGCCGCGATCGCCGCGTCGGAGACGACCGAAGTCGTCGAGGCCGCCGCGGCCCGGCCGGCCGGGTCGGCGACGAGGATGGACGCGGCGTAGGCGCCAGCGGCCGCGTAGACGTGCGTGCCGGCGACCTTGAACTGGCCGCCGCTCCCGTTCGACGCGACCACGCCGGCCGAACTCGTCCCGTCCCCCCAGAAGATCGTGGCCGTGAAGGAGGAGGCGGTCAGCGAGAGCTCGGTCGTGGAGAACGTGGCGGCCGTGCCCGACCAGGAGGCTCCCGCGGTCGCGGCGATGGCGGCCGCGGTCGCAGACGTGTTGGAGACGGCGGCGGTCCCCGACGCCGAGGCCGTCGCCCCGCCGGCGACCGCCGTGACCGTGACCGTAGCCGTGTACGACCCGACCGCGGCGTAGGTGCGGGTCCCCGAGACGGCGTACCGGCCGGCCTCGCCCGTCGGCGCGATCGTGCCCGCGGAGCTCGTGCCGTCGCCCCAGGTGATCGTCGCGGTGAAACCGGACGCCGCGTAGGCCCCCGGCCTCGTGAAGGTCGCGACGACGCCGTTGAACGCCTGGTTCCTGGTGGCGTAGATCGCCGGGAGGGCCACGGTGATCGCCGAGGCCGACACGGTCGCGGAACCGGCCCCCGAGGCCGTGGCCCCGCCGATCCCCGTGACCTGGACGGACGTCGCAAAGTTTCCGGAGGCCGTGTAGAGGTTCGACCCCAGAACCTTGAACAGTCCCGCGCCGGCCGGGTCCGCGACGACCCGCCCGAGCGAGACCTGGCCGTCCCCCCAGGTGACGACCGCCTTGAACTGGCTCGCATCCGACGACGGGTTGGCGTCCACGAAAGTGGCCACCAGTCCGTCGAACGCCGTCCCTTCCGCGGCGGAGACGGCGCGCCCGGTGACGGTCAGGGGAGCGTCGGCGACGGTCGCCTTGCCCTGGCCGACCGCGCCGGCGCCGCCCTGGTCGGAGATCTGCACGCCGATGGGGTAAACGCCGTAAGCCGCGTAAACGTGGTCGCCGGCGATGTTGAACTGGCCGCCGCCGGATCCCGTCACCACGCCCGTCGTGGCGACGCCGTCCCCCCACCAGATCGTGGCGGTGAAGTCGTCCGCCGAAGCCGACGTGTTCGGGACCGAGAAGGACGCCACGACGCCCGAGAACGCGGCCCCCTCGACCGCGGAGACGTTCTTGCCCGTCGCCGTCAACGCGGCCCCGACGACGACCGCGGAGGAAGTCGCCGTCGCCTGGCCGCCCGACTGGTCGGAGACTTGGACCGTGACGGTGTACGTCCCAGCCTTCGAGTATTTCTTCGAGCCCGAGACGCTGAACTTGCCGCCCCCGGCCTGGTCGGCGGACACGGTGCCGGTCGTCGTCGTCCCGTCGCCCCAGTCGATCGTCGCGGTCAGCTGCGACGCCTGGGCGTTGGGCCTGGCGTTGATCACCGTCGCCACCAGCCCGGAGAAGTTGGCCCCGGCGGCCGGCGACAAGGGCTGGCCGTAGGCCGCCATCGGCGCGCCGGCGATCGCCGCGGCGCCACCCGACCGGGCCACGGCCCCAGAAACGTCGGAGACCGTGACCGAGACGGGGAACGATCCCGAAGTCGCATACACGTTCGTGCCGACGACGTCGAAGCCGGACGACGCGTTGGCCGCGATCATCCCGGCCGTGATCCTGCCGTCGCCCCAGTCGATCGTCGCGATGAGGTTGCCGCCAACGACGTCGGCGGACGAGGCCGACACGGTGGCGACCGTCCCGCTCCACGGCTGTCCCGCCGTCGCGGTCACCGCGGCCGACGTCGCCGTGAAGGTCGGGGCCGCGACGACCGCCTTCCCCGTCACGGTGTAGACGCCTCCGTTGATCGTGATCGTGGTCGTGTACGTGCCGACGGCCGCATAAGCGTGCTCGGCGGTGACGAGGAACTGCCCGTTCCCGGTCGGCGAGGCGACGACGACCACGCCACTCGACGTCCCGTCCCCCCACGCGACGGTGCCGCTGAAGCTGGAGGCCGTGCTCGACGAAGCCCCGGAGATCAAGGCGACCGTCGCGTTGGCCGCTTGGCCCGACGCCGGGGCGGAGACGATCCCCTTGAGCGTGATACCTCCACCGCCCGAGCCGGAGCCCGAACCGGAGCCGGAGCCGGAGCCGGAGCCGGAGCCCGAACCGGAGCCGGAGCCGGAGCCGGAGCCCGACGACGAGCCCGATCCGGAGACCTGGATCGTGGTCGAGGCCGACGCCGTCTCGCCGTGGCCTTGAACGGTCACCGAGACGATGTCGGAGCCGGCGTCGAGGAACGTATGGCCGCCGAGTACGTGGGCCGTCCCCCCCGGTCCTTCGACGATCCTCGCGTCGGTGGACGATCCGTCGCCCCAGCTGATGGACCCTGTGTAATCGGAGGCCGATCCGGTGGTAAAGCTGAACGACGCCAGGTCGCGGACGTCCGTGCCGACGCGGGATTCCGCCGGAAGTTGCGGGATGATGCTGAGGTTCAAACTCAGCAACCGCCGGTCCTCGAGGGCCTGGTACTCCGGCAGGAAGGCATACTTCCGACGACGACGGGAGGGCGCGCGGTCCTTAGCCATGGTGTCTGCTCTCGGAGTCCTAACCGGGTGTCGGCGCGAAAGGCGTTCATGGCCGGGCGCGACGCGATCGGCCTAAGGCGCAATGCCTTGGTCGATGGCGATCAGTCCGTCGATCCGGCTGGCTCATCAGGGCGTGGAACGTTCATCGTCCCGCCGAACGATCCTTGCGAATGCAGCGCGATCCGTATGGGGAGCCGAGAGGTTCCGCTGAATCCGAGCCCGAAATGCGACGGCGTTCGTCGAGAACGCGGCGACGCATGAGCCCCGAGAGAGTGGGACCGGCTCCGCCATGCACGACATTGATGCGGTGCGACCTAGTTTGCCGCCACGAACGACGGCGATTAAACTCCCCCGCAGGGACCGTGTCAACCATGCACAGAAGAAATATTCAGACTTCCCGATTCAGCGGGTCTCCGAATCGAATTATTAAATAATTATATCATTGTAGTATAGTTTTTTAATCCGACGAACGGAGGTGTGATCTGTCATGAACGAGGGATTCGACGTATCAAAGAGCGTCGTCCTGGTGCCGCACCTGAACGGCATCGATCCGGACTGCGAGCGAGGCTTGAATGAGATGGAGAAGGCCGGGGTGCGGGTGATGCGGCGGATCGGCTGTTCGCAGATCGACCTGGCGCGAAGCGAGATGGCTTCCGAAGCGTTGCACGATGGCGCCGAGTCGATCCTGTTCATCGACGCGGACATCGGTTTCGCCCCAAGAGATGCATTCCGCCTGCTTGCGGCCCCCGATTCGGTAGTCGCGGGCGTCTACGCCAAAAAGGGTCGCCGACAACTGGCCTGCGAGTTCGCCCTGGGCGTCGATGAGATCGTCTTCGGCCCCTCCGCGCCGCCGCGCTATCCGCTGCGATACGCGGCGACGGGATTTTTGCGAATCCGCTCGGACGTCCTCCTGAAGATGGTGGAGGAACTGGGCCTACCGTTGTGCAACACGAAGTGGGGACGCGGCGTCTATCCGTTCTTCCTGCCGATGATCGTCCCTCATCCGGAGGAAGGCTTTCATTATCTCGGCGAGGATTGGTCGTTCAGTCGCCGGCTGGAGCAGATCGGCGTCACTCCCATGGCGGATACGTCGTTCAGGCTCTGGCACTGCGGGCGATACGGATACAGTTGGGAGGATGCGGGGTCGGAATTGCCGCGATACGCATCCTACACGTTCAGGATCGAGTCGCGCAATGTATAAGAGGGGGGTGGGGGGGCATGTCCCAGCCACGGCCGAGAAGCCGGTGGGAACTGGGTTTGGCGCGACGCGATGCCGGTCCAAGGGCCGCGCCACGCGCGCAAAAGCCACAACCCGGTCGGGTTGCGCGGGCGGCGCGACCGGCGGGCTTGGAATTGGAGGGGCGCAAGCCTGGATTCCTCGCCGATCGCGCGCGAGAATCCTCAAGTCTTCGAAACGAAAAAGGCCCGGGCGGTGTTAGCGCACCGCGCCGGGCAGAGAATCTCAAAAGGTAATTCCATCATGGACCCGATCCGCTCGGAAGTCAAGTCCCCCGTCCATGCCTCGCCCCGGATCGCCTATCAGTTCCGGCCCCTCCCCTGCGAGACGGCCGCGTCCCGCGAGGTCAGCCAATCGGCCAAGTTGCTACACGCCGTCCTGCTCGACGCGGCCCGGAAGGGCGGGGCCTGCGCCCTCACGAACCGCTCGATGGGCGCGAGGATCGGCCGGTCCCGCGCGACCGTGAAACGGTTGCTGGCCGAGCTGGAGACCGCGGGGCTAGCCCGCCGCGAACTCGTGGCCGGCGGTCGGGTCCGATCGGCGGTCGTTCCCTTCGCGCCCGGGGTGGCTCATTCCCGATCCGCTGTACAAACGACGGTGGCTCATTCCCGAACCGGGGGTGGCTCGCTTCCGCCCCCTGGGGTGGCTCATTCTCGCGCCGCCAGTATTCAGAGACCCTTTCAGAAGGAGCTTTCAGACGCGGATCGTTCTTCCCTCGGGGAATCGGAAGACGCCGCCACGCAGGTTTGCTCGGGACCGGAGGTCGCCGCCTATCTACGAGCCTGCATGGACGCTGTAAGACGTGGTCAACCCACCCCGGAACCGCCGCTGCCCCGCCAAGCCGGCCGCTCCGTGGAAGCGGCGATGGCGGTTTCGTCCCCGTTCGCCGATTCGTCGGCCGCGCCATCGGACAAGGCCGGTGGGAATGCGCCCAGGGATCCGAGGGGAGTCGAGCTTGCCGAGAGGGGGCACGTTCCCGCGATGGGATACGAGTCGACCAAGGCGACGGCCGCGGCTCCGAGGGCTTCCGGACGTTCCCCCGGCACGACGGTCGTCGTCCCTCCCCCGCCCCGCCCTTGGCGTTCCACGCCCGCCGGTTCGGGGGTCGTTCGGGAGGTCGGCCTCATGGTTCGGTCGCTGGCCGCCGCGACGCGGGCCCCCGACGCGGGCAGGCGTTGGTTCCCGGCGGCCGGCGACGGCAACCGCGCCGCGAGGAGGGCGGAGGCCGCCATCCTGCGGGGCCGGGCGTGAGCCCCCGCCCGACCCGTCCGGCGGGGGCGGTCGTCGACCGTCGACCGGCGGCGGCCGGCGGTCGGCGCCCCGGGACGGTCCGAACCGGCCGGTCGGCCCGTCGTGGGCGAACGCGCGCGATTCGAGGACGTCGCGGCCCGCGAGGACCTGGAACGCTCGGGTCGAGAAATCGGATTCGACCGCCGGCGGCGTCAGGACCAGGGCGTCCGTCCGGCCCTCGCCGACGATCAGGCACGCCGCGTACTGGAGCCGCTCCACGTAGGCCGCCCCGGTCGACGGGGTGTGGATCAGGGTGAAGCCGTGGGAGGTCAGCTTCAGGTCCTCGGCGATTTCCCGGTCGATCGCCGAGCAGTTCGCGCCGGTGTCGATCAGGCCCTTCAGGATCCTCGGTCGGCCGTAGGGGAGTCCGGCCGCCTTGAACGCCTCGACCTGGACCGCGGGCGGCATCACCTTGACGTCGATCAGCGGCCCCGGGCCGCCGACGACGCCGACGACGCGGCCCATCAGGCGAGGTCTCGGGAGAAGTACTGGACGGGCTCGACGGCGCTGACCCGCTTCACCAGGAACGGCCGGACGCCGTGCTTCTGGTATCCGGCGTCCAGCGCGGCCTCGTAGGCGTCGAACGGGCCGTCGATCCTCTCGTCGAGGACGGGGACGAACTTCCCGACGGAGCCCAGCAGCTCCGGGAGGTGCGTTTCGTAGGTTCGGCGTTCGACCTCGAACATGGCGACGCGCGTCCCTTCGTCCGGAGATGCGTGGCGACCCGGCCGCGGGCCGGAGTCGGCCCGCCCTCCCTCGGTATTCCGATTCGGTCCCGCCGTCGCGACGGTCCCCTTCCCCCCCTCCCCTCCCCCGCCCCGGCCGAGGGGGGCGTTCGAGGCGGGGAATGGGCGCGCATTTTACCCTTTCGGGCCATCTTCCGGAATTTGGTGGAGACAGGCAAAATGCGCGGTCGATCCTATTCATCGTCGGGATCGTCGTCGGGCTGGTCGAACAGCTCGCGGCCCTTCCCGTCGCGGGAGAGATACCGCAGCAGGATGCGTTCCGCCTCCCTGCTTTGGTTCCTTCCCACCAGGGAGCAGTGGACGCCGAGGCGTTTCACCGTGTTCTCACCCAGGTGCAGTTGGAGGCGTTGAGTCTTCTCGGCCTTCCGCCTCGCGCCACCCGGAGGCTTGGCGTTTCGCCGCTTCGCCTCGCTGGCGGGGGACCTCCCCGCCTCCTGGCTGACTTCGCTCATGATCGGCCTCCCGCCGCGGCCCCGCGGCGCCACGTACCCAAGGGCGGCCGGCCGGGAACGTCGATCCCCGCCGCGCCGCCCTTGGTGTTTCGGCGCCTCGCCGCCCTCGACTCGACGGCGCCTCGCCGCCTCGCCGCCTCGCCGTTCCGTCGGCGAGGGTCGGGCAAGGGCGGCGCGGCGTGGAGGTCACGCGGGACCGAACGGTGGAGCGTCCACCGAAGATTCGGGTTTTCGCGTACCCGAAATTCCGGGTATTTGGATTTTTGGTGGTTCGGACGTTTGGCGTTCCGGAATTTCGGGTACGCGAAAACTCATTCTTGGGATTTCAGCCAGGCGGCCAGCAGGTCCTCGACCAGTTCGCTGAAGTCGCGGTCCCCGTCGGACTTGAGGAGGGCGATCTTCACGTCGCGATGGGTCCGCTTGTGGACGTACGCCGTCACCTGGACGAACTCCGAGTCGCTCCGCTTGCCGGAGGGGCGGCCGCGTCGTTTCGGCGCGGCCTCGGGAGGGGAGGGGGGGGGGGGGGGGGGGACGTCGTCGGGGGGCGCGGGCTCGCGCTCCTTGGCGATGTCGAGGATGCCCTTGAACTTGCTCGACATCATGAAAGCTCCAAGCCGACGTCGCGGTAGTCGTCCCAGCCGGCCGCGGCGCGGGGGTCGCCCTTGACCGCCGACACCGGGACGCCGAGGAGGGCGGCCTTTTGGAAGGCGGCGAGGCGGCGGACGCCGGCGGCGAAGAGGGGCAGGCCGGCCTCCTCCAGCATGGCCCGCGCCTCGCCGCCGTCGCGGCTGGGCTTGGGCGGGACCATCGTCAACAGGACGCGGTAGCGCTCCGCGCCCAGGTTCTTGAGCGCGTCCACCGTGAGCGCGAGCGCGTCGAGCGACAGGGCGTCGGGGGTGGTCGGGACGACGAGCAGGTCGCACCCGCCCGCCAGGGCCTCCAGGTCCTCGCGGCCCGGCCGGGCCTTGGTGTCGATGACGATGTCGTCGAAGTCCCGGGCGAAGCGGGCCGCCTGACGCTCGTCGACGACCTTGAAGGGCAGGGCGCCCCGGCGCGCCCATCCCGAGGCGCTGCGGTTCGGGTCGCCGTCGATCAGCAGGACGGGGGCGCGCTCGCTGAGGAACGCGGCCAGGTGAACGGCCGTCGTCGTCTTCCCGACCCCGCCCTTGAAGGACGCCACCGTGATGATCATGCCGCCGACCCGCCGAAAGTCCGGGGACGCGAGTTTCCGCGTACTCAGAATACCGGACGTCCGCGTCGCCGGCAACGCGGACGTCCGCGCCGCGCGGGGTCCTACGCGCGGGCCGCCCCCGCCGCCAGCAGCGCGCGGACGCGGTCGCGGATCATGCCCGACATCACCGCGTTCTTGAACTTCGCGGCCGCGGGGTCGCGGAGGACCTCCCGGGCCTCCTCCGGAGCCTCGGCCAACGCCTCCGCCTCCAGGCGGCGGCGGTCGTCGGCCGACAGGCCGCGGACGTAGGCGTCGACGCGCTCGCGTTCCGCCCGCTCGGCGTCGACGGTGTCCCGCTTGCGCCTCGCTTCCTCCGCGGCCCGGCGTTCGGCCGCGCGGTCGGCCTCCTCGCGGCGTCGCCGCTCGGCCTCCGGGACGAAGCCTCCGGGGGCGGCGTAATCGCCCCGAATCGCGCCGGCCAGGTAGGCCCCCGGATCGGCGACCTTCCCCGGCTTCTTCTCCAGGATCCAGTCGAGGCGATCGACCTGGGCCGCGATCTTCTCCCGGGGGTGGCGTCGAACCAACTCCTCGGCCCTGGCCGCCGTGACGCCCCGATCGATCAGCTCGCGCGCCAGGGGCCGGACGTCGAGGTCGGTCGGGGGACGCCCGTTCCGGCCGCACCCACCGCCCCGGGGCGGGGCCGGCCCCCACCGTTCCGTCACCGTTCCCCGGTGGGGGCCCGGCCGCGCGGACGCCCGGTTTCCCTGCCCGCGGCCCTGCCCGTCCCCCCCGCCCGCGGCCGGTCCCGCCCACGGTTTCGGCGCGACGGCTGGAACCGCCGGCCGCCCCCGGCCGATCGTTCATGCGCCCCTGGCATGCGCGCCGGGGGGGCCGGGCGTCCCCCGCGCCTCCCCCCGGCGCTACATTTGGTTGAACGAGCGTCGAACCGAACGCTACGATCCGAACCCGCCGAACGCCACCATGGAGTCAATCGCCGTGTCCGATCGAACGCCCGCCGCCGGCCCCCCCAGGCTC
>CALCIB010000282.1 GCA_937907525.1 uncultured Planctomycetales bacterium | reverse complement strand
CCCCCGCCGTGGCGGCCGCGGCGACGACGGCGGTCGCGGCGCCGGCCGCCACCGTCGCCACGCTATCCAACCAGTCCCTGTCGTTGCCGAGCAGCGGCACCCGCACGCGCGTCCGGGTCCGAGGGCCGGGGCTGCTCGCCTCGGGGATGGCTCGACTCGGCGAGCGGATGGTCCAACTCGGTCGGACGCGGATCGAGACGATCCAGGAGACCACGCTGGAGGCTCCCGCTCCCCAGGCCCCTGGAATCGGAACCACGACGATCTCCACGACCTCCGCCAGTCCGGTCGTGCCGCCGCCGTCGAGCGTGGCGGTGCCGATCCAGCAGATGCTCCCGCCGCGGCAGCCGGCCGCGCCGCAGGCCCCGGCGATTCCGGCGGTCCCGCCGGGGCCGACGCCGACCCCCCAGGCGCCGTCCCAGCCGACGCCGTCGCCGCAGAGCGGACCTTCGGGGCACTTTCATCATTGAATCGATCGCCCGCGGCGCGACGGCGGCCGCGGGCGTCAGTCCCGGTCGCCCCGAAGGCCGGGCTCCTTCTGAAAGAACCTCTCCAGGGTTCCGGAGCGGATCAGCCGCTCCAGGGTGAGCCTGGGGAGCTTGACCGTTCCGGTCGGAGCCGGGTCGGGCTCGGCCGCGGGAGCCGTCGCGGGCGCGGGCGTCCCCTCCGCGTCGGGGACGCCCGCCGAGGGGGGAGGGCCCTTCAGCGGCGCGTGACCGGCCGCGAGGGCCGCTCGGGCCGCGGGCTGCTGCTCGAAGGGGACGCAGTCGATGATCGTCCCTTCCGCGTCTTGATACGAGGAGACCGGCTCGACCCCCTCGTAGTAGCGCGTCAGAAAGTCCCGCATCCGTTCGAGTTCGGCGGCGGGATCGACCCCGGCCCGACCCGCCGCCGCCGCGTGGGCGCGCAACCGTTCCTCGAAGGCCGCCGCGGGGGCGTGGGCGATCCGTCTTAGATAGTCGCGCAGGGGCTCGACGTCGGGCATGGGCGGCTCCCGGATCAGAGTGGGCCGTCGGGACCGCCGAAGAAGACGTAGCTTCCCCAGGCCGAGTTGGTGCTGGAGCCGGCGAGCGAGCGGTAGGGGTCGGCGATGCCCCGGTCGCTAAAATTGGTCTCGAACTGGATGAGGGTCGTGTAGCTCATGGGCTTGCCGATCGCCGTCTGGACGGAGATCTCCTTCTGGAACGCCACCGTGCCGAAGCCGTCGGCCGCCGGATCCGAGGGGGCCACGCCGCTCCCCATCGGCCCGGTGCCGGGTTCCGGGGCTTGCGCGGCGACCTCGCCGCCGAACTGAAGAACTTCGGCCGAGTTGGCGAGGAAGGTCGGCGCGTAGAGGTGGGCGGGGAAGTATCCCACCCCCTTCAGGGCGGTCTTCGCGGGGCCGCAGTAGAGGATCCAGTTCCCCTTGTCGTCGCGCTGCCACTGCGTGTAAAAGCCCTTCTGGGGGCCGCCCGGAGTGCTGAGGCTGTCGAAGCCGCCGGCCGCCGCGTTGACGACGTATTCGGGGTCGGGGAACGTGATGAAGCCCTCGCCGAACTGGTTGACGCCGTAGCCCGACCGCGAGGCCCCCCGGGGCGAGCGCGTGCCGTAGCCGTCGGGGTTGAAGTAGACGAACAGGACCGGCAGCTTCATCCCGCCGTACATCCCCGGCTGGACCATCCAACCCGATTCGACCGTGTCCGGATAGCCCCCCGCCGGCGACAAGCCCATGATCCAGCACTGCGACAGGTTCATGGTCCCCGGCGCCGGGTCCCGCCCCCAGAGGTTCAGGTACGTCGTGCAGCCGACGTAGCCCCCCGAGACGGTCTCCGCCTGCGCCCCCGCGTGGCGATGCACGAACCCATCGACGCCCGGCCCCAGCGCGGGCTCGGGCGCCGCGACCAGGGGCGCGGCGGCCTTCTCGAAAAACCTCGAGAACCTGCCGAGCCGCGCCAACTGCGCCAGCGTCACCCGACGAACCGGGACCGTCCCCCCGGGCGCGGCGACGACGTTGCCGAACGGGTCGGTCTCGCCGCGACTCAAGGGCGGCTCGACGGGGACGACGTCCAGGAACGACGACCGTCCGGAGGTCGGCGGCGGTTCGACGAACCCCGCCGCCGGCGGCGGCCCGGCCAGCAGCGCGTGACCGGCCGCCCGCGCCGAGATCGCCGTCTGCTGCTCCTCATAGCCGATGCAATCGACGAAGTTCCCCCCGGCGTCCAGGAAGGTGTGCCGGCTCCTGGCCTTCTCGTACCGTTTGAGAATGAACGCCTTCATCCTGGCGAACTCGGGTTCGAACTCGCCCGACTTGATCCCCTGGACCGCCTCCTCGATGGCCGTGATCCCGCGGTCCACCTTCGACAGCTTGGACGCCACGATCGGCGGCAGGTCGGCCGCCCTCAGCGCCGCCCTGATCGCGTCCACGAACTGTCCGGGTTGGGCGGCGCCGACGCGGTCGACGAACTCGTTGAGCGAGACGAAATCAGCCATGGGACCAACCTCTCCTCCCAGGTCACCCCGTATGCTCGGACCCCATTCCTTGGATTGATGGAATCCGTCGCGATCCAACCGCCTCCACGATTGGATCGCGACGAAAAGGATTTTTCAATGAAAAACTCGAAATTTTCCGAATCCCGGCCGCCGTCGGGTCGTCGTCAAGGCGTCGGGGCCTGGGGCGGAATGGGGGCGAGGTTGGGCGTCGGCTCTGGAGCGTCCGACGTGCGGGGGTCGCCCTCCGCCGCGGCGGCGCCCGCGCCGCCGACTTGCTGAACCGCCTTGGCCTGGATCTGGACCGCCTGGACGTTCGGGAACGAGAGCGTCACCGGCCCCTGGAAGACGAACGACGGGGCGGCCGCCCCGTTGCCGTTGCCGGCCGCCGCGCCGCCGTCGCCGGCGACCTCGCCGCCGTCGCCCGCGCCGCCCCCGCCGAACCGTTGCTTGACGACCTGGTCGACCAGATCGTCCAGGACGTTTTGGTCCTTCGGACTGGGGACCAGGAAGCCCAGGCCCACCTGGTTCATTTCGGCCCGGAGGAGGCCCAGACCGACCTGTCGCAACGTGGTCTTCAGAGTGTCCCGATCCAGGTTATTGTTGGCCGCGAAGTCGCGCAATCCCTTAATGAGACGGTCTTTGAGGCCACCCGCCGCGCCGGCCCGGGCCCCGGCCGGCGGGGTGGCGGCGGCCGCGGGATTCAACGGAACGGCGGCCGCGGGCGGGGGCTCGTTCAGGAGCGACGGCGCCGTCATGGGAGCGGTCGCCGCGTGTGGGACGCTCGCATAGTAATAATAGGCGACGGGGGCCGCCGCCGGGGCCGCCACGGCCGGCGAGGCCGCCACGGGCTGCACGAAGTTGAACGCCATGGGCACGCTCGCCGCTCCCAGCGTCGGGGCCTGGGTCAGCGTCGCCGCCTGGACCGGCGCGGCCACGCTGTAAACCAGCGGCGTCGCCGCTGGCATGAACGCCACGGGGGCCGTCGTCGTGGCCGTCGTGGAGCGCCACCAGAAATGGTCGCCCGCGAAGGCGACGGACGGCGCGGCGATGAATAATCCGAGAGCCAGACTCGCGCGACTGGTGCTGTTCATCGGGGATGGACTCCTGGCCGGGATCCATCCCGCTGAGGGGACCGGCCCTCGCCTCCCGCGAGGGATCGCGCCGCCTTCGCGCCCCGCGAAACGCGCGGAGCGTCGGACGACGCTCGACCAAGTATAGCTAACCGCCTTGACCGAAGGATGGAATTCCGGCCGTCACGTCTCGAACCGCCCCGACGCTCATGCCCCCGCGGAGCGCGAAGGGCTGAAAAGGGGTGGATCGTCCGGTCCTCGGCACGCCGTCGATGGCGTTGGATGCGTTCGATCCCTCCCAGATCGGACAGCCGCGCCTCCGCGCCGACGTCTCGGGCTCGTTTACAAAGCCGCGACGGTCGATCGGTGATATGGTGTCGAGCGGTCTTCGGTCTCTTCGCCCATGCTCCGCCCGCGCGACCTGGCAGCAAGAAGATCGAGGCCCGACCGGGCGGGGTCCGGTCGCGCGACCACAACCACGAAAAGAGGGATCTTCAATGGCGGGCCGTCTCCTCCATCGCCGAACGACGGGCGTCGTCCTGGTCGCCTCCCTGGCGATCGTCGTCACTCACTCGACAAGGGCGGGCGAACTTTTCCACCGCAAGACGACCAAGTACGAGTTGGTCCGCGGCTACGTCCTCGCCCCGTCCTCGACCGCGACGGTCACGACCACTCCGGCCCCGGCCCCGGCCCCGGCCCCGGGCGTCGTGCCGAGCCTCGCGCCGGCGTCGCCTCAGGCGGCCCCGTCCAAGCAGGCGCCTCTGGCCGCCCCCCAGGCTCCCTCGCCGCAAATGGCCGCGCCACTCGCCCAACCCCAGGCGGTCGCCGCCCCGGTCGCGCCACAGGCGCAGATGGTCGCCGTCCCGGTTCAACAGCAGGCGCAGATGGTCGCGGTCCCGGTCGCGCCGCAGGCGCAGATGGTGGCCGCCCCGGTTCAACAGCAGGTGCAGATGGTCGCGGTCCCGGTCGCGCCGCAGGTGCAGATGGTGGCCGCCCCGGTTCAACAGCAGGTGCAGATGGTCCCGGTCGCGCCGCAGGTGCAGATGGTGGCCGCCCCCGTCGCGCCGCAGGTGCAGATGGTGGCCGCCCCCGTCGCGCCGCAGGTGCAGATGGTCGCCGCCCCGGTTCAACAGGTCCAGGTGACGACCGCTCCGGCGGCGGTGGCGACGCCCGTCGACTTCCTGGTCCCGGTCAAGCATCCCTGGCTTTCGCATTTCCTCAAGTGATCGTCCTCGATCCGGGTCCGCGGGCTTTCTTTCCCGGTTCGAATCGCCGTCATCGTCGTCGGGTCGGGTAAAATCGCGGCTTCGGGGTCTGGACGCGAGGCCCCGAGGATCGAACCCCGAGGAGACGGCGATGCGGAATTCGTGGACGCGGGCGGTGTCGGCGGCGGTCGGATTGGTTTTCGCGGCGACGTCGGCGACGGCGTTCGAGGAGCCCTGGGCGTTCGCCCGGTGGAAGCCCGTCGGCGACGCCCCCGTCTTCGCCGGCACCGCCGAGGGGACCTGGGACCGCCGCATCCGAGAGCGCGGGTTCATCCTCCCGGATGGCGGCGGCTTCACTCTCTGGTACACGGGCTTCGACGGCGATCGGCCCTTGAAGCTCGCGCTGGGCCGGGCCGTCTCCGACGACGGCGTCTTCTGGCGACGAGACGAGCGCAACCCCGTCTTCGCCGACGCCTGGACCGAGGACGTCTTCGTCGCCAGGACCGACGACGGCTACCAGATGTTCGCCGAGGGCCGCGGCGACGTCGCCCACCGGCTGACCTCCCCCGACGGCGTCCGCTGGGTCGACCACGGCGCGCTGGACGTCCGCAAGACCGACGGCTCCCCCGTCGGGCCCGGCCCGCTGGGGACCCCCTCGGCGGTGCTGAAAGACGACGTCTGGCACCTGCTTTACGAGCGCGGCGACCTGGGCGTCTGGCTGGCGACCAGCCGCGACATGAAGGTCTGGACCAACGTCCGCGACGAGCCCGTGCTCGCCCGGGGCCCGGAACCGTTCGACCGCGCCCAGATCGCGCTCAATCAGGTGGTCCTCCGCGACGGCTGGTACTACGGCTTCTACCACGCCCTGGCCGATCCCGCCGTCCGCGACTGGACGACCAACCTGGCCCGCTCGCGCGATTTGATCCACTGGGAGAAGAGCCCGGACAACCCGATCATCGGCGGCAACCGCTCAAGCGCCGTGCTCGTGACGACGCCCCATGGGGACCGCCTCTACACGATGCACCCGGACGTCCGGTTGTTCGAGCCCGCCGGGGACTGACGGCCCGCCGCCTCCTCCAGGCCGCGGCGTCGCGGGAGCGGATCGCCTCGCCGCTCGTTCGTCGGCGTCGCGATTTTGACTTGACTTGTAAATTCGCGCCGCGGCCGTCAAGACCTCGGTCGTGAATCGGCGTCGGCGCGGCCGCGCGACCGTCGCAATCGGATTTGTTTCGCGCCGTTCGGGAATTTAGCGCTCGATCCCGTCTTTGGCGCGCCGCTTGCCATAAGGGTGATCACTTCCGACGCCGGCCGTCGTCGCTCGCTCGACCTCGCGGCCCCGCCGAACGCCTCGCAACCGACGACCATCCTCCGGCCCCCTTCGTTCGTTTGAATCCCGACCGCCTCGGTTCGCCGAGATCGGGCCGCGCCCTTCCTTGCTCGCGGGAAGGTCGCGGCGGCCGAGGCGCTCGCGGCACGCCCATAGAGTCTTCATCCGAAGAAAGGCAAGAAACGATGCCCCAGGTCCGTTCCCCCTGGCTCGCGGCGCTTCTCTTTTTCACCGTCGCCCCCGTCGCCTCCGCCGAGGACGCCTCCTCCTCCAGCCTGCTGTCACGGCTCTTTCATCGCGATCATCAGACCGCCGCGGTTCATCAACACGTCCCCGCCCGGCAGGCGGTCGCCCCGGCTTATCAATATGATTACACCCTCGCCCAGGTCCAGCCGGCCGCGCCGACTTATGAGTACGCCTACGCCCAGCCGACCGAGGCCGGCCGTCAGGCCGGCGGCGACCCTTACGGCTTCGCGAGGGTCCTGAATCGGATTCGCGCCGCCGCCGGACTGCGACCGCTGGCTTACGATCCGTCGCTGTCGTCGTGGGCGCGGCGGAACAACGTCATGCAGAGCATTCGGGGCATTGGCCATTACGTCAATCCCGGCGCCGCCCAGAATAGCGCGTACAACTACGGCGACGCCGAGTCCGTGGCCGCCGGTTGGATGAACTCGCCGGGGCACCGCGAGAACATGCTCTCGCCGACGGCCACCAGCTTCGGCGTCGCCTTCGGCCCCGGACCCTACTGGACCATGAACACTCGCTGATCCTTCAGGGGATCTCCAGCGCCGCCCATCCCTCCGGTTCCAATTCCAGGTCGAGCCGGCCCCGCGCCAGGCGGCCGCTCGACCTTGAACCGATTCGCGGCCCTCGCCGGTCTTGACGACGTCCGGCGCGATCGTGGCCTTTCGAGGCTCGGACGAATCGTTGAAGACGGTCAAATGGCGGACGCCGAACCGCTCGACCCACGCGCGGTCGTCGCTCGATCGGCCATGGCGAGACCCCGACGGGTTGCTTCCACCCGATCCGACCCCACGACGGGCCGAACCCGGGCCTGTCCGTCTTCGCGCGCCGTCGCGCCCGAATGAACCAGCCGGCCGTCACGGATCTCGGGTCGTGATTCCCGGTCGCCAGGAACGATGCCGAAACAACCTCTCGCGAACGACCATGTTCTAGACCTCCGAGAGGATCATCCACGGATTTCTCAGATTAACGCCGATTCGGATCGGAAGATTTCTGCAATCTGTGTCAATCTGCGAAATCTGTGGATGACCTTCTTCCTGGTCGTTCGCGAGAGGTTGTTTCGGCATCGTTCCATGCGACGGGACTCGACAGTCAGTCGGCCCGACCGACCGGGGGCGCGCCAGCCGATCGCGATCGCCGGAGTCCGTTTCCCGAAATCCGGCCTTCCCCGCAAGCCCGAGTCGAAATAATAGAAAGGAAGGGGCGTCATCACCGGGCCGCGCATTCATGAAATTCCGGCGCTTCGGGCAGATTAGATGGTATGGAGAGCCTGGGATTCCGATCCTAGAGGCTAAACGTCCCCGTGACTGGGCGGGTATCGACGTCGAGTCTGGAACCGTCGGCCTGGAGGTTTGGTGGGATGAGTGCTACCGATGTCGCGCGACCGTCGTTCGACGACGCCGTTTTGCAGAAGCGGCTCCGAGAGCTGCGGCGGCCGGATGATTACACGAACCTCCTGTATCTGGCGCGCGAGTACGCGTGCCTGATCCTGGCGATCGGCGGGGCGGTGGTCTTCGCCGAGTCGCGACGGGGGTGGGGGCTCTCCTGGTGGTGGAACGTCCCGGTCTTCAGTCTGGCGATCGTCTTCATCGGGGCCTTGCAGCACCGGCTGGCCGGTTTGGGGCATGAGTCGTCGCACTATTCGTTCCTGAGAAACCGAGTGGCCAACGACCTGGTCGCCGACGTCTTCTGCATGTTCCCGATTTTGACCTCGGTGCATTACTACCGCGTCTTCCACATGGCGCACCATCAATACACGAACGACCCGGAGAAGGATCCCGACCTCCTGAACCTGGGTCGGGGCAAGCGGGCCTTCGACTTCCCGATGACCCGCGAGCGCTTCATCAGGCTGGTCTACTTCTGCTTCGTCATCGCCCCCTTGCGGTTCGTCGAGTACCAGTTCGAGTACATGACGGTGAACACCTTCGGCAAGGGGAAGAGCGTCTACACCGGCACGGCGAAGGCCCGCGACCTGAGCGTCTTCATCCCCAGACTCTCCACGATCCTGGGCGTCCTCTACATCCTGGGGATCAACGCCTTGTTCTTCGCGCTGACCTCCTCCGGCCGGGCCGCGTGGGTGATCCCCGCGGCGTTGGCGGCGGGCGTGCTGGGGACGATCGTCGCCTACGCGCTGCCGGCCCGGTTCGTGTTCCGCTCGCCGTTCCGCCAGGCGTTTTCCGAGCGGTTCTCGGGCTCGACCCGCCTCTGGTTCTTCACGATCGTCCTGGCGGCCCTGGCGATGACGCGCGCGTACACCGACGGCGGCTCGCCGCGATACGTGATTCTGCTTTGGCTGTTGCCCCTGATCACGACGTTCCCGTTCTTCATGTTCCTGCGCGACGTCTACCAGCACTCCAACGCCGACGCCGGCCGGCTGACCAACTCGCGGGTCTTCTTCACCGACCCGTTCACGCACTGGGCCGTCTTCATCTACGGCCAGGACATGCACATCCCCCACCACCTCTTCCCGACCGTCCCCCACTACCGCCTTCCCGCCTTGCACGAGTTGCTGAAGGAGCACAACGAGACCTACCGCAAGTTCGTCGTCGAATGCCACGGCACCTTCCGCGGCGGTCACGACCATCCCACCATCCTCCAGGAGATGACCAAGGACTTCCCCCCGCTGTTGTCCCTGGCGATGGAACCCCACTGACCGCTCGAATCAATCGGAGGGTCCGCGGCTTGACGTCTCGGGCCCCCCGCGTCCCAATGGAAGGCGAGATCCCATTTGGAAGCACGAGGGAGGACTCGCCCATGGCCACGGTCGCCGAGAAGCGCCCCCGCGCCGTCCCCGAGCCCGAGCGCGAACCGCAACCCGTCCTCGCCGTCCCGCCCGACGTCCGCCTGATCGTCGGCCCCGACGACTTCGCGAAGCTCTGCGCCGCGAACCGGGACATGCGGCTGGAGCTGGAGGCCGACGGAGGCTTGATCGTGATGTCGCCGGCTTCATCCGACGGAGGAGGACGGGAATTGGAATTGGGGTCCCAACTCAACGTCTGGAACAAGACCGCGAGGCTGGGCAAGGCGTTCGGCCCGTCGTCCGGCTTCACGTTCCCCGACGGCTCGGTGCGCGCGCCGGACGCCTCCTGGATCCGCAACGAGGTCTGGGCCGCGGTCGATCGCCGCGAGCGCCGCAAGTTCGCCCGAGTCGTCCTGGACTTCGCCGCCGAGGTCCGCTCGCCGTCGAACACCCTCGCCGAGTTGCGGGCCAAGATGGCCTCCTACGTCGCCAACGGCGTCCGGCTGGCCTGGCTGATCGACCCGGAGACCAGGACGGTCGAGGTTTACCGCCCCGGCCGCGACGTGGAGCGCATGGCGTCGCCGAAGACCCTCTCCGGCGAGGACGTGCTGCCGGGCTTCACGCTCGACCTCGCCGAGATCTTCGAGGATTGACCGCGTCGCCCGACTCTTGATTGAACCGACGGAGCAACCCCCGCCATGTCCTCGCGGATCGGCGACGATCGCATCGTCGCGCGTTACGTCGACTACCTCGGCTCGCGCCGGTTCGATCCGGTGCTGGTCAAGGTGGCCGGCCGGCCCTGGGGCCATATCGTCATGGCCCTGCTGACGGTCTCGACGGTCGTGCTCGTCCCGGTCGCCGCGTGCCACGGCGTCAAGATGCTGACGCATCGCAAGCGCCGGCGCAAGGCGATGATCGCCAAACCGATCCAGACGTATCCCTTGATGGTCAACCGGGCGTTAACCAGCGTTCCCGGCTCGGTCGCGCCGGGGATGGTGATCGGGTCGTTCCAGCCGCGACTGGCCCAGAACGACGAATACTGGGGCGACCTGATGATGAAGCTCGCGCTGCTGGACGCCGACGATCTGGAAACGCCCGAGGAGAAGGGCGCGGCGAGGTGGCTGGCGGACGAGACCTACGTCGAGTCCCGCCGTCTTCGCCTGCCGCCCAGCCTGACCGGCGGCCACGAGGTGTACGCCTTCCACCTCAAGATCGTCGGCGACCACTTCCGCGGCGGGCTCGTCGATGGCCCGTCGATCCCTTGCGTCGCCGCGCCGGGGCCCGTCGGCGCGATCCAGCACGTCCCCTGGTGGATCGCCCTGGGCGACGCTCCCTCCGCTTGACGACCGGGCGCGAAACCGGCCAGATTGGAGTCGTGGCCGCGCGAAGAGTCCTCGACACGCCCAAAGGGAGGGACCAACCATGGCGACGACCGTCGAGAAGCGCCCCCGCGCCGTCCCCGAACGCGAACCGCAACCCGTCCTCGCCGTCCCGCCCGACGTCCGCCTGATCGTCGGCCCCGACGACTTCGCGAAGCTCTGCGTCGCGAACCCCATCTTGCAACTGGAGCGCGAGGCCGACGGAGGCTTGATCGTCATGGCGCCGGCATCACCTGACGGGGGCGGACGGGAGTTGCAGTTGTCGGTCGAACTCGAAATCTGGAACCGGACGGCCAAACTGGGTAAGGCGTTCAGCCCGTCGGCGGGCTTCACGCTCCCCGACGGCTCGATCCGCGCCCCGGACGCCTCGTGGATTCGGCACGAAGTCTGGGACGCGGTCGACGGGGACGAGCGCCTGAAGTTCGCGCGCGTCGTACCCGACTTCGCCGCCGAGATCCGTTCGCCGTCGAACACCCTCGCCGAGTTGCGGGCCAAGATGGCGTCCTACATCGCCAACGGCGTCCGCCTGGCCTGGCTAATCGACCCGTTGACCAGGACGGCGGAGATCCACCGTCCCGGCCGCGACGTGGAGACGCTCGCCGCGCCGAAGACCCTCTCCGGCGAGGACGTGCTGCCGGGCTTCACGCTCGACCTCGCCAGGATCTTCGAGGATTGAACCGATCCGGCGAAGGGAGGAAGCAATGACTTCGGCCACGATCGAACGAACGGGCGCGAGGGCCGTCGAACCGTCGCCGGCGCTGCGGGTTCCGCCCGACGTCCGCCTGATCGTCGACGCCGACGGCTTCGCCAGGCTCTGCGCCGCGAACCGGGACATGCGGCTGGAGCTGGAGGCCGACGGAGGCTTGATCGTGATGTCGCCGGCCTCGCCCGACAGCGGTGAACGAGAATCGGAACTGGGATTCCAACTCGTCGCCTGGAGCAAGGCGGCCAAGTTGGGGAGGGTGTTCAGTCCGTCGTCCGGCTTTACGTTCCCCGACGGCTCGGTGCGCGCCCCGGACGCCTCGTGGATTCGCAACGAGGCGTGGGCCGCGGTCGACCGCCGCGAGCGCCGCAAGTTCGCCCGCGTCGTCCCCGACTTCGTCGCCGAGGTCCGCTCGCAGTCAGATTCCTTGGAGAAGCTGCGGGCCAAGATGGCGGCGTACATCGCCAACGGCGTCCGCCTCGCCTGGCTGATCGACCCGATGACCAAGACGGTGGAGATCCACCGCCCCGGCCGCGACGTGGAGACGCTGACCGCGCCCAAGAACCTCTCGGGCGAGGACGTGCTGCCGGGCTTCACGCTCGACCTCGCCGAGATCTTCGAGGACTGACCGCGGCCTGAACGTCCACGCATGAACATGGTAGGCTGGGTCGAGACCCAGCCCGGGCGAGCCGACGCATCCTCCGGACCCAGTCTCGATCCAGCCTGCAAGCCTCCCCGTTCCGACGGCCGCCGAATTGACCACTCGATTTATGAAAACGAAACCATAATTGCAAAACAGGCGACCATCGCCGCCAAGGCCAGGCCGAAGCCGAAAGCCGCCGCGCCGGCGATCACCCCCACCATGGTCGTCCGGCGACGGGGACGCTCGACCAGCCCCAGGGTCACGGCCAGCCCGCCCCCTAGAATCATGCCTATTGCGGCAAGTCCCCAGAAAATCCCAATGACCACCTCGCTCTCGGCCTTGATCCCGATGAGCCAGCCGAGCGGGCAGATGATCCAGCCGGCCGCGGCGACCAATCCCAGGATCGCCGGCGCGTTCGCCCCCCTCGCGTCCGGCGCGGCGGCGGTCGTCGGCGCGACGCGGCGATGGGGCGTCGGCCGCTCCTCGGCGTCGTGAACGGGCGCCTCGTCGTCCAGGTAGGCTTCCGGCGGGTCCAGGAGGGACAGGATCGCCAAGACGTCCTCGCGGGAGGGCTCGGCGTCGGGGCCGCGGCGCTCGCGCAGGAGTTCGTCGATCCGGGACTCCACCTCGCCCACCACGTCCAGCCGCTCGGCCCGCGAGAGCCGGCCGAGCAATGCTCGGTCGATCGCGTCGAGACGGGCGTCGATCAAGGTTCGCGTCGCGTTCGTCGTCATGGTCGTCTCCGCCGTCGTGCTCATCCTCGCGCTCCCTCCAGCAAGTCGGCCAGGCTCGCGGACACCGTCCGCCAGCTTTTCGTCATCTCCCGAAACCGCTTCTCCCCCTCCGGCGTCAGACGATAGTAGCGCCTCATCGGCCCCGACGGCGAGCGCTCGGCCCGGATCGCCAGAAAGCCGTCGCGCGCCAGCCTCGCCAGCACCGGATACACCGTGCTCTCCGTGAACTCCAACCCCTCCAACTCCCGCAGCCGCTCCACGATCCCATACCCATACGCCTCCCCGTCGACCATCGTCGCCAGGACGGCCAGCTCCACCAACCCCTTGCGCAACTGCGTCTCCCAAGGACTCATCCCGCCTCCTTCCCCCGAGCGCCTTGTCATGGTCAAGAATTCGGGTCGCCTTTGTAGGCTGGGTCGAGACCCAGCTTGGAGAAGCCTCGGCCCGCGCGGGCTGGGTCCAGACCCAGCCTACGGGATCCACTCCGAAATCAAGCCGTGACGAAGCGCTCACTACCTCGCAATACAAAGTACCGACCGCGGCGCGGCTGTCAAGACGGGAGCCTCCGGCGCGACCCGCGCATTCCTTAAGTCCGGGCCGGCTCGATGCCGAAACCAAACCGGGAAGCCCCGCGGCGGTCGCGCGGCGGACGGGCCATGCGAAGGCGAGGAAGACCCTTGAACCGTTCTCGACGCGACCCGAAGGGTCTGTTGGTCCTGGCCCTGGCGTTCGCCACGGCCGGAGGGGCCCGCGCCCAGGAGGCGGCGCCGGCGAAGGTCCACGGGACGATCACCGTCGACTTCGACACGGTGACGATCTCCGAGCTTTTGAAGCTCGTCAGCGTGGTCGAGAAGGTCGACGGCACGATCCACATCGTCTCCTCGAAGCCCGAGGACGGCCAGGGCCCGCTCCTGGTCAGCGGCGCCGGCGGGGCGATCGCCCTGACCCGCGCCGACCGTCCCGAAGCGCCCCGGGGCGTCATCGGCCCCGCCCCGCCGACCCCGCCCCCCCCCACGTCCGCTCCTCCCGCGATCCCCCCCCGCCCGCCGCTCCCGCCGATTCCCGTCCGGCCGACGGCCGCGCGAGCGTCGTCGTCCGGGTTCCCGCGACTGGCCGCGCTGGGACGGATGCTGGGGATCGGCCGCCCGCATGAACACGAACACGGTCATCAACACGTTCACGCCCCGATCCCGGCGGACCCGGAAGCCGCCAGGGTCATTCCGCTGGAGACGGCCGACGCCATGCCGCGGCCGCTCGCGCCGGGGTCGTCGACGCTCGCCCTGGACACGGGCGGGTTCCTGGGAGCGCTCGCGGAGGGCCAGTCGATGACGCTCGGCCCGATCCATTCGCCCTGGCCGAAGCCAGGGACCGAGGCGAAGCCGAAGGGAGACGGCGAGGTCTCGCGAGCCGGTGGCGAGCGGGCCGCGGTCGCCGCGCCGGTGAGTCGGCACCTCGTCGCCCAGGGGGACACGTTCCAGACGCTGGCGCGGAAGTATTACGGCGACGCCCGCTACGCCCGCGCCCTCTGGTGGGCCAACCGCGATCGCGTCGCCTGGCCCGAGGCGCTGGTGGAGGGGAAGGCGCTGGAGGTGCCGGGCGTGGGCGAGTTGGAGCCTCGGATGGTGCTGGCCGGGCCGATGCGCTCCGCGATCCCCGACCTGGAGCCGTCGGGCCCGCCGCGCGACTCCCACGCCATGCCGGCCTCGTTCACCGAGCCGGCCGTCGCGACGGCCGCGCCGGACTCCGGCGGCGTCGCCGTCCACGTCGTCCGGCCCGACGACACCCTGCGGAACATCGCCCGCGAAAAGTGCGGCGACGAACGCAAGGCCCTGGAGATCATGGCCCTCAACCGCGACGCCCTCGCCAGGGACGGCCGCCCCCGCGTCGGCCAGTGCCTGATCCTCCCCCCGCCGGCCGAGAAGCCGTGAATGCTTTTAAAATCAACGAACATAGGTATCAACGAACATAGGTAACGGCGAACATCCCTTCTCCCCTTGTGGGAGAAGGGAGGATGCAAGCCCGTTCTCGATGGTATTCGAAGAAGCGCCGCGAGGGGACAAGGAAGACATGCTCGCTCCCGCACGTCCCGAGGCCCCCTCGCCTCAAGGCGCCTCCCCGGACGGGACCGGGATGGCGACGTCCAGCCCGATCGGCTTGCCGAGGTCCGGCGCTCCGTCGGCGTCCCAGCCGATCTTCTGGGCGCGGGCGGAACGGTCGGCGTAGCCGATCGCCACGCCGGGCTTGGCGTGGTAGGCGATCCAGTCCTCGCGGCCGTCGGGCGACTTGAAGAACGAGCAGTGGCCGGGGCCGAAGACCCCCGCGGCGTCGTTCCTCTGGAAGATTGGCTCGGCGTGCTGCTTCCACGACGCCGTTCGCAGCGGGTCCGCGCCGGGGGCGATGGAGACCATGCCGAGCTTGTAGTCGGGCGTGTCGGCCGAGCAGGCGGAGTAGACCAGGAAGACGCGGTCCTCGTCGCCATGGCGGAGGGCGACGGGCCCCTCGCGGACGTGGTCGCAGCCGAAGCCGTCCACGTCCAGGTACGTCCGAGGTCCGGTCAGGGTCCACGGGTCTTTCATCTTGGCGATGTAGAGTCCCTGCCCGGACGGACTGGGCCGACCGCACCAGACGAAGTAATGCGACCCGTCGGGCATCGTCAGGACCGTGCCGTCGATGGCGTAGAACTCGTCGTTCGGGTCGGTCTGGAGCCTGGCCTTGAACGAGTACGGCCCCATCGGGTCGTCGCCGGCGGATTCCGCGACGTACATCCGGTGCGACGGCTCGCGGCCGTCGCCGGCGGTGAAGTACAGATACCATCGCGGTCCCGCGCCGTCGTCGAGCCGGTGGAACTCCGGGGCCCAGAGGTCGCGGTTCCGGCTGGGCTCGTCCTCTTTCCAGACGACCCGGTCCTCGGCGGTTTTGAGGTCCTCCAGCCGTCGCGCCTTGCGAAGCTGGACGTCCCGGCCGGTCGTCGCCGCCAGGTAGTACCAGCCGTCGTGGAAGAACAGCCAGGGGTCGGCCCCGTGCCGCTTCAAGGGGTTGTGGAACGTCGCCGGCGCCTCGGCGGACGCCGAGGCCGCGGCCAGGATAAGGACGAGGAACGGGGCGAGTCGTTTCATGGCGGCCTTTCTTTCAGGGATGCTCGCGGTCTCGAAGTCTCGCGGCCGGCGCGTGACGTCTTACTTTACGGACGGGTCGGCGTGAACGCTTCCGTCCTCGGGGAACGTAACCATGATCTCCGGAGGGTGGCGAGTGTAGTGGCGCGAGCCGGCCCTGGCTAGAAGCGACGGCCACCCAACGGGACGCATCGTCCCTCGTCGCGAGTTCAGGTTCCGCCGGCGGAGACGGGCGCCGAGACGCCGACCGGGCGCGTGGTTCGTCTTGACTCGAACCCGGGCGACGGGTTATGGTGTCTTCCCTCGCACCTGATGGTGGCTGTGGCCTAGCGGTTAAGGCGCCAGATTGTGGATCTGGATATCGCGGGTTCGAATCCCGTCAGCCACCCTGATTCGACTCTCGCCGAATCCCGGATTCAGGCGTTCGCGGGCGCGGCCTCCGAAGCCTTCGGAACGCATGCGACCCCTTCGCGTTCCGTCCGTTGATTTTAGAGCGATCTCGATCGACCGGCGACGGCCTCCGGGTCGATCGCGCGGATCTCCGCGGCGGCGCGTTCGGCGTCCTCGCGGGAGACGTCCAGGTGGGTGCAGGCGCGAAGGGTCTGGCCGCCCAGGGCCGAGACCAGCACGCCGCGCGCCTTCAAGACCGCGGCCACGTCGGCCGCGGTCCCCAACTCGGGGTCGACCGTCGCCCAGACGAGGTTCGTCTCCGTCGGGAATTCGAGCGCGAGCCCCGGCGCGGCCGCGAACGCCTCGGCCAGGATTCGGGCGTTGGCGTGGTCCTCCGCGATCCGCTCGACGTGGTTGTCGAGCGCGTGAAGCGCCGCCGCGGCGATCGCGCCGGCCTGCCGCATGCCGCCGCCGAGCAGCTTTCGCAGCCGCCGGGCCCCGGCGATCGTCTCCGCCGATCCCGCCAGGGCCGAACCCACCGGCGCGCCGAGTCCCTTGGAGAAGCAGATCGAGACCGTGTCGAACGGCTCGGCCCATCGCTCGGCCGGGACGCCGGAGGCGACGACCGCGTTGACCAGCCGCGCGCCGTCGAGGTGCAGGGCCAGGCCGCGGTCGCGCGCCCAGGCGGCGATCGCCAGAACCTCGGCGATGGGATGGACCCGGCCGCCGCCGCGGTTGTGGGTGTTCTCAAGCGTCACCAGCCGGGTGTTGGGCGTGTGCGGGTCGTCGGGGGGTCGGACGGCGTCCTCGATCTCCGCGAGCGTCAACAGTCCGCCGTCGCCGGGGAACGTCCGGGGGGTGACGCCCCAGAGCCGGGCGATCCCGCCGGCCTCCCAGACGTAGACGTGCGACGTCGCCGCGCAGATCAACTCGTCCCCCGGCCGGCAGTGAACCCCCACGGCGATCTGGTTGGCCATCGTCCCCGAGGGCGTGAACAGCGCCGACTCCTTCCCCAACCACGCCGCGGCGCGGGCCTCAAGCGCGTTGACGGTGGGGTCTTCCCGGTAGACGTCGTCGCCCACCGGGGCCTCGGCCATCGCCCGCCGCATCGCGGGAGTGGGCCTGGTCACGGTGTCGGATCGCAGGTCGATCGGCGGACGACTCATCGGCGGGCCTCTCCAGGGCGGGGATTCGGAGCGATTGGATCGCCTGATTGTTCGCTCGGGGCGTCCGCCGGGTCAATCGGTCGACGCGGCGGGGGTTCCGGCGTATCCTGGTTTCCTCCGCCTTCTCCCCTTGAGGGAGAAGGTGGCCCGGAGGGCCGGATGAGGGGTCGACCGCCGTCGCGGCTCGGCGAAGGCCCTCGGTTCGCCGGGACCTCGGAAATCGACGGCTTCCGATCGCGCCACCCCTCATCCGGCCTTCGGCCACCTTCTCCCTCAAGGGGAGAAGGGTGATCGCCGCGGCGCCGGTTCCCCGCTCAAGGACCCGCCCGCATGGGCTATCGCTCGCTGGCCGATTGCGTCGAGGACTTGCGCCGAAGCGGCCGACTGGTCGTCGTCGACCGCGAGGTCGACCCCTACCTGGAGGTCGGCGCGATCCAGCGCCGGGTTTACCGGGCGGAGGGCCCCGCCCTGCTCTTTCCGAGGGTCAAGGGGACGGCCTTCCCGATGGTCGGCAACCTGTTCGGGACCGTCGAGCGGGCGCGCTGGCTGTTTCGCGACTCCCTCGACGCCGTCGCCCGGCTGGTCGAGTTGAAGGTCGACCCCTCGGCCGCCTTCAAACGGCCCTGGCGATACCGAGGCGCGCCGCTCGCCTCGCTCCGACTGCTGCCCAGGAAGGTGCGGAAGGGGCCGATCCTGGCCCATGAAACGACCGTCTCCCGGCTGCCGGCCTTGACGTCGTGGCCCGGGGACGGCGGGCCGTTCGTGACGCTCCCCCTGGTCTACACCGAGGACCCCGACCGCCCCGGCCTGGCGCGGTCGAACCTGGGGATGTACCGCGTCCAGCTTTCCGGGAACGAGTACGAGACCGACCGCGAGGTGGGGCTGCACTACCAGATCCACCGGGGGATCGGCGTCCACCACGCCGCGGCGATCCGTCGCGGCGAGCGGCTGCGGGTCAACGTGGTCGTCGGCGGTCCTCCCGCGCTGACGGTCGCCGCGGTGATGCCGCTGCCGGAGGGGATGCCCGAGTTGGCCTTCGCCGGGGCGCTGGGAGGGCGTCGGGTGGCGATGGTCGCGCCTGGAGGCCGCCTGGCGATGCCCGCGGAGGCCGATTTCGTCATCTCCGGTTATGTCGATCCCGACGTCCGCAAGCCCGAGGGCCCCTTCGGCGACCATCTGGGCTACTACAGCCTGGCGCACGACTTCCCGGTGCTGAAGGTCGAGCGCGTGTACCACCGCGAAGGCGCGATCTGGCCGTTCACGACCGTCGGCCGACCACCGCAGGAGGACACGACCTTCGGCGCGTTGATCCACGACCTGACCGGGCCGATCATCCCCACCGTGGTCGCCGGCCTGCGCGCCGTTCACGCCGTCGACGCCGCCGGGGTCCACCCGCTGCTTTTGGCGATCGCCTCGGAGCGCTACGTCCCCTACGCGGAGGTTCGCCGGCCGCAAGAGATTTTGACGGTCGCCAACGCGATTTTGGGCCAGGGGCAGTTGTCGCTGGCGAAGTACCTGCTGATCGTCGCCGAGGAGGACGATCCGGGGCTGGACGTCCACGACGTCGCCGGCTTCCTCCGTCATCTGCTGGAACGGGTCGATTGGAGAAACGACCTGCACTTTCAGACCCGGACCACCATCGACACCCTGGACTACTCCGGCCACGGTCTCAACCAGGGGTCCAAGCTGGTGATCGCCGCCGCGGGGTCGAAGCGCCGGGGGTTGCCGACGGAGCTTCCCGCGGACTTTCGCCTTCCCGACGGCTTCCGCGATCCTCGCCTGGTACTCCCCGGCGTCCTGGCCGTGACCGCCCCCAAGTACGATCCGGAGGCGAAACGGATCGAGGCGTTCACGGAGTCGTTCGGCCCCGACGACCCGATCCGGGCGTTCCCGCTGATCGCGCTGGTGGACGACGCCGAGTTCGCGGCGCGGACGCTTCGGAACTTCCTCTGGGTCGTCTTCACCCGCTCGAACCCGGCCGCCGACGTCCACGGCGCGGACTCGTTCGTCCTCGAGAAGCACTGGGGATGCGCCGGGCCGCTCGTGATCGACGCCCGGATCAAGCCCCATCACGCGCCGCCCCTGGAGGACGACCCGGAAGTCGAGCGCCGGGTCGACGCCCTGGCCGCCCACGGCGAACCGTTGCACGGGATTTATTGACCGCGGCATGCGAAAAAACGATCTTCCCCCCTCGCGGGGGAAGACAGACGCCGAAGGCGTCAGATGAGGGGGACGACGAGACAAAGAGCCGTTGGAATTCGCGAAAGGCCCTCCGGGAAGCCCTGGACGTCGATGGCGTTCTGGCTCGCCCCCCCTCATCCGGCCCTTCGGGCCACCTTCCCCCGCGAGGCATAGGTATG
>CALCIB010000281.1 GCA_937907525.1 uncultured Planctomycetales bacterium | reverse complement strand
TCCTTCCCCCCTCGCGGGGGAAGGTGGCCCGAAGGGCCGGATGAGGGGGGGCGGGACGGTAAGCCATCGACGTCGAAGGCTTCCAGGACGGGCCTCCGCGAATCCCGACGGCCGCCTGGCGCGTCGTCCCCCTCATCTGACGCCTTCGGCGTCTGTCTTCCCCCGCGAGGGGGGAAGACGTCGGATCAACGGCCTTCCCCCCTCGCGGGGGAAGGTGGCCCGAGGAACGCCGCCGAAGCAATCTCCCGTGAACGACCGGGGAGAGAGTATCCACAGATTCCCCAGATTAACACAGATTACATGAAATTCTCCGATCCGAATCTGCGTCAATCTGAGAAATCTGTGGATGATCTTCTTCCGGGTCGTTCACGGGAGATTGCTTCGGCATCGTTCCTCGCGGTCTGTCTTCCCCGCGAGGGGGGAAGAGCGTGACGGTCGTCTTTTTTCGGGACGGACGCTCACTCGGCCGGGCTGGCGGAGTCGCGCGAGGGGAGGCTCCTGGGGACGTCCTTGAACCGTCCGGACTCGTGACGGCGGACGACGCCGTCGGCGTCCTCGCGGGTGTAGACGGCCGCGGCGCCGGGGACGGAGTCGATCCATTCCAGACCCTTTTCACGGCCCATCATGTAGACGGTCGTCTCCAGGGCGTCGGCGGTGGCGCCGTCGGGGGCGACCACCGTGACGCTGGCGCGCTCCTCGATCGCCTGGCCGGTCTTGGGGTTGATGATGTGCGAGTAGCGGCGGCCGTCGATGACGACGAACCGCTCGGCGTCGCCCGAGGTGGACGTGGCGCGGTCCTTGAGCGACAGGTAAATCTCCGGCGGCCGCTTCGACGGCTCCAGGCTCGCCACGCCGATCGTCCAGCCGTCGGCGCCGGGAGGAGGGCCGGAGACGACGATGTCGCCGGCGCCGGCGACCAGGGCGCGGTCGACGCCGCGGGCGCGCAGGACGTCGATCGCCTGCTGCGACGCGATCCCCTTGGCGATCCCGCCGACGTCCAGCCTCATCCCCGGCTTCGTCAACCGGACGGTTCGCGCGGCGGGATCCAGGATCAATTTGTCCATGCCGACGAGCGGGAGGGCCGCGGCGATCTTTTCCGGATCGGGCAATTTCCGCTCGCGGCGGACCCGCCGCCAGAGCCGGCCGACCGGGGCGACGGTCGGATCGAGCAGGCCGCCGGATCGGTCGAACCACTCCCGCGACGTCTCCAGCACGTCGAAAAGTTCCGGCCCGACGGCGACCGGCGGTCCTCCCGCGGCATGGGAGAGCCGCGAAAGCTCGCTGTCGGGGTCGTAGTCGCTGAGGACCGAATCGAGCCGCGCGATCCGATCGAACGCGGCGCGCGAGGCGCTTCTGGCGGTCGCCTCGTCCGCCGTGTATAAAAGGATCGTGAACGGGCTTCCCATGTGCGTTTCGACGAATTCGAACCGTCGCGGCTCGTCCGCGGCCGCTCGACCGACCGTCGCCGCGCCAAGGACCAAGACCGCCAGACGCGCGCGCATGGTGGAACGAGTCACGAATCCCTCCCGCCGATCTTGCCCCGTTTCGTCGCCCGGGACCGCCCCCGGCCGAGCCTCGACCCGTTGGAGCATATCAAAGTGATCCGTCCGAAGCATGCCCTCCGCCCCGCCGCGGCCCTGGCCGTCGCCCTCGCCTGGTCCTGGACCGGCGTCGCCCAGGCCCAGGCGCCGGTCGCCACGACCGAGGCGAAGATGAAGCCGTACACCCAGGAGATCCCCGGGACCGAGCTGAAATTCGACCTGGTCCCCATCCCCGGCGGCGAGTTCGTCATGGGGAGCCCGGACGACGAGGAGGGCCGGGAGAAGGACGAGGGCCCCCAGCACCCCGTGAAGATCGCCCCGTTCTGGATGGGGACCAAGGAAGTCACCTGGGACGAGTTCGACCAGTTCTGCTTCTCGCTGGACATCAAGAAGAAGACCCGCGCGGGGGTGGACCTGAAGAACCAGATCGCCACCGAGATGGCCGCCGACGCCGTCACCCGGCCGACCCCCCCCTACGCCGACATGACCTTCGGCTACGGCCACAGGGGCCAGCCGGCGATCTGCATGACCCACCACGCGGCCATGGAATACTGCCGCTGGCTCTCCGAGAAGACCGGCCGGATCTACCGCCTCCCCACCGAGGCCGAATGGGAGTACGCCTGCCGCGCCGGGTCCAAGACCCCGTATTTCTTCGGCGGCGACGACGCCGACAAGCTGGACGACCAACTCGACGAGTACGCCTGGTACGTCGAGAACGCCGAGAAGCCGATGCCGGTGGGGAGGAAGAAGGCCAGCCCCTGGGGGCTTTACGACATCCACGGCAACGTGGCGGAATGGTGCCTGGACCACTACGTCCCGAACTTCTACGAGCAGTTTTCCGGCGACAAGCCGACGCTTGAGCCTTTCGCCCCGCCGACCGCGCAGGAATACTCTTACGTGGCGCGGGGAGGCTCGTGGGACGACGACGCGGAATCGCTCCGCAGCGCCGCCCGCCGCGGGTCGAACCCGGAGTGGAGCGTGCAGGACCCCCAAAGGCCGCAAAGCATCTGGTGGCACACCGACGCCCACATCATCGGGTTCCGCGTCGTCAGCCCGCTCGCCGAGCAAGAGGCCCTCAAGGGGGTCAAGTCGCTCGTGGTCAAGGGCAAGGGCTCGACGCGCTGAGGCCCCCGCGATCGCGCGATCGGACGTTTAACGTAACGCAGCGGAGCACCAACCCGGAGCGGCGACGGCGACGGCCGAGCGAGGCCCGAGCCGTCCCGCCCTCCTTCCCCCGGAGTCGCCAGTCATGACCGATCCGAACCGCCGCTCGTTCCTGAAGGCCGGCTCGGCCGCCGCCGCCGGCCTCGCCTTCCTCCCCCACGCCCACGCCCGGGGCGACGACGTCATCAAGGTGGGCCTGGTCGGCTGCGGCGGCCGGGGCACCGGCGCCGCCGACAACATCTGCGAGGCCGCCGGCTCCACGTTCAACATCAAGGTCGTCGCCCTGGGCGACGTCTTCAAGGACCGCGTCGACAACTGCCGCGAGGCCATCAAGAACGGCGAGAAGTCCAAGGACAAGTACGACGTCTCCGACGACCGCTGCTTCGTCGGCCTGGACGCCTACAAGAAGGTGATCGAGGCCAGCGACCTGGTGATCCTGGCCACCCCGCCGGGCTTCCGCCCCGGCCACATCGAGGCCGTCGTCGAGGCCGGCAAGAACCTCTTCGCCGAGAAGCCCGTGGCCGTCGACGGGACCGGCATCCGCAAGGTCCTGGCCGCCGCCGAGAAGGCCAAGGAGAAGGGCCTCAGCATCGTCACCGGCACCCAGCGCCACCACCAGCCCGGCTACATCGAGAGCCTCAAGCGGATCCACGACGGCGCCATCGGCGAGATCAACGGCGGCCAGGTCTACTGGAACCAGGGCGCCATCTGGGCGCACAAGCGCCAGCCCGAGTGGAGCGACGTCGAGTACCAGCTTCGCAACTGGTACCACTTCCTCTGGCTCTGCG
>CALCIB010000280.1 GCA_937907525.1 uncultured Planctomycetales bacterium | reverse complement strand
GCCCATGGATTCGACAAGTTGTTTCGGCGGCGTTCCAAGGGCCGGATGAGGGGGGCGCGGCTGGAAGCCGGAACCTTCAAAGCCATGGCCGGACGTGGGATGCGACACCGGTCGACCCCTCATCCGGCCTTCGGCCACCTTCTCCCTCAAGGGGAGAAGGACGTTCCGCGCCGGCTTGCGTAAACACCAGGGGCCTATTCGATCCGTCACCCCCCGTCACTTCTCCAGCGGCCGGACGGAAACCTCCTTGAAAACGACGACCGAGCCGGCGTCATGGTTCTGAAGGCCGATGTAGCCGGTCTTCGGCCGGGGATGGCGCGAGGGGTCGCCCGGCCCCTCCTTGGTCGCGGCGTCGTCGGTGAGGGTCGCCGCGTCGAAATCGGCGACCGGCGCGTCGTTGATCCGGGTGGCGATCCGGTCCCCCTTCAGCGTGATCTCCAGGGTGTTCCAGCCCAGCGGCCGGGACGGCTGGTTCTCCGCCGGGGCGAACGTATAGATCGAGCCGGTGCGGGTGGTGGGCTTGCCGCCGTCGGCGATCTGGACCTCGAAACCGTTATGAACGGCGAACCACGGCTCGCTCGGCTTGTCGGCGATCCGCACGTAGACGCCGGAATTGGCGCGCTCGGTGGTGGTCCGGTAGACGACCCGGATCACGCAGTCGCCAAACTTCTCGCCGGAGTACCAGAGCAGGCCCATCCCCCCCTCGGTCTTCATGCGGCCGTCCTCGACCACGAACTTACCAGGCCCGACGTGCTCCCAGCCGTCCAGGCTCTTGCCATCGAAGAGCGGCCGCCACTCCGGCGACTCGGCGAACGACGCCCCGCCCAGGGCGATGAAAAGACCCAGCGTCGCGGCGACGCTCCAGGTTCGTCGATTGGTCATGAAATCCTCGCTGATCGGGGTGGGATGGCGCCGAGGCCCGCCGCGGAACGCCGTCCGCGCGGCGCGGTCGATTCACGGCGATCGATCCCCGCGAATCTAAGCGGCCCCTCGCGCGCGATCAAGGCCCGCGCGGCGGTCCCGCCGTTGTCGTCGGGCCGGCGGCGCGGGTATGCTGGCCGATGCGATGGCGCGGTGGATCGGTTTTGGCGAAAGGATCGAGCGGCATGGGCGACCTGGCTTGCGTCAACGGCGAGTTGATGGCCCCGGAACAGGCGACGGTCCCGGTCTACGACCGGGGGTTCCTCTTCGGCGACGCGGTTTACGAGGTCTGTCGAATCCAGGGCGGCCGGTGCTGGCTGGAGGCCGAGCACCTGGACCGGCTGCGGCGCAGCCTCAAGGAACTGGAGTTCCCTCCATACGACGTCGACCGGCTGATGGAGCGGGTCTACCGGACCATCCGGGCGAGCTTCGTCAAGGAAGGGCTGGTCTACATCCAGGTCACGCGCGGCGTCGCCCCCCGGACGCACGCTTACCCGAACCCGCCGGTCGAGCCGACCGAGGTCGTCATCGTCCGTCCCTACGACGACGCCCCCACGGCCGCCCTGCGTCAAAAGGGCGTGGCGGTCGTCACCCGGCCCGACGTCCGCTGGAAGCGCTGCGACGTCAAGTCGACGAACCTCCTCGCCAACGTGATGGCCAACGACTCGGCCCACCGCGCGGGCGCCTACGAGGCGCTCTTGATCGACGCCGAGGGCCATGTCACCGAGGGGACGCACACCTCGCTTTTGTGGATCCGCGACGGCCGCGTCGAGGCGACGCCGGAGGGGCCTGGGATCCTCATCGGCATGACCCGCCACTTCGTCGCGCGGCTGGCCGGCAAGATCGACGTCCCGTTCGTCGAGACCCACGTCACCCTCCCCGAACTGCTGGCGGCCGACGAGGCGTTCCTGGCCGGCACCTCCACCGAGATCATGCCCATCGCGGCCGTCGACGGTCGGCCGATCGGCTCGGGCGAGCCGGGACCGATCACCAAAAAACTCCAGGAAGCCTACAAGGCCGCGGTCAAGGACTGGCTCGCCAAGCCCGCTCCCGCGACGGCGCGCGGCTGATGACGACGCCCGCCGAACCCCCGCCGCTCGACCCCGACGACCCGTTCTCGGTCCACTTCCACCGCGAGCCCCTGGGACTCGTCGGCGTCTCGATCGTCGCGCTGCTCGACGCCTCGGCGAGTCCCGAGACGTCGGCGGCGTGGCAAGAGAGCGTCGCGTGGCTTCGCGCCGAGGGCCGGCCGGTCGAGTTGATCTTCAAGGCCGTCGACCCCACGGCCCCGCGGCTCGGCGCGGCGATCCAGGAGGCGGCCGAGGCGGCGTCGCAACCGATCGTCGCCATCGCGACGACCGCCGCGCCGCCCGGTCGCGAGCACTGGGGGCCGCTGCTGAAGGCGCTCGACCAGGCGGACCACGTCTGGGCGCGACGGCCGTCGACGACGCCGACGTCGGTCGGACGGTGGATGGCGCGGGCGGTTCGACGGCTCGTCTTCGGCGTCCCGCTTTGGGACGTCCACGCCCCGTTGAGCCTGCACAGAGTCGAAAGGCTGCGGGCGATCCCGCTGCAATCGGGCTCGTCGTTCGTCGACGTGGAACTCCCCGCGAAGGCGACGTTCCTGGGCCACGTCCTCGACGAGGCGGCCGTCCCTCCCCTGGCCGGGACGACCTGGAGCCGCGGCCGGTTCCGCGACCTCCGCCTCGTCTTCAAAACGCCGACGTTCCACCGCGAGCCGACCGGGATCGACGACGACTCACGACCACTTGAACCAGCGCAGGGCGAGCCAGAACGTGCCGACGGTCCAGGCGGCGAGGATCGCCAGGACCCGGAGGATTTCCGGGCGGCCGATCCCGGCGCCCTCCAGGATGACCAGGCGCAGGCCCTCGACGAGTTGCGTCAAGGGTAGCGCCTGGATCAACGGCTGAACGGCGGCCGGGAACCGCTCGTAGGAGAAGAAGACGCCGGAGAGCAGCCACATCGGCATCATCACCAGGTTCATCAGCCCGCTGACCGTCTCGGTGGTGGCGGCCCGGCAGGCGATCAAGAGCCCCAGCCCCGCGAACGACAACGCGCCCGCCACGTCCAGCAGCACCACCAGCCAGAGCGACCCTCGGATCGGCATGTGAAAGAGGAAGACTCCGACCCCCAGTTGCACGGCGAGATCCGGCAAGAGGAAAGTGAGCCGGGCGGCCAGGATCGCGCCCAGGAACTCGCTCCGGGGCATCGGGGTGGCGATGTAGCACTTCAGGAGCTTGCCGATCCGAAGGTTCACCAGCAGGAAGCCGACGCCCCAAAGCCCGCCCCCCATCGCGTTGAGGCCGATCAGGCCGGGGATGAGGAAGTCGATGTAGCGCGAGCCGGGCTCGGTGATCAGGACGTCGGCGGTGGCGACCGGATCGCCGCGGCCGGCGGCGCGCTGGATGACGTGGTCGACGGTCTCCCGCGCCGCGGCGGACTCGGGCCGGGTGGGGTCGAAGCGGAACGAGACCTTCGCGCCCTCGTCCGGATCGATCACCAGCGGCGTCTTGCCGGTCAACAGCCGCTTGACGGCCTCGGCCTCGGGGCGGACCTCCAGGACGATCGTCGGCCGCCAGCCGGCGGCCTCGGCCGAGGAGGCGAGCCTGGCGTTGTGGGCGTCGACCGCCGCCCGCAGCGACTCCACGCCGGGACCGGACACGACGTCGACGACCACGGGCGCGGGGGGACGGTTCTGGAAGGCGAAGCCCAGGGCGACGGCCAGCACGGTGGGGAAGCCGTAGACCCAGAAGATGCGGGCGGGTTGGCGGACGAACTCGCGGAGGCGGGCGAGGTAAAGCTGGAAAAACGGCGACTGCTGAAGCATGCGCGGTCCTTGATGCGGTTCGTCAACGGCGACGGGACTTGCGGCGGAATCGGCGTCGCCCGGCGTCGCCGTCGGACTCCTGATCGTCGCGGAGGTGGCGTCCGGTCAGGGCGACGAAGACGTCCTCCAGGCCGACGTGGCGGGTGGTCAGCCGGGCCAACGGCCGCTCGATCTCCTCGAGCGCGTCGAGCAAGGCCGGCAAGGCGCGATGGGGCTCGCCGACGGTCAGCGAGTAGCCGTCGGCCTCGGCGCGGGCGGCCAGGACGGAGTCGAGCGCGGTGAAGACGGCCGGGTCGGTCGGGGCCTCCTCGACCAGGGCGAACTCGACGACGTGCTCGCCCCCCAGCCTCGCGATCAACTCCGCGGGCGAGCCCTGGGCGATGATCTTGCCGCGGTCGACGACGGCGACGCGGTCGCAGAGCCGCTCGGCCTCGTCCATGTAATGAGTCGTCAACAGGACCGTCCGGCCGCGGGCCTTCAGGTCCAGGATCACGTCCCAAAGCTGCCGCCGCGACTGGGGGTCGAGCCCCGTGGTCGGCTCGTCGAGGAAGAGGATCTCGGGGTCGCCGACGAGGCCGACGGCCACCGCCACCCGCTGCCGCTGGCCGCCGGAGAGTTGATCGAGCAGGGCGTCGGCCTTGGATTCGAGCGAGACGCGGGCGATCGCGTCGTCGACGTCCAGGCCGCGGGCGTAGAAGCTCCGGAAGACGGTCAGAAGCTCGCGAACCGACTCCTTCTCCGGGAAGTGGGTCTCCTGCAGGGTCACGCCGATCCGCTCGCGGATCGCCGGGGCGTCGCGGTCCCACGAGCGGCCGAGGACCTCGACCAACCCCGAGGTCGGCTGGTTGAGCCCCTCCAGGATCTCGACGGTGGTCGTCTTGCCGGCGCCGTTGGGACCCAGGAGGCCGAAGCACTCGCCGCGGCGGATCTCCAGGTCCAACCCATCGACGGCGATCACCGGCGCGTCCCGCCCCGGATACTCCTTGCGAAGCGAGCGCGCCAGGATGGCCGGCCCGTTGGCGTCGATCGTCAAATGACGGTCCCCTCGCGAATGGTCGTCTGCTTCGGGACCACCACGATCCCGTCGCGGATCAGGTGGGTCGGCGCCTCCTCGGAGTCGACGATCCCCGTCTCGTTGACGATCCGGACGTTCTCGCCGATCCGGGCGCTCTTGTCGACGATCGCCCGCTCGATCACCGAGCCTGCCCCCACGCCCAGGTTCACGATCCCCTCGGCCTGGTTCCGCTTCAGCTCGTGGGGTTGCTCGTACCAGTCGACGCCCATCAAATACGAGTCGCGGACGGTGACGTTCTCGCCGATGACCGTGCGGACGCCGATGACGGAGTTCTCGATCACCGCGCCGCGGCCGATGACGCAGCCGTCGCTGATGAGGCTGTTGCGGACGGTGGCGCCGCTGATCCGCGAGCAAGGCAGATACCGAGCCCGGGTGAAGATCGGCTGCTCGCCCGTGGTGAAGTCGAACGGCGGATGGTCCAGGGTCAGGTCGACGTTCGCCTGGTGGAAGGCGCCGACGGTCCCGATGTCCTCCCAGTAGCCGTCGAAGAGATGGGTCTGCACCCGCTGGCTGGCGATGGTCTGGGGGAGCAGTTCGTGGCCGAAGTCGGCGGCCGTGCTGGAGTTCAAAAGGTCGACGAGCGTCCTGGTGTCGAACAGGTAGATCCCCATGCTGGCGAGGTACGGCCGGCCCTGGGCCTTCAGGCCGAGCTTCTCCAGCCAGGCCGGATCGGTGCGGACCCGGTCGAGCTTCTCCCGCGTCTTGGGCTTCTCCTCGAAGTCGATGATCCGGCCGTCGGCCTCGATCCGCATCACCCCGCAGGCGCGGGCCTCGGACTCGGGGACCGGCAACGCGGCGATCGTCACCGCCGCCTTGTTCTCCAGGTGGGTCTTGATCATCTCCTGGAAGTTCATCCGATAAAGCTGGTCGCCGGAGAGGATCAAGACCAGGTCGTAGTCCTTCTCCGTGAAGTACGGGATGTTCCGCCGGACGGCGTCGGCCGTCCCCTGGTACCAGGTCTCGTTCTCCATCGTCTGCTGCGCGGCCAACAACTCCACGAACCCCCCGGCGAACGGGGTGTATTTATACGTGTTGTAAATGTGGCGATGCAGACTCACCGAATTGAACTGGGTGACGACGAAGATCCGGTGCAGCCCGGAATGGATGCAGTTGGAGACGGGGATGTCGATCAGCCGGTACTTGCCGGCGATCGGCACCGCGGGCTTGCTCCGCGACTTGGTGAGCGGGTACAGGCGCGTCCCCCGGCCACCCCCCAAGATCAATGAGACGACCCGAGGCATGATCCCCCCCTTCAGGGTCGGAACGACCGCTCGCGACGACCTTCAAGGCCGCGAGTCGGCGCCTCCGACCGTTTCAAGATTCGTTTCGCCGTCGATCCGACCGCTCGCGGCGTCCGGGGCCGTCGACGGCGACGGCCCCGACCCGCCCTCCACGGCGCCCGCGGCTCACCAGCCGCGGGACATGTTCGTCTCGACCATCCTCCGAGACTGCTCCAGGTCCGCCCCCGTCTTCTGCATGTAGAGCCGGACCGCGTGCAACTTGTCGCCGGCCGCGTTCGCCAGGCACTCGCGGGCGACCGAACACGGATCGCCCTCCGTCGTCAGGCCCAAGAGCTTCTTGGAAATCACCCAGGCGTCGCGCGGCCGTTGCGTCGCCCGCAAGATCTCCTCCGCCGGGTAGTTCGTCTGCACGAACGCCCGCGCGGCGGCCTCGCTGTCGGCGCACGCAATCATGATATGCGACGTCGTCTCGACCTCGAAGAGAGGCATGATCGACCCCCTGTTCGCACGGAGGAAGTGAGGAAGGACCGCGCCGGGTCGGAAAAGCTCCGGGTCCCCCGGCGACGGTCGTCTCGGCACCATGGATCGTACCCCTCCCGCGGGGCCCGGTCAAAGGGGGTGGGCCCCCGTCCGTCGCCGGTTCGCGAGGCGGACGACGCCTGGGTCGAACGCGCCGGGCCCCACGGCTCAGAGTCTGTCCCATAAGGGTGGGCGACCATCACCGTCTTCCCCCCTCGCGGGGGAAGACAGACGCCGAAGGCGTCAGATGAGGGGGACGGCGCGAAAGAAAGCCGCCGGGAAGTCGAAAGCCGGCCCAGCCGACTCGGGATCGCGACGGCCTCTGGATCGTCCCCCCCTCATCCGGCCCTTCGGGCCACCTTCCCCCGCGAGGGGGGAAGGTGGCCCGAGGAACGCCGCCGAAACAACTTGTCGAATCCATGCGACG
>CALCIB010000279.1 GCA_937907525.1 uncultured Planctomycetales bacterium | reverse complement strand
TCCTTCACCGAAAGGCCCCCGATCCCTCCCGGATCGGGGGCCTTTCTTCGCGCGCCACTTCGCCGATTCGAGTACCCACTTCCATCGACTAGATTCAACTGGCCTGATTCGTATCGAGTCTAGATGTCCGCGAAGTCGAAGTCCACTTGTCCGTTTAGGCCGTCCATGAGTCGCCTCGGTAAAGCGAGGACCACGTTGATTTCGGGAAACTCCCCTGGGCGTGGGGCGTGGAGTCGGGGACAATCGTTCGGATTGGAACGCGCGGCCGCGAGAGGTTGACACCATGATCGACAATCCCGATTTCGATCTCGATTCCGCCTTGTTGGAACCCGTCGCCCCCGCCGCCGTCGATTCCGCGGCCGAGGCGGTCGCGAGCGTCGGCCAGGGGCCCTCGGCGACGCCGGAGCCGGTGGTCGTGATCCAGTATCGCAATCGGGGGATGCACCCCGTGCTGATGTTGCCGGTCGCGATGGTCGTCACGCTCGCCCTGCTCTTTGGTTATCACGCTTACGTCGAGCCGATCGTGCGGCCCGCGACGCCCTTGCCGCCGTCGTCGAAACCCGCTGCCGCGGCGGTCGCGAGCGCGGACGACGCCGTCGCGCGCGCCTCGGCGGCGGACGCGGCGTTCGCCAGGGACGACGTTTCACTCCCGTTGCCGCTGACTCTTGACGGCCGCCCCGCGCCGTCGGCGGAATCAAACCCGCCGCCCAAGCCCGCCGAGGCCGTCGTCGCGACTCCCGCTCCCGAAGCGAAGCCGACGCCCGCGCCGGAGCCGGCCGTCGAGGAACAACCGCGAATCTCGATCGCCTCGGGGTCGCCGGCGTTCGCCGATCCCGCCGCGGAAGCGGAACCGGAGCCGCAACCGGAAGCGAAGCCCGCGCCCGCCGTCGTCGCCAGGGTCGCGCCGGCCGCGCCGGCCCCGCTGCCGACGCAGGAGGAGATGATGGAGCGGATCCGCCAGGAGGCCGAGCTCAAGGCGATCCAGCGCGCGGAGATGGAGCGTCGCCAGGAGGAAGACCTGGAGCGGATCAAGCTCGCCGACGCCCAGCGGATCGTGGACGAGCGGGACGACTTCCGCCATCAATTGCGCGTGATCCTGAAGAGCGATCCCGCCGTCGCGGGCAAGGCCATCGAGGACCTTTGCGACCAGTTCGGCCGGAGCTGCGACCCCGGCGTCCGCGAGCACGCCGAGGCGATCCTGATCCGCAACAAGGGGAGGCTCACGAGCGACGCGGAGGTCCGCATCCTCCGGGCGCTTGGCCTTCCGGAGCCGGCGGTCCTGGACTTCCTTTGCAATCGCCTGAATCGCTCGCTCCACGCCCGCGGCGGCCCTCGAAGTCCCGACGAGGCGCGCGTCGTGGCCGCCCGACAACTCCTGCGGATCCCGGCGACGGCCGCGGCCGCAACGCCGGCGGCGGCCGATTCGACCCCCGCGGCGCCGCCGTCGCCGGCCCGGTCGCCGATTTACCGTCGCTCCTCCATCCGCTAAGATTCCCTCGTCCGGCTCCGACGACTCGACTCGCATCCACCGACGTCCAGGGAAGACCGAACCATGTCCGTCCGTCCGTCGCTTTCGCTTCTGCTAATCCTCGCCGTTTCGATTCCAATCGGCCTCGCCGCGGCCGAGGACCGCGCGGACGTCAAGGCCGGGCTCGACCTGCTGAAGACGGGCGACGACCTGGCTGACGAGGGGAAGCCCAACGACGCCCAGATCCGCTACAAGGAGGCGTTCGAGAAGATCCTGCCCCGGCTGCGCGGGATTCCGTTCCGCCACGAGGTCAAGCGCGACGTCACCAAGCGCGAGAAGCTTCAGGACATGCTTCTCAAGGACTTCGAGCAGGACATGACGCCGGAAGAGTTCGACGGCATGGAGAAGACCTATCGCGCCTTCGGCCTGACCCCCGCCGACCTCGACCTGAAGAAGTTCCTCGTCGACGTCTACTCGGAGGAGATCGCCGCCTATTACGATCCCAAGACCAAGACGATGTTCATGATCGAGGAGCCGGAGGAGAAGCGGAACGAGCCTCCCACGTTCCTTGAGCGGTTCCTCGGCAAGACGGGCGGGTTCGACAAGGACGAGAACAAGACCGTCATCGCCCACGAGATGACGCACGCCCTGTCCGACCAGCACTACGACCTCGACGACCTGCACGAGGCCACCAAGAAGAACGACGACCAGTCGCTGGCCGTCTCGGCGCTGATCGAGGGGGAGGCCACCCTCGCGATGATGGCGGCCGGCCAGGAGGATTGGGACGGCTCCCAAATCGTCAAGCTCCCCGCCGAGGGGCTCGGCCGCGGCCTGGAGTTGATGATGCCGTTCATGACGTCGCTGGGAAGCGGCCAGATGCTCAAGAAGGCGCCGCCGATCATCGCCGAGTCGATGATGTTCCCCTACATCCGCGGCCTGGTCTTCTGCGCCAGGCTCGCCAACGACGACGGCTGGGGGGGGATCGACGCGGCTTATCTCGACCCTCCCCTGTCCACCGAGCAGATTCTCCACCCGAACAAGTACAAGGCCGATCCCGATTACCCGGCGCTGATCGACCTGGGCGAGCTGGACCCCGGCGCGGGCTGGAGGGAGGTTGCGCGGAACGTCATGGGCGAGATGCAGACGGCGGTCCTTTTGCGCCAGCACGACGGCAAGGCCGCGGCCGCCGGCTGGGACGGCGACCGCTACGCCGTCTTCGAGGGGCCCAACGACAAGCTCGCCCTGATCTGGGCGACCACCTGGGACTCGGAGGACGACGCCCGCGAGTTCGCCCGCGCCTACGCCCGCCACCAAACCTCCCGGATGGGCGAGGCCAAGTATCAGCCGGCCGAGATCCCCGACTCGCTCTGGCGGTCGATCGACGGCGACTGCCGGGTCGTCGAGCGCCGGGGGGCCGACGTGGCCGTCGTCGAGGGCTTCACCCCCGCCGCTTCCGCCCCGTTGCTGGAGGCCGCCTTCAAGGCCGGCAAGACCGAGATGAAGCCCTCGCCGCGAACCGTCGAGCCGGTCGACGCCCCCCAGGACTAGACGTCCCGGTAAAATGGTCGTGGAACTCTCCGGCTTCAACCAGGGGCGATCCATGAGAACGACCGTCACGACCCTCGCCGTCGCCGCTTTGTTCGTCTTGCCGTCGACCGTCGCCACGGCCCAGGAGGCGATCCTGAGCGCCGACAAGGACGCGCCCAAGCCGCCCGAGCGGGTCTTCAAGACCGACGCGGAGTGGCAAAGGCTGTTGTCGATCGACCAGTTCCTCGTCACGCGGCGGAAGGCGACCGAGCCGGCGTTCTCGGGCCGCTACGCGACGGGCCACTACAAGGGGAAGTTCCTCTGCGTCTGCTGCGGAGCCGAGCTGTTCGACGCCCGGACCAAGTTCGAATCCGGCACCGGCTGGCCCAGCTTCTGGCGGCCGATCAGCGCCAGGGCCCTCGCCCGCGGCTACGACCGAAGCACGCCCGAGCTTCGAATCGAGGTGACGTGCGCCCGCTGCGGCGCGCACCTCGGCCACGTCTTCAACGACGGCCCGCCGCCGACCGGCCTGCGCTACTGCATCAACTCGCTGGCGCTCAAGCTCGACGGAACACCCACCCGCGCGACGTCGACCCGCCGGGCGAGCAAGACGCGATCCAGGACGGCCAAGGCCGCGCCATCGACGCCCTGATCGATCCGCTTTGGCCAAGAGACGTTCCGTCCCCTCCCCCGCCGGGAGAGGGGACGGAACGGCGCCCTCAGCCCGTCCGCATCCTGGGACGCAGCCAGGCGGCCAGGTCGTCGGCGTAGCGGTCGGGGTCGGGGTCGAATTCGAGGGTGTGGCAACCTTCGGAGTATTCGATGATTTCGCGATCCGCGGCGGCGATCCGGGCGAAGTAGCGGCGGGTGCGTTCGTTGTCGACGATCCGGTCGCGGCCGGCGAGCATCAGGAGCGTCGGCGTGGTCAGCTTGCGCGGGGCGCGTCGGATTCGGCGGTCGATGAGGAAGCTCGCCAGGAGCAAGCCGGCGGTCGCCTCGCGGAGCCCCAGGGGGTCGGTTCGGATGTACTCTTGCTTGTCCGGGTCGTCGGTGAAGAGCGCCGGATCGGCCAGGGGGATGGGGAAGGTCTGGCGACGGTTGAGGAAGACGGCGCGGGCGATGCGGAGCTTCTCGCCCAGTGACACGCCGACGCGCGGCTGAAGGCCGGGGCAGATCAGCGCCAGCGCGGCGACCAGGTCGGGGCGGCGGACGGCGGCCAGCACGGCGAGCTTCCCCCCCCAACTGATCCCCCCCAGCGCGACGGGAAGGGCGGGCGCCTCGGCCTTCAGGCGGGCGATCCATTCGAGAACGTCATCGACGAGCCGGACGGCCGAGGGGGCGTGGCCGCGGTCTTGCCGGTTGGGGCCGGAGCCGCGGCGGTTGGGGAACGAGGCGTCGTAGCCAGCCGCGGCCAGCCGACTTCCCAGGCCGTGATACCAGCCCGAATGGCTCTGGACCCCGTGCAGGACCACGACCCGCCCGCGCGACTCGCCGAGGGCCGGCCAGGAGGCGACGTGGAGGGGGTAGCCGTCGGAGGCGGTGAAGATCGACTCGGCGATCGCGGGCTCGGCCTCAGCCATGGTCGATCTCCCTCGTCTCCGTGGTCATCGCGGCCAGCATCTCGGGGTCGACGGCGACTCCCAGGCCGGGGCCGGCGATCGGGCGGGCGCGGCCGCCGTAGCCGAACGTCAAGTCGTCGCGCGTGACGTTGGCGCGGAGGATGTGGCGGTCGTAAGAGCCTTCCAGATGGCGAATCCCATCGACCCGGCAGGCGACGTGGCGACCGGCCGCGGAGAGGATCGCGGTCTCGCCCGGGTGACATCCAAGCTGAACGCCAAGCCCGACGCGGCGGGCCAGCGCGATCAGCCGCAGCGACGGAACGAGTCCGCCGCACTTGGAGAGACGGACGTTGAAGAAGTCGGCGGTCCCGCGCGCGACGGCCGTCTCGCCGTCGGGAAGGCCGCAGAGCGATTCGTCGAGCATCACCGGCAGCCCCAGTCGCGGCCGGAGTTCGGCCAGGGCGTCGACCTCGGCGTGGGGGACCGGCTGCTCCAGAAGCGACGGCCGGAAGCGAAGCAACGGGGCGACGCGATCGATCAACTCGTCGGCCCGCCACGCCTCGTTGGCGTCGATCCGGACGTCGACCCGACGGCCCAGGACGCGGCGGACGCGCTCCAGCCGCGCGGGGTCGTCCTGGCCGGCGACGCCGACCTTCATCTTGACGTCGCGGAAGCCGTAGAGGCGGAACTTGACCGCCGAGACGATCTCCCTCCGCTTCGACTCCGCGGTGATCGCCGCGCTGTAGCGGACGGGGCGGGGACGGTCGAAGCGCTCCAGCCCCGGAGCGTCCACGAGCCCCACGGCGTCGCCCAACGACTTGCCGAAGGCCCGGCCGTAGGCGTCCAGCACGGCGAGTTCCAAGGCGCATCGCGCGGCGTTGCCGAACATGCCGCGAGGGTCGGCGTCGATCTCGGCGAGCGAAAGACCCTCAAGCGTCTTGACCAGTTCGGCGAAATCCGCCGGCCGGCCGATCGCGCGGGGCCAGTCGGCCCTGGCGAGCGCGGCGAAGGCGGTCTCGATCGTCTCGCCCGTGACGTAATCGCGCGGGACGCCCTCGCCGAAACCGACGGAGCCGTCGTCCAGGTCGACGCGGACGATCAGGTTCTCGCTCTCGGTTCGCTCATGCGAGGCGTGCTTCACCGGCTTTTTGAGCGGGACCGCGACGCGGTGGAGCGTGAGGCGACGAATGGAGGGAGCGGACTTGGCCTGCATGGGTCTGGCCACGACGTTTCGATCTGGGATTCGGGAGGAATGGATTGTATTAATGACGATCCGGCTCGCGCGGTCGGTCCCCTCTCCCACCGGGCTGACGACCCGACACTTTTTCGGAGGCCGCGGCGATC
>CALCIB010000278.1 GCA_937907525.1 uncultured Planctomycetales bacterium | reverse complement strand
GGGGGGGATTCCCCCCGCCGAATCCGTCGGACGCCCGGCGCCCTTGTCCAGCCCGGCGACCGCGATCGGCGTCGCCGCGTTTCGAGGCCGTCGCCGGCCTCGACGATCGGCGTCTTTTTTTCGGCCCCGACTTCGTGAAACCGTTCACGAAGGCGTGGGCCCGTTCCCCGCGGGGGTCGACCAGAGACGATGAGCACGGAATTCACGCCGGTCTTCCTGTTCCTGGCGATCGCCGTCGCCACCGGGCTGAGCATGCTGGCGATCAGCGCGGTCCTGGGTCCTCGCAAGAAGACCCGGGTCAAGCAGATGCCCTACGAATCGGGCATGGACCCGATCGGCGACGCGCGGCAGCGGGTGGACGTGCGGTTCTACCTGGTGGCGATCGCGTTTTTGCTGTTCGACGTGGAGTTGCTCTATCTCTATCCCTGGGCGGTGAGCCAGTGGTCGGCGGAGCCCGCCCTGGCGGCGGCGACGGGGGCCGCCGGACTGCCGACCGCGGGGGTGCCGCCGATCTTCCGGGCGCTGGTGTTCTGGGAGATCATGGTCTTCGTGGCGATCCTGACCGCGGCGTTCGCCTACGCCTGGAAGAAGGGGGTCTTCGAATGGCGGTGAACCCGCGCAAGGCCGGCTCCGAGTTGATCGTGACGCCGGGCGACGAGCCCGAGATGCCCGAGGGGGTCTTCGTCTCGACGATGGACTCCGTGTTCAGTTGGTGCCGCAAGCACAGCCTCTGGCCGATGCCGTTCGCGACCGCCTGCTGCGGGATCGAGCTGATGGCCGTGGGCGCGAGCCGGTTCGACATCGCCCGCTTCGGCGCCGAGGTGATGCGGTTCAGCCCCCGGCAGTGCGATTTGATGATCGTCGCCGGCCGGGTGGCGATGAAGATGATGCCGGTGTTGCAGCGGATCTGGCTGCAGATGCCGGAGCCGAAGTGGTGCATCAGCATGGGGGCGTGCGCCAGCACCGGGGGGATCTTCGACACCTACGCGGTGGTGCAGGGGGTCGACCGCTTCATCCCGGTGGACGCCTACATCCCCGGCTGTCCGCCGCGGCCGGAGCAGATCCTGCGGTCGCTGATGGACATCCAGACCAAGGTCCAGAGGCGCGGCACGACGTTCGGCAACGAGGGGTTGCCGGAATTGCGGGCCCGCGAACGTTACGTCCTGGCCCGGCGGGACGCCCCCGCCGGCGCCGGCGTCGCCGACGAGCGCGGCAGCGAGGACCGCTTCGGCTACCGGCTTCCCGGCGGCCCGGCGCGGCTCGGACTCGAGGAGACGCGATGAGCCAGGCCGCCGTCAACGTACCGTCGGGCGCGCCCGCCGACCCGCGGATCGATCCCGCCCCCGGGGCCGCCGACGAGGCGATCCTCGCCAAGCTGGCCGCGGCCGTGGGCGAGGACGCCCACCGCGTCGTCCGGTTCCGCGACAACCTGCGGATCCTGGTCGCGCCCGGACGGCTGATCGAGGTCCTGACCGCGCTCAAGGAGAAGGCGGGTTGCGCGTTCCTCGCCGAGTTGGGGGGGACGGACTACCTGCAATACCCCGATCCCGACCGCCAGGGGACCGGCGCGCGGTTCGAGGTCCATTACGTCCTGCGGGATCTGGAGACCGCCGGGATGGTCGTGGTCAAGGCGGGCGTGGACGACCCCGATCCGGTCCTGCCGTCGGCCTATTCCCTGTGGCCCGGGGCCGACTGGATGGAGCGCGAGGTCTACGACATGTTCGGGATCCGGTTCGAGGGGCACCCCGACCTGCGTCGGATCCTGATGCCGGAGGAGTTCGCGTCGTTCCCGCTCCGCAAGGATTATCCGTTGCGGGGCCGCGGCGAGCGACACAACTTCACCAAGCTCACCCGCGAAGAGTCCTGACCCGAGCGGCGGACGCGACGCGCGACGACCGTCTTCCCATTACGCGAGGTCCGAAAGAGACGCCATGCCGGCCCCCTTGCTCGACGAGCCCGACCTTCAGACCGAGGTCAGGCAGGCCACCTGGACCCTCAACTTCGGCCCCCAGCACCCGGCCACGCACACGACGCTGCGGCTGATCCTGGAGCTGGAGGGCGAGCGGATCGTCAAGGCGACGCCGCACATCGGCTATCTGCACTCGGGCTTCGAGAAGCTCGGCGAGCACCTGAACTTCAACCAGTACGTCACCGTCGCCGACCGCAAGAACTACATCAGCCCGCCGATGAACGAGGTGGCCTGGCACCACGCCGTCGAGAAGGCGCTGGGGGTCGAACTGACGCCGCGGTGCCAGTACATCCGGGTGATCATCGGCGAATTGGCGCGGATCAGCGACCACCTGCTCTGCACGGGGGCGGCGGCGCTCGACCTGGGGGCGTTCACCGCGTTCCTCTACGCCTTCAACCTTCGGGAGTTGATCTACGACGTCTACGAGGAGATGTCGGGCTACCGCTTCCACCCCGGCTACACCCGGGTCGGCGGCGTCTTCTACGACTTCAACGACCGCGTGCTGGACCGAATCCGCAAGGTGCTGGCGGCGTTCCCGAAGGTCTACGCGGACATGGACAAGCTGCTCTTCCGCAACCGGATCTTCCTGGACCGGATGCGGGGGGTGGGGACGCTCTCGAAGGCCGACGCGATCGCGCTGTCCTGCACCGGGCCGATCGCCCGCGCCAGCGGGGTGAAGTTCGACCTGCGCAAGGACGCCCCCTACCTGGCGTACCCGGAGTTCGACTTCGAGGTGCCGTACTGCGAGGAGGGGGACTGCTGGGCGCGGTTCATGGTCCGGATGGAGGAGATGCGGCAGAGCGTCAAGATCGTCGAGCAGGCGCTGGCCGGGCTCCCCGGCGGGCCGTGCAACCTGCCGATCGCCGACAAGCTGAACCTGCCGGACAAGGCGACGACGTACAACAGCATGGAGGGGCTGATCATGCATTTCGAGATGATCATGCCCAACCGGGGGTTCGAGACGCCGAAGAACGAGGTGTACGCGGCGGTCGAGGGGCCCAACGGCGAGTTGGGCTACTACCTGGTGACCGACGGGACCGAGTTCGGCTGGCGGGTGCGGACCCGGCCGCCGTCGTTCATCCACTTCGCGGTGTTTCCGCGCATCATCAAGGACCACATGCTCGCCGACGTCGTGGCCGTGCTCGGGAGCCTGAGCATCATCGCCGCCGAACTGGACCGCTGAGCGCCCGCCGCGAGGACCCTAGAACGATGCCCGCCGAAGCCCCGTCCCAGTCGCAACCGTCGCGGAAGGCCGCGATGCTCACCGAGTCGATGCGGGAGAAGATCCGCGCGTTCTTCCCGCGGTACCCGACCAAGCGCGCCGTGACCCTGCCGGCCTTGCACATCGTGCACGAGCACTACCGCTGCGTCCCCTTGCGGGCGATGCACGAGATCGCCGAGCTGCTGGAGATCGCGCCGGCGGAGGTCCACGACACGATGAGCTTCTACGGGTTCTTCCCGCAGGCCCCCCTGGGCGACGTCCGGGTCTGGGTCTGCCGGTCGATCTCGTGCATGCTCCGCGGCGGCGACGAGCTTCTGGGCCACGCCTGCGACAAGCTGGGGGTGAAGCCCGGCGAGACCACGCCCGACGGCAAGCTGACGGTGGAGTTCGCGGAGTGCCTGGGGATCTGCGACCACGCGCCGGCGGCCCTGGCCGACGACGGCCGGGTCTTCGGCCCGCTCGACGAGGCCGGGGTCGACGCCATGCTCGAGGAGCTCAAGCGAGGGCGCAAGGACGACGAAGGCCCCCACGTCTGACCGCCGCGCGGCCGACCCCGACCACGCCCAAAATGGAGATGCGACGCCCGTGGCCACGTTTGAACCCGTCCTGTCCCGGAACTGGAACGTCCCCGACGCCCGGACGCTCAAGGTGTACGAGTCGCGCGGCGGCTACCAGGCCGCGCGCAAGGCGCTGACGACGATGGACCCCGACGCGGTCGTCGCCGTCGTCAAGGACTCCGAGCTGCGCGGCCGCGGCGGCGCGGGCTTCCCCTGCGGGCTGAAGTGGACGTTCCTCCCCAAGGGGAGGACCGAGACGTTGATGTGCGTCAACGGCGACGAGAGCGAGCCGGCGACGTTCAACAACCGCTACCTGATGGAACTCGATCCCCACATGTTCCTGGAGGGGATTCTGATCTCGTGCTTCGCCACCAGGGCGGCCACGGCCTACGTCTACCTCCGCTACGAGTACATCAACGCCTACAAGATCCTGGAGACGGCCATCGCCGAGGCCCGCGCCGCGGGGCACCTCGGCAAGAACGTCTACGGAACGGGCTTCGACCTCGACGTCTGGCTGCACCGGGGGGCCGGGGCCTACATCTGCGGCGAGGAGACCGGGCTGATCGAGAGCCTGGAGGGGAAGCGGGCCTGGCCGCGGATCAAGCCGCCGTTCTTCCCGGCGGTCGACGGCGCGTTCCACAAGCCGACCGTCGTCAACAACATCGAGACCCTCTGCTGCGTGCCCCACGTCATCGAGCGCGGGGCCGACTGGTTCAAGTCGATCGGCGTCCCCAAGAGTTACGGGCCGAAGCTGTACACGGTCTCCGGCCACGTCGAGAAACAGGTCTGCGTCGAGCTGCCGATGGGGGTCACCACCAGGGAGCTGATCGACGTCCACGGCGGCGGCGTCTGGAAGGGGCGCAAGGCCAAGGCCGCCGTGCCGGGAGGGATCAGCATGGGGCTCCTGACCGCCGACGAGTTCGACGTCCCGCTCGACTTCGAGAGCATCCGCAAGACCGGCTGCCTGGGCCTGGGGACCGCGGCGGTGACGGTCCTCGACGACCAGACGTCGATCGTCGACTACCTCCACAACACCTGCCGCTTCTTCTCCCACGAGAGCTGCGGCCAATGCACCCCCTGCCGCGAGGGGACCAACTGGTTCGACCGGACGATCCGCCGCTTCAAGCGAGGGGGCGGCCGGATCGAGGACCTGGACGTCATGCTCCACATGGCCGAGAACATGGGGATCATCCCCGGCACCACCATCTGCGGACTCGCCGACGGCGCCGCCTGGCCGATCAAGAACGCGATCGCCAAGTTCCGCGGCGAGTTGGAAGACTACATCAAGACGCATCAGACGCCGGGGGCGGGCCCGACGAAGCTGCAACGCGACATCATCGCCGGCCAGGTGGTCGACCTCGCCGCGATCCGCAACGCCGTCCCCGCGCCGCCGCCGCCGGCCGCCGCGTTGCACTCGCCGGGGCGGCCCCCGGCCTGAGGCCGAGCCGACCGGACCCGCCCCAGCCCCGACCCTGACCGCGCGAACCGAACCACCTGGACCGAAACGAACGATGGCGACCATCATCATCAACGGCGAGGAGCACCCGATCCCCGAGGGGGAGAACCTCAACGTCATCCAGATGGCGAAGCGGGTCGGGATCGAGATCCCCTACTACTGCTGGCACCCCGGCCTCTCGGTCGTGGCGAGTTGCCGGATATGCGAGGTCGAGGTCGGGGCCCGCGACCCCAAGACCGGCGAGATCAAGATGGTCCCCAAGCTCGTTCCCGGCTGCGCGACGCCGGCCAAGGACGGCACGGTGCTGGTGACCGACAGCCCCCGGGTCAAGGAACACCACCGCCAGATCCTCGAATACCTCCTGATCAACCACCCGCTCGACTGCCCGGTCTGCGACCAGGCCGGCGAGTGCGGGTTGCAGGACTACACCAACTACCAGGACGGCCAGACCAACCACCGCTACGTCGAGCAGCGCCAGGCCAACCCGGTCAAGGACGTCTCGGAGACGATCCAGTTGGTGACCGACCGCTGCATCATGTGTACGCGGTGCGTCCGCTTCACCCGCGAGATCAGCGGCGACGCCGAACTCCAGATCATCCGCCGCGGCGCCCACGTCGAGATCGACAACTTCCCCGGCGTCACCATGGACGACAACCCCCTGGCCGGCAACGTGGTCGACGTCTGCCCGGTCGGGGCGCTTCTGGACAAGGACTTCCTCCACAAGCAACGGGTCTGGTTCCTCGCCAAGCACGACTCGGTCTGCACGCTCTGCTCCACCGGCTGCAAGATCAGCGTCGAGGAGAACAAGGGGACCGTCTGGCGGGTCAAGCCGCTCTCCAACCCCCACGTCAACGACTACTGGATGTGCGACGAGGGCCGCTACGGCTACCGGCGGAACGCCGCGCCCGCCGACGCCATCCCCGGCATGTTCGTCCTGGGCGCCGACGGCGAACACGCCCCCGCGGTCGTCGACGCGGCGCTTCGGGAGGTCGACCGGGGGTTGAAGGCCGCGGTGGTCGCCGGCAAGCGGGTCGCGGGCGTCCTCTCGCCGTTCCTCACCGTCGAGGAGGCGTACCTGATGGCCCGCTACCTGCGGGACGTCACCCGGGAGGCGACGCTGGCCGTCGGCCCCGTCCCGGTCGTGGGCGAGGACCGGACGTTCACGCCGGACCAGAGCAAGGACCGCTGGGGCGACACCCAGTTCCTCACGCCCAGGCCGTTCACCATCCACGCCGAGAAGGCCCCCAACGCCCGCGGCGTCCGCGCGGTGATCGAACACGTCCAGGGCTCGGTCGTCGAGTACGACGAGTTGCTCAAGCAGATCGAGACGGGAGAGGTCGGGGCGCTCTACGTCGCGGGGGGCTACGTCGAGGAGTGGATCGACGAGCCGACCGCCGCGGCGATCCGCGCCAAGACGCCGTTCGTCGTCGTCCAGGACGTCCGAGTCTCGGCCCTGGCCCACAAGGCCGACGTCGTGCTGGCGGCGGGGGGCTTCGCCGAAAAGGCCGGCTGCTACGTCAACGCCGACGGCAGGCTCCAGTACGCGGCGGCCGCCTTGCCGCCGCGCGAGGGCTCGCTGCCGGGGCTGGACCTCTTCGCCATCCTGCTCGACCGCCCCGGCCCGCCGGACTCCCGCGAGGTCCTGGCCGAGCTGGCGGAACGGGCCCCGGCGTTCGCCGCGGCCGGGGGGGGCGAGATCCACGAGTACGGCGTCCCCCTGGACGGCGAGGCCCCCGACCCCGAGGCCGAACAGCCCCGATTCGTCGACCTCTGGTTCAACCCCCTGGGGGCGGCCAGGTCGCGCTGATCCGGGACGAGGCGGAGGACGGGACGGGGTGGAGTCGGGAACGGGCGGAATCGAGTTCGGGCGACGGCGCGAGGCGGCGAGGACGACGCGATGACGATTTGGTTTTTGATCGGGATCGTGGTGAAGATCCTGATCGTGGTCGGAGTGACGCAGGGGGCGGTCGCCTACCTGATCCTCGTCGAGCGGAAGGTCGCCGCCTACTCCCAGGACCGCATCGGCCCCAACCGCTGCGGCCGCGAGTTCGGCATCCCCGCGGCGCTTTTGCTGCCGCTGGCCGACGGGGCCAAGATGCTCCTGAAAGAGGACGTGATCCCCAAGTACGTCACCAAGCCGATCTACCTGATGGCGCCGTGGATCGCCATCGTCACGGCCATGATCGGCTTCGCGGCGGCGCCGTTCGGCCCCCTGGGGCCCGATCAGTGGATCGACTTCCAGATCGCGCCGAACATCGACATCGGCGTCCTCTACATCATGGCGATCGGGAGCCTGGCGGTCTACGCGGTGATCCTGGGGGGCTGGGCGTCGAACAACAAGTACGCCTTCATCGGCGGGCTGCGCTCGAGCGCCCAACTCATCAGCTACGAGATCCCGCTGGGGCTGTCGATCCTGGGGATGGTGCTGGTCGCCGGATCGCTGGACCTCAACCGGATCATCCTCTGGCAGGACTCCCACGGCTGGGGCTGCCTCTACCAGCCCTTGGCGTTCGTCCTGTTCTTCACCAGCGCGTTCGCCGAGACCAACCGGCTGCCGTTCGACCTGCCGGAGTCGGAACAGGAACTGGTGGCCGGCTTCCACACCGAGTACTCGGCGATGAAGTTCGGCATGTTCTTCCTCGGCGAATACC
>CALCIB010000277.1 GCA_937907525.1 uncultured Planctomycetales bacterium | reverse complement strand
CCCCCTCATCCGGCCCTTCGGGCCACCTTCCCCCGCGAGGGGGGAAGGCCGTTCGATCCGACGTCTTCCCCCCTCGCGGGGGAAGACAGACCGCGAAGCGGTCAGATGAGGGGGGCGACACGCGAGAAGGCCGCTGGAATTCGCGAAGGCCCGTCCGGCAATCCTTTGGACGTCGTCGGCGTTTTTGCTCGCCCCCCTCATCCGGCCCTTCGGGCCACCTTCCCCCGCGAGGGGGGGAGGCCGTTACGATCGCTTCCCGAACCCGGAAAAGCCGCGGCCGTCAGCCCGACTTCTCGCGGGTGGAGGCCAACGCCAGGAGGCCGTAGGCGGTCACGAGGTTGGCGTCGCCCTCCATGAAGCGGTCGTTGGGGTTGACCCATTCGCCGTTGGGGCCCTGGCGCCTGGCCAGCGCGGCGGCGAGGTCGGCCCGCCAGTCGTGCTTGGCGCCGTCGGCGTCGATGAACTCGTCGGCGCCCAGGACGGCCATCGCCTTGCCGAAGACGACGTAGTAGTAGTACAGCCCCCGCTCGCCGAGGCCGGGGTTCTCGTCCAGGGTGTAGTGCTTCTTGATGTATTCAAGCGCCGCCTTGGCGCGGGGGTCTTCCGGCGTCAACCCGGCGTAGATCATGCTCTTGAGGCCGGCGTAGGTCATCGAGGCGTAGGAGCGGAGGCCGCCGTCCTCGGAATCGCCGGCGACGCTGGAGCCGCCGTTGGCCGGAGTGTAGATGAAGCCGCCGTCGTTGACTTTCTTGGCCCAGGGTTGGTCGTTGAACTCGGAGTCGAGGTTCTGACACCGCGAGACGAACACCAGGGCGCGCTGGAATGCCGGATCGTCGGGGGGGAGGCCGGAGTCGCGGAGGGCGTCGAGCATGAAGCTGGTGTTGGAGAGGTCGGGGCGGTCGTGCTTGCCGCCGTAGCCGGCGCCGCCGTAGTAGGGGTCGTCGGGGCCCTTGCCCTCGCCCTCGTCCCACTGCTTCTCCTTGAGGAACTTCTGCGAGCCCTTGACGACGGCGTCGTAGCGACCGTCGACGTTGGCGGCGTGGAAGGCGGAGAGGGCCACCGAGGTCGCGTAGTTGGAGTGGGAGGCGTCGGGCATGCCCCCTTCGGGCTTGATGAAGGTCTCCAGGAAGGCCAGGCCCTTGGCGACGCCCGGATCGCTGGGCCCCGCCTGGCCGGATCGCAGCAGGCTCGCGACCACGAGCGCGGTGATGCCCGGCTCGTTACGGTCGGCCGACCATACCCCCTTGGCGTCCTGGCGGGCGCGGAGGAACCGCGCGGCCTTCGCCGCCATGGCGTCGACCGAGGCCGCGGCCGTTTCCTCGCCGCGGACCTTGCCGCCGAGGGCGGTCAAGGCCAGGACGCCGGCGGTCTGGCCCAAAAACGATCGTCGATTGCTCGCGCTCATGAAAATCGCCTCGCTTTGCTCTCCCGAAAACCACCGCGAGGGTGCTTGTCTCCCCCTTCTCCCCTCGTGGGAGAAGGTGCCCCGGAGGGGCGGATGAGGGGGGCGCGACCCAAGGCCGTGGACTTCAAAGCCATGGCCGGACGCGGGATGTGACGCCGGTCGCCCCCTCATCCGGCCTTCGGCCACCTTCTCCCACGAGGGGAGAAGGGATGATTGCCATAGCCCGGTGTCCCGGTTTTCGACAGAGCAGCCTCGTTTCGTCTCTCGCGGCGGCGGTTCGCGGCACGCTACGCGCCGCCCCGGAACCCAAACCGCAACGCAAGTGCGATGCCCGAGTCTCTCGACGTTCCAACCCTCGTCGTCCGCCGGACTTCCGCGCGGGCTCGACCGCCGCGCGATACTCCGGCGCGGCGGAATTTCCGCCGGCCGAGCGCGCTTTTCCGCCGCTCGGTCAGGGAGTCATGCCGAGCATGGCGCGGAGTCGGGCCAGGCGGCCCTTGCGGCTCGGCTCCATGTCGGGCGTCGCGTTCAGGGAGGACGGGTCGCCGGTTTCGCACGCCTGGCGGAGCGCGGCGATCAGTTCGGGGTCGTCGGCCAGGAGGTCGCGAACGGCGAGGGCCGCGGCGACGTCGGCCACGGCCACGCGGCCGAGCAGCCGGCGCTGGGCGGGCTCGTCGATTTCAATGCTGGCGGCGGTCATGGTGAACGCGGTGGGGAAGAGCCGGATCGCGTCGAACCGCCAGGCGATCTTGCCGGCGTCGTCGACGTCGCCGTTGGTCTCGGCCGGCACGATCAGGCCGGGGAGGCGGACGTCGAAGGCGAACCTGGGCGTCGGCGGCGCGAGGAAGCCGGGGAAGAGGTACGGGCCGGTCATCTTCGCCAGGAGGGGGAGGAGCTTGGCGTCGATGTCGGGGTTTCGATCGACGCCGTACTCGCGCCAGGCGTTGGCGAACGACTGCTCCCGGGGGGATTCGCCCAGGATGGCGCGGACGTCGTCCGGGGTCGTCGGCGAGCCGTCCTTGTGGCGGAACGTGGCGGCGATTCGATCGGCGAGGAACGCGCGGAGGCGGCGCTCGGCCTCGAAGCCGTCGACCACGCCGCCGCCGGCGTCGCGCATGTCGACCCCCGCGCGTTCGACGGCCGCGACGAATTCCCGCCACGCCACGTCGTCTTCCGGACGGGGTTCCTGGGCCGCCTGGGCGAGAACGACGTCGTACCAGACGTCGGCCAGGTCGCGAAACAGGGGACGGCCGCGGCGGTCGAGTTCGGCGACGGCGGCGGAGACGTCGAAGTCGCGGCCATAGACGCGCTTCACGCCCTCGACCAGCATCGGAATGCCGAGGTCGATGAACTTCTCGCGGGCCTTCTCGAACCCCTCGCGGGTGACGCCGTTGTTGAGGGTTTCGGACCAGCGGTGTTCGACGAACAGTCCGAAGTCGCGCCGGCGGTAGTCGTGGGTCATCTCGCCCGCGGGGAGGTCGGGATGCTCGGGGATGGTTTTTCGGAAGTGGGGCGGGACGTCGGCCGGGGAGGCGAAGACGCCGACGGCGTGGAAGTACGGCTCGCCGGGATTGCCGTTGGTCGCCGCGAAGGCGGGCGGGACCGCGACGTCCTCCACCTTCCGCCAGCGGGCGAGCCAGGCGGGCGTGAACGCCTCGGCGGGGAGCATGCGATCTCTCGGCTGCCAGACGGCGCGCTCGCACGAGCCGTCGGGGCGGATCGTCGTCTCCACCTGGACGAACGGGACGGACCCGCAGCCGCCCAGGACCGACGGCGCCAGGCACGCGACCGCGAGCAGGGATGAGCGTATCATGGGTCGGCTCCCGGAATCGGGAATGGTGATCGAAAGGCGGTCTCTATTTGATGATGCGCCCGGCCGCCGACGTCCGTCAAAGTAATTCGCGGGCCGCGCGGCGGGTTTCTCGGACGGAACGGGGATTGCATGGTGGAATCAGCGGAAATCGACGGGTTTCAGGAAGCGACCGACACATGAATCACGAAGCGACGGCCAGGCGACGCCTTCCCATCGGCGCCGAATTGCTGGACGACGGCGTCCATTTCCGGGTCTGGGCGCCGAAGCCGAAGACGGTGGAACTGGTCATCGAGAGCGGCCCGACGGTCCCAACGGAGGCCGAACCCGGCGGCTACCGCTCGGCGTTCGTCCCAGGGGCGGGCGCGGGGGCCCGGTATCGCTATCGGCTTGACGGCCAGGGGCCGTTTCCGGATCCGGCGTCGCGGTCGCAGCCGGAGGGGGTCCACGGGCCGTCGGAGGTGGTCGACCCGTCGGCGTTCGCGTGGAACGATGCGGGCTGGAGGGGGGTCGCGCTTCCCGGTCAGGTCTTGTACGAACTGCACGTCGGAACCTTCACCCCCGAGGGGACCTGGGACGCGGCGGCCGATCGCCTGCCGCGGCTCGTCGAGCTGGGCGCGACGGTCGTGGAGGCGATGCCGGTGGCCGAGTTCGCCGGCGCGTTCGGTTGGGGTTACGATGGCGTCCAGCTTTACGCCCCGTTCCACGAGTACGGCCCTCCCGACGCCATGCGACGGTTCGTCGACCGCGCGCACGCCCTGGGGTTGGCCGTGATCCTGGACGTGGTCTACAACCACTTCGGCCCCGACGGCTGCTATCAGGGGCTCTACTCCGACGACTACCTCCACCACGAGCGCGACACCGACTGGGGCGACTCGATCAACTTCGACGTCGCGCAGTGCCGCGAGTACTTCGTCGCCAACGCCGGCTACTGGATCGACGAGTTCCACCTCGACGGCCTGCGGCTGGACGCGGTCCACGCCATCCACGACTCGTCGCCCGAACATATCATCGCCGCCGTCGGCCGTCGCGCCCGCGAGGCGGCGGGAGGTCGCTCGATCCTGCTCTTCGTCGAGAACGAACGTCAGGACGTCCGCGCCGTGCGGCCCCCGTCCGAGGGGGGCTTCGGGCTCGACGGCATGTGGGCCGACGACTTCCACCACGCCGCGCGGGTCGCCGCCGTCGGCCGCGCCGAGGCGTACTACCACGATTACCAGGGGACTCCCCAGGAGTTGATCTCGGCCGTGAAATGGGGCTTTCTCCTCCAGGGCCAGACGTCGCGATGGCAAGGCAAGCCCCGCGGAACGAACGCCTTCGACGTCCCCGCCATGCGGTTCCTGACCTTCCTGGAGAACCACGACCAGATCGGCAACTCCGCGTTCGGCCGCCGGCTTGGAACGATCGTCGGCCCCGGCCGCCATCGCGCGTTGACGGCCCTGGCGCTGCTGGCGCCGCAGACGCCCATGCTCTTCCAGGGGCGGGAACTCGGTAGCGAGCGCCCCTTCCTCTTCTTCAGCGACCACCACGAGGAGTTGGCCGAGGCCGTTCGCAAGGGGCGTCGCCAGGAACTCTCGGGCTTCCCCAGCACGACCCACCCCGAGGTCCTCGAACACGCCCCCGATCCCAACGCGCGGTCGACCTTCGAGGCGTGCAAGCTGGTCGAGCCCGCGGACCATCGCGATCTCGCCGACTTCCGCCTGATCCGCGACCTCCTCAAGCTCCGTCGCGAGGATCCGATCTTCCGCGCCCAGGACGCCACGCGGATCCAGGGGGCGGTGATCGGCCCGGAGGCGATGGTCCTGCGTTACTTCGGCGACGGGTCCGACTGCCGACTGGTCCTGACGAACCTGGGCCGCGACCTCGATCCGGCGACGTGTACCGAGCCGTTGCTCGCTCCGCCGCCGGGGACGGACTGGGCGGCGGTCTGGTCCAGCGAATCCCCGCGCTACGGCGGCGCGGGCGTCCCCCCCCCGGAACCCGCCGGCCTCTGGCGCGCGCCCGGCCACGCGACCGTGGTCATGGCCCCGGTCCCGACCGGGGCGAAACGCGCTTGAAAGGCGCGGGACTTGCCCTGTCGAAAACCTAAAAAAGCTGACCGTCACGGATTTTGGGTGCCTGAACGAATCTTCCCCCCTCGCGGGGGAAGACAGACCGCGAAGCGGTCAGAT
>CALCIB010000276.1 GCA_937907525.1 uncultured Planctomycetales bacterium | reverse complement strand
GTACATGGTGGACTGGAACGCGAACGGCCGTTCCCAGCGGATCGAGCTGATCGATTCGGCGACCGGCCGGACGCTCGACTCCCGGGACGTCTCGAACTTCGTCGGCGGAACGTACCTGTCGTGGAACGTCGCGGGGAAGGTCCAGTTCCGGATCACCAGGACCGGCGGCCCCAACGCCGTCGTCAGCGGGATCTTCTTCGATCAGGCGGCGCCGGACCCCACTCCCGGCCCCGGGACCGACCCCGACCCCGGCGCGGACTCGACCGGGTTCCTGGCCGTCGACACGACGACGAAGGGGTCGTGGAAGGGGATCTACGGCGCGGGGGGGGCGTCGATCTTCGGCGACCCGGCCGCGCCGCCGTCATACGCGCGGGTGACGATGAGCCGGGTGGACGACTGGACCTGGGCGGCGACCACGACCGACCCGCGGGCGTTGCAGTCCTCCTCCGGCTCGTCGCGGCGGGCGACGACGTGGTCCGACCCCGCCTCGTTCACGATCGACGTGGACCTGACCGACGGCAAGACCCACGTCGTCTCGCTGTACATGGTGGACTGGAACGCGAACGGCCGTTCCCAGCGGATCGAGCTGATCGATCCGGCGACCGGGAAGGTGCTCGACTCGCGGGACGTCTCGAACTTCGTCGGCGGAACGTACCTGTCGTGGAACGTCACGGGGAAGGTCCGGTTCCGGATCACCAAGACCGGCGGCCCCAACGCCGTCGTCAGCGGAATCTTCTTCGATCAGGCGGCGCCGAACCCCGGGACCGACCCCGACCCCGGCGCGGACTCGACCGGGTTCCTGGCCGTCGACACGACGACGAAGGGGTCGTGGAAGGGGATCTACGGCGCGGGGGGGGCGTCGATCTTCGGCGACCCGGCCGCGCCGCCGTCATACGCGCGGGTGACGATGAGCCGGGTGGACGACTGGACCTGGGCGGCGACCACGACCGACCCGCGGGCGTTGCAGTCCTCCTCCGGCTCGTCGCGGCGGGCGACGACGTGGTCCGACCCCGCCTCGTTCACGATCGACGTGGACCTGACCGACGGCAAGACCCACGTCGTCTCGCTGTACATGGTGGACTGGAACGCGAACGGCCGTTCCCAGCGGATCGAGCTGATCGATTCGGCGACCGGCCGGACGCTCGACTCCCGGGACGTCTCGAACTTCGTCGGCGGAACGTACCTGTCGTGGAACGTCGCGGGGAAGGTCCAGTTCCGGATCACCAGGACCGGCGGCCCCAACGCCGTCGTCAGCGGGATCTTCTTCGATTGACGGTCGTCGTCCCCCGCGCCGGCCGCGGCCGGCGCGGGGGCGCGGCTTGTTCGCTCGGTCAATGCGCCACGGCGTCCCAGCGGCGGAGGACGAACGCGAACGCCCGTTCGGCGGCCTCGATCCGTTCGTGGTCCTCTTCGTAGAGGTGGGTGGCCTCGCGGACCATGCGGTACGAGGCGTCGGCGAACTGGTCGCGCGCGCCCTGGAGCTGGAAGACGAGCTTCTGGTAGTCGTCCCGCCGAGGATGGTTCGTCACCAGGGCGAGCTTGCGGCGGGTGGCGGCGAGCTTCTCGTCCAGGGCCTTCAACCGCGCCTCCAGGGCGGGCCGCTCGCCGTAATGGTCGCGGACGGGGTTGGTGGGGTTCCAAAGCTGGCGGCGGTCGACGGTCGAGGCCACGGGCGGTCTCCTGATCCGTCCGCCCCTCGGGCCCGCGCGCGGTCGGTCGAGGGGCGGCTTGCGATTGGTGGTCGAGGGCCGGACGCGCGGCGGAGCCCCCGCCGGCCGCCGGCCCGCTCATTGTGATGGAAGACGCCGCCCGCCGCCAGAGCGCTCGCCGCGCGGGCGCGTCCGGCGACGAACGTCCCCGGCCGGGCTCGACTTGGAACCGACCGTCGGCTTATCGTATTGTGTCTTTTGTGGTTGGACCATGGGAGCGCGTCGCGAGGGCCGCGACGCGCGATCGCCTCCCGCCTCCGTCCGGCCGCGTCGCGGCGGGTCGGAAGCCGACGGCCTCCTCGTCCTCTCCAAGGTTCGCGACGCCGGGACGAACGACTTTCCAGCCCCGACGTCGGCGGATCAAGGCTTCTCAACCAGGAAAGGGCGGTCATGGAATCATTCTCATTCGACGAATTCTCGAGACGACGACGGGGGGGGCCGCCGTCGGACGCCTGGCGGCGGTACGTCCCGATCATCCCCTGGGTCCTGGCGGGGCTCTTCGCCCTGTTCTTGATCTCGGACTTCAGCTACACCGTCGAGCCCCACGAGCAGGCCGTGGTCTTGCGGTTCGGCGCCTATCGGGCGACCACCACGCCGGGGCTGCACTTCAAGCTGCCGATCGTCGACCGCGTGATGAAGGTCAGCGTCGAGGAGCACGGCCTGTCGCTCCCCTACGGCCCCCCCGCGGCGGCCGTCCAGGGCTGGCCGGGCATGGCTTCGTCGTCCTCCCCCCCGCGCCCCCAGGCCAACCCGGACGACGACGAAACCCTGATGCTCACCGGCGACTTGAACACCGCGTCGGTGGAGTGGACCGTCCAGTGGCGCGTCAGCGAGCCCTCCAGCTACCTCTTCCGCTTCCCCGACGACCAGGACGACCGCTCCGCCCGCGAGCTATTGACCTACGTCGCCCGCACCGTCATGAACCGCCTCGTCGGCGATTACTCCTTCGACGAGATGATCGGCCCGAAGCGCGGCGACATCGCCTTGCAGGCCCGCGAGGAGACCCAGCGCATGCTCGACGCCTACGACTGCGGCGTCACCGTCACCGCGCTTCAGATGCAGCAGGTCATCCCGCCGGATCGGGTCAAACCCTCCTTCGACCGCGTCAACGCCTCGATCCAGCTCAAGCAGAAGGCCGAGAACGAGGCCGAGGCCACCCGCAACAAGCTCATCCCCGAGGCCCGCGCCAACAGCGACAAACTGGTCCGCGAGGCCGAGGGCTACGCCTCGCTGACCAAGGCCGAGGCCAGCGGCGAGATCGAGGCCCTCCTGGCCCGGTACCACGCCTACCAGCGCGCCCCCGACGTCACCCGCCAACGCCTCTACCTGGAAGCCATGCAAGAACTCTTCGAGTCGGTCAAGAACAAGACCATCATCGACGCCGACCTCAGCAAGGCCCTGCCGATCCTGGACCTGAACCGGCCGGCCGCGGCCGGGGAGGACGCCCGATGACCCCCCGCCAACGGATCGCCGCCCTGATCGGGCTGGCCCTGGTCCTCTCCGTGCCGCTCTCAAGCGCCGTCTGCTACATCGTCACCGAGCGCGAGCTGGCCGTGCTGCTCCAGTTCGGCGAGCCGATCGCCAGCCGGACCAAACCGGGGCTCTATTTCAAGATGCCGTTCACCCAGGAGGTGCTTCGGCTGCCGAAGACCCTGCAAGTCTGGCACGGGTCCGAGTCGGCCAAGCTCGTCGACGTGCCGACGGCCGACGGCAAGAAGATCGAGGTGACGCTCTGGGCCGTCTGGCGGATCACCGACCCGGCGCGGTTCGTCCAGACCCTCCGCACGCTCGATAACGGCGAGAGCCGGGTCAAGGAGTTCGTCCGCAGCACCGCGCGCGACACCATCACCACCCACAACCTGGCCGAGATCATCCGCAGCACCGACCGCAAGATGACGTACACCCTCGGCCTGCCGCCGGAGGTCGTCGCCGCCGCCGCCGGCGACGCCGCCGCCGCCAAGGCCAAGCCGGTGGACCTGACCCAACCCGCCGACGCCGCCGACGTCCCCGACTTCCTGGTCCCCCCCGAGGCCCGCGAGTCGGTCTCGCTGGGCCGCCTGAAGATCATGGACCAGATCAAGCAGACCGCCCAACGCGCCCTGGCCGCCGAGGGGACCGGCGAGGGGGACTCCAAGGGCCGCGGCATCGAGCTGGTCGACGTCGGCATCTCCCGGATCGAGTTCGTCCCCCAGGTCCGCGAGGCCGCCTTCGACCGCGCCATCTCACTGATGGAGGCCATCGCCGCCAAGACCATCGCCGAGGGCGACCAGCGCAAGCAGGAGATCATCAACAAGACCAACGCCGAGGTCCAGAAGATCGAGGGCGAGGGAAAGCAAGAGGCCAACGCCATCCGCGGCCGGGTCGACGCCGAGGTCATCGACGACTACGCCAAGGCCATCCGCGAGACCGGCGAGTTCTACAACTTCAGCCGCACCCTCGACGCCTACAAGGAAGCCTTCAAGGGAGACACCCGGCTGATCCTCACCACCGACGGCGACCTGCTCCGCATGATCAAGGCCCTAGAACCCGCGAAGCCCGCGCCTCCCGACGCCCCCTCCGTCACCACCGCCGGCCCCAAGCCGTAGGGTGGGGAAGGGCGAAACGCGACGTCCCCTCTCCCACCGGGCTGACGACCCGACACTTTTTCGGAGGCCGCGGCGATCATCGCCTTCTCCC
>CALCIB010000275.1 GCA_937907525.1 uncultured Planctomycetales bacterium | reverse complement strand
CCCTCTCCCGGTGGGAGAGGGGACGGCGTTGTCACCCTCCTTCTTTTATTGATGCTTTTCGCCGTCCCGGCCCGCGGCCAGGACCTAACCGTCCGCGTCCGGGCGCGCTCGGATACGATCCTGATGGGGCAAGGGGTGGACGTGTTCGTGGACGTGCCGGCCGCGGACAGGCGGCCGAAGTTGGAGTTGCCGAGGCTCGACGGCGCGCGGACGTGGATCGTGAAGGAGACCTTCACGCCCACGGGGATGAGCGCGATCGGCGGCGCGACGGCCAGCGGCAACGTCTTCTCGACCCGACTGCGGCTGGTCGCGACCGCCCCCGGCCGGCTCGTCGCGCCGCCGATCGTCGCGACGGTCGGCGGTCGCTCCGGCTCCAGCGCGCCGTTGCGGCTGACCGTCGAGAACCCGCCGATCGCCGGCAGGCCGCCGGGGTTCCTCGGCGGGGTCGGCCCGTTCGACGCGACCGCCGAGGTCGAGCCGGGCCGGACGCGCGTCGGCCAAGAGGTTGTTTATCGAATCCGAGTCGAGGGCCCCGCCGCCTGGGGGATGACCGCGCGGCCGAGCCTGGATCGGCTCCGACGCCTGCCGATCGACCCCCGCGTCGTCGAGCGGCCCGACGAGGCCGTCGACGAGCCGCCGTCGCGGACGTTCGTCTACCGGATCCGACCGATGAAGCCGGGCGAGGTCGTCCTTCCCCCGGTCGTCATCGCGTCCTACGACCCGACCGCCGGCCGCTACGTCTCCCGCGCGACCAACGGCGTCCCGCTCAAGGTCGTCGCCGCGCCGACGTTCGATCCCGACGAACTGGACTACCGACCGCCGACGCCCGGGGCGTCACCCGCGAAGGTCCTGACGGCGCTCGCGGCGTTCGCGGTCGTCGCCGCGGTCGTCGTGCTGGTGCTGGTTCGTCGTCGACTCGCGCGATGGGTCGGGACCAGGTTCCCCGGACGTCGCCGCGCGGGGCGGGCGTTCGCGCGCCAGACCGCGCGGAAGCTGGAGGCGCGCGAAGGGTCCGACGAGGCGACGGCGAGGGGGGTCCTGGACGCCCTGGTCGAATACGCGCGGTTGGCCGCGGATCGGCCGCCGGGCGCGCTGACGCCCGAGGAGGCGCGCGCGGCGATCGCCAGGGCGGGCGGTTCGGACGAACTGGGACGACGAGCGGCGGAGACGGCCGCGCGATGCGACCGGATCCTCTTCGCCGCCCGAGGGACGGGCGGCGACGCCGACGACGGGGACCGCCTCAAGCGTGACGCCCGCGGGCTGTTCGAGGCCCTCGGGCGTTCCGGCGGTCGTTGGGGAGGGAGGGTCAGCGGAAGGAACGAGTGACGACGGTGTTGAACAACTCGCGCGACCCGGGGGCCGCGGCCGACGGCCGGGAAACCTCGAAACCCTCGACCTTGTGGGCCGGGATCACCTTGTTGATCAAGGTCTCGATCTGGGTCAGGGGATCGCCCTGGTCGGGGCCGACGAAGAGGTACGCGACTCCGTCCTTGCCCATGCGGCCGGTGCGGCCGATGCGGTGGACGTAGTTCTCCGGGTCGTCGGGGATGTCGTAGTTGACGACGTGGCTGATGTTGGCGACGTCGATGCCGCGACCGACGACGTCGGTGGCGACCAGAATCGGGATCGTCCCCTTGCGGAAGCCGGACATGACCCGGTCGCGCGCGGTCTGGGCGAGGTCGCCGTGGATCGCCGCGACGCCGGGGATCGTCCGCCGCAGCCGCTCGGCCAGCCGGTCGGCGCCGCGCTTGGTGCGGGTGAAGACGATGCACTGGCGGGGTTGGTCGCGCTTCAGCAGGTGGACCAGCAGGCTGACCTTGCGGTCGTGGTTCACCGAGACGTAGTACTGCCGGATCGACTCCACCGACGGCTCGTCGGTCGAGAGGTTCAACTCGACCGGATCTTGCATGTAGCGGTGGCTGAGCGCGCGGATCTCCGGACTGATGGTCGCGGAGAGCAACAGCGTCTGATGGGGCTCGGGAAGCCGCTTCATGATCCGCTCGATGTCGGGCCGGAAGCCGATGTCGAGCATCCGGTCGGCCTCGTCGAGCACGAGGTGGAAGATGTCCCCGAGATACAACGTGTGGCGCTCGATGTGGTCGAGCACGCGGCCGGGAGTGCCGACGGCGATGTCGATCCCCCGACTCAACGCCCGGATCTGACGCTCGATCGGCTCGCCGCCGTAGAGCCCGCACACCGCGACGTCGCCGCGGTTGGCGCAGAGCTTCTTCAGCTCGACGACGATCTGCTGGGTCAGCTCCCGGGTGGGGGCCAGGATGATGGCCTGGGGGCCGCGGCCGCGGGCTTCCAGCATCTCGATCAGGGGGATGCCGAAGGCGGCGGTCTTGCCGGTGCCGGTCTTCGCCTGGCCCAGCACGTCCAACCCGTCGAGAGCGGCGGGGATGAACTCGGCCTGGATCGGCGAGGGTTCGTGGTAGCGGGCGGCGGCCAGGGCCTTGAGCATGCCTCGGCTCAGGCCCATCGATTGGAAGCCCGTGGCGGGTTCCTCCATAACTGGGCGAATCAAACAATCCTCCGAAAAAAAACTCCGCGTTCCAAGACGTGGACGTGGTGGACCATCGCACTTAAGAGAGTGGCTGTTCCCGTAGGCTGGGTCCGGATCCAGCCCTCGCAAGCCGAGGCTTCGTCAGGCTGGGTCTCGACCCAGCCTACAAAGGCAACCCGCGCGATCAAGAGCGACGGCCTTGTAGAGGGCGGGACGAACGACGCGGCGGGGTTTCCAACCCGCGTTCCATCTCGATTGAATTCTTCAGGATCAAACCTAGCAGAACTCGCCGTCGTCGTCAAAGCCAAGACGGCCGCCGGGCGTGGCTTTCGAACCCGGAGGTCCTCCCGTGGCGTGGGCGACCCGCCCGACGCCGCTTTAGAGTCCGTCCCACATAGGACGTCGCGGCCGACGACATTACGGCCTTCCCCCCCGCGCGGCATAGGTATGGCCACAACTTTTCGATTAGGAATTTGGAGAGCATAGGCAA
>CALCIB010000274.1 GCA_937907525.1 uncultured Planctomycetales bacterium | reverse complement strand
CTTCTCCCTCAAGGGGAGAAGGCCGTTTGGCGACGGCTTGCGAAAAAGTGTCGGGGCGTCAGATCGAGCGCCGAGGGGGCCCCACGGCTTCAGCCGAGGACCCGACGCGCCCGCATGCCGGTCAACATCCCGATCGAGCCCAGGGCCAGGACGATCAAGGACCGCGGTTCCGGTACGGCCGTCGCCGTCGCGGTCAGCGTCAGGCCCCTGACGTTGAAGGCGGCCAGGGAGTCGACGTCCGCCACCACGAAGTCCAGCGTATTCAACCCGGCCACGAATCCGCTCGAGATTGCGAATGCATGGAGGACGTTGAAGTTGGACTCGGTGATTTCCGTCAGGGCCAGGGCGCCGGACCCCGCCGCGTCTGCGCCGTTGAGTTGGATCCGACCGCCGTTGTCGGCCCCCCAGTAGCCGCTGAGGAGGGCGGTGGCCGGATCATGGCCGGTGAGGTCGAAGACGAGCCGGAACGTGTTCGATCCTCCGCCCGAGCCGTCGGCGTTGCGCCACACCCAGCGCGAATCGCCGCTCGTCGCATAGGTGCCAACCGGGTTGGTCAGCACGATCGCCGGCGTCGGCGAGGAGATCCCGGTCCCGGCCACGATCGTCCAGTGAGGATCGGCCGATCCCCCGGAGAGAACGTTCCCCCCCGCATCGACCCCGGTGTTGAACAGCGGGATCGAGCCCGCGACGACTCCCCCCGCCATCGACATCAAACATGACGTGGCGATCGCCAGCGTTCCGTGTCTCATCATTCCCGGCTCCCTTCTCCAAGGACTGCTTGTAGACTCGATGCCGACTCACGCCCGCGGGGCGCGAGCGATCCGCGTGAGGGAGACGCTAATGGATTGAACTGAAAATCGGACATCCTGAAATCAGGAGGCCCGATTAGGATTCCAATGTGCGGTCAACAAGACTCGACATGTGGAGGGGCCTCGCCGCGGCGTCACCGGGTGGCCTCCTATTGGGCCCGCGGGCGCGATCTCCTTCATAAATTTTCCGAGATCGCCGCGGAAATCTGGAACCAACCCGCGATGACCGCGGATCATGCCATGTGGACGGCCGCGGGCCGACCTGCTTTTTGGCAAGCCGGATGAATGGAGCAGGGGCGACGAACCGTCGCCGTACCCGTCCGGCGGGACGACGGCGCGGACCTCGCCTCGAGTCGGCCGATTTACATCGAGGCGTTCGGAAAACGAACGTGACTTTGACGAACGGAGCCAATTCCCGGCGCTCGTCGCCGTGGCGCATCGCTTTGCCGTGAAGTCGTTTACGTCATCGATGCCAAGCGGCCGGCCGTCGCCTCTGGATCGCGAACGAACCCGCCGAGGAGCTGGATTCGACGGCCGAGCGAAAGGCGGCGCCGTTTAGCCGAGCATGTGCGGGGCCGGTCTTTCAGGCGGGTCGATCGACCTTGCCGGTTCGGCCGGGATCCGCTAAGACTGGGTCGCGAACCCCTCGCGCCCGTCGCGACGCTCGACCGGCCGGGGCGTTCCCGGAGGGACTCGGGACGCATGGACCGCGCGCGGCGCCGCAAAGCCTGGACGCTCCTCGCCCTGGCGTGCGCCTCGGCCGGCTCGGGGTGCAGCCAGTTCGGCTCCCGCCAGCGGATCGAGGAAAGCCGACGCACCATCCAGGCCCTCCGCGCCGAGAACGACCGCCTCCAGGACCAGGTTCTCACCCTCCGCAACGACAACCAGGATCTCTCCGAGCGCGCCGTCGACGACGCCCGCCGCGTCGCCGCGCTTTCCGGCTCGGTCGAGGACTACCGAAGCAGCATCCACGCCTACCAGGCGGAGCGCGACGAGTTGAAGGACTCGTTCCGGGCCCTCCGCGACGGTCTCCCCGACGCCGTCCGCTCCGCCCTGGCGACCGACGGCGACCGCCGCGTCGCCCGGGTCGAGCCCGACTCCGAGCCCCCCGCCACGCCCCCGACCCCCGCCCGCGCCGAGCGCCGCAAGCCCGTCGTCGCCGAGCGCGACGAGCCCCGCCGCGGCTCCGGCGGCTGGCTTCCCGTCCGTTGACGATCGCCCGGCCGTGGGGGGATAATCCTGGCTGGAGAGTTCGAGACTTGACCGAGGTCGTTTCCAGGGCCCGATGATCCCGATTTCACTGCTGATCGCGCTGATGCTGGGTTTCGGCGTCGACGCGCCGGCCGGTTCGCCGGCCGACGTGCCGGGGGCGCTGGCGAGGATCGCGGGCGCGGGGGCGGCGGTGGTCGCCGCGGCGTTCGCGCTCGGCCTTGGGACGGCCTGGAAGGTACGACGCGACGGATCGGCGAGCTCGCGGACGCAGCGGACGCTCGGGATCGGCTCGCGACTGATCGCGGTGGCGACGCTGGCCGTTTACGGCTGGATGGTCCACGGCTGGGGGTGGTCGGGGATCGTCAACGACGCCTGGGGCTGGCGCGGGTCGGTCCTGGCGGACGACGTCCTCGTCATCGCCCCGTTTCTGGCGATGCAGCTTCTCGCCTGGTGGGGGACGTTCTACGGCGAGCGGGCCGTCATGGGCCTGCCGACGACCCACCCCGGCCGTCGGGTGGCGCGCCATCTCTATTTGAAGGAGCGGCGGTCGCTGGCGTTGGTCCTGCCGATCGTCGCGGTCTTCGTCGTCCGCAACGACGTGATCGACCGCCTCTGGCCTTCCTGGCGAGGGTGGGAGTGGGCGGAGCCGGCGGAGTTGATCGTGCTGGGTTCGGCGATTCTGGCGGCCTCGCCGCTGTTCATCCGCATGGCGTGGCCGACGCGACCGCTCGGCGACGGCCCGTTGCGGCGCAAGCTGGAGGAGATCGCCGGGCGATCGGGGTTCCACTGCTCGGAGATCCTGATCTGGGACACGGACCACATGATGGTCAACGCCTGCGTCACCGGGGTGCTGCCGGGGCTCCGCTACGTTTTGCTTTCCGACGCCCTGATCGACAGCCTGCCTCCGGGGGAGATCGCCGCGGTCTTCGGCCACGAGATCGGCCACGTCGCCCACCGCCACCTCCCCTACATCCTCTTCTTCCTCGTCGGCTTCCTGGTCCTTCTGACCGCGGGATCAAGCGCCTTCTCGGGACTGGAGGAGTGGTTCGCCGGGCTGACGACCGTCGATCCGACAAGCCCGACGGCCCTGCTCGACGCCGCCGAGGCCCTGCTGGTGGCGCTCGGCTTCGGGGCGTCGTTCTGGGTGGTCTTCGGGGCGTTGTCGAGGCGGCTGGAGCGTCAGGCCGACGTCTACGGCTGCAAGGCGGTCTCGTGCGGCTCGCCCGACTGCCCCCCCCACTTCGAGTTCGAGGGCTTGATGGACGAACCCGACCGGCCGATCGCCGCGGTCTGTCCGGTGGGGGTCCGGATCTTCGCCGCCGCCCTGGCCGACGTCGCCCGGCTCAACGGCATCCCCGCCGCCGCCCGGTCGTGGCGGCACGGCAGCATCGCCTCTCGGATCGAGTTCCTCTCCGGGTTGGTCGAGTCCCCGACCCGCGAGCCCGCCTTTCAGCGCCAGATCCGCCGCTTCCGCCTGGGTCTCGCCGCCGGTCTGCTCGCCGCGTTGGGCGCCGTCGGCGCGGCGTCGTGGATGGGAGTGGCGGGGTGAGGCGGGAGGGCGAGGGATCGAAACGCCAGGGCCCGTCGTTTCATCCCGAAAGCGCTCGGCTGGCGAGGGCCCTGGCCGGATGCCTCGCGCTCGTCGAACCGCGACGCATCACCATGTACCGCGCCACGGCGATCGCCTACGCCAATCGTCGCGACCTCCTCAACGGCGAAGGGGCGCGACGATTCGGGGCGAGATGGACGCCCCGCGGGGCGTTCCCCGCGGTCCATGGCGGTCTTGATCCTCAGACCGCCTTGCTTGAAGCGTTGGGGACGGGCGCGCGGTATGGATTCGACATCGATCAACGGATGCCGTTGGTCATGGTCGCCGTGGACGCGAACCTGGAAAGACTGCTCGACCTGACCGCTCCGGCGGTTCGTTCGCGACTTCGCCTCTCGATCGAACGGATGATCGAGGAAGATTGGGAGGCTTGCCAGGCGAAAGGGTCGGAGGCTCGAACGCAGGCGGTCGCGAGGCTGGCGCGCGCCCTCGGGATCCAGGGGCTCGTCGTCCCCTCGGCCCGATTCAAGAGCGCGAAAAACCTGGTCGCCTTCCCGGATCGGCTACCGCCGGGAGGGTTGGAGATCCAAAACCGGGAGAAGCTGCCGGAGCCCCGCTCGTGGGGGTCAGGTGGGCGTCCCGGATTCGATCTCGTAAATCATCCGCCAGAGGCGATCGACCTCCCCCCGTTCGATCACCTCCAGGGGCTTGAGCCCGGAGAAGGCCGGATTCGGCGTCCCGAGCCAGGGGCCGACGGCTTCCTCCCGAACCACCCGCGCAAGCGCGCGCTGGAGGCGCAGCAGTTCGTTCAGCCGCGAGAGTCGAGACGGCGGCGGGGCCATCCCAGCCTCCCAGGAGGCGATCGTCCGCTCCGAGAGCCCCGCGAACCGCGCGAAGTCCTTCCGCGCCAACCCAAGCCCTTCGCGAATCGCCCGGACGTCCAACTCGCCGCCAGACGGCCCGGCGCGACTTCCAACCCGACGATCCCTGGTCCTCTGGCTCATCGCGGTACTCCTCCCCCGTGACGATTGTGGTCTGGCAAGGGCCGAAGGTCAAGAAATTCCGCATGCAGAACTGCGCAAGCCCGCCGTCGGCGCGGCGTCGTGGAGGGGAGTGACGGGGTGAGGCCGGCGAGCGGGTCGACCGGCCTCCCGCTTTGGAATCCGTGACGCCCGGGGACGTTTCCGCGCGGCGGACGTTCTTGAAACGCCACGTCGGTCGGGACGACGCGCCGCGATCCGGCCCCGCGCGCGTCGCCGGCGCGGTCCCGATTCCATCAACGTCTATTTTAAACAACACGTCTCGTGTTCGGCTTGAGGGGGGGCGGGGGGCGCGTCATCCTGCACTCGTCCATGCGATTCGGCGGCGTCACAAGCATTCACGGCGTTTCGGGTGAAACGCGCGCCGCCGGGTTGGACCGGACGGGAGCGAACCCATGACGACGGGCGCGACGCGGCGTTGGATATGCGTGGTGGCGGCGGGCGGACTGATCGCGGCGGCGGCGGGACGGGGCGAGGCCGCGCTGATACCGAACACGACCCCGATCCCGGACGATCTGGTGCTGATCGACTTCGACGGCACCGGGCTGGACTGGGTCTACGCCGGCCCGGTGATGCCGGGGAACGGCGGAATGGAGACGCCGGACTTCCGCGCGGGCGAGGGCTGGCGGTTCGCCACGGAGGCCGAGTGGACGCTGCGGCCCCAGTGGACCGACTTCGTCATCTCCGTCGTCGGGGGAGGGTATCCCACCGACTACGGTGACGACCACGGCTCCTATCGGTACGCCTCGGAATACTGGAGCGACTACAAGTACGTCGACGTGACCAACGCCGCGGAAGGCGCCTTGTCCAACGGATTGATCCTTGTCGCCGGCGCCGAGACCATCAGCGACGTCTGGTACGTTCGAACCACCCGGTCGAACGTCGCGGTGCCGGAGCCGTCGGCCCTGGCGCTCGCGGGCGTGGGGGCGCTGGCGTCGTTGGCCTTCGCGGGGCGGCGGGCTCGACCCGGCCGCGGAGATTCTTGAGTCGGCTTTGAGCGATTTCGCGAGTTCTGGTATAAGGGCTCGGCCCGCCCCCATAGGGAAGGGGGGGCGGCGGCCGGGGAAGCCTCGGCGAAGGTCGCGACACGGAGGTCGTCATGGTGCGTTGGCCGATCCGGCTGAAGTTGATCGTCGGCCTTTGCGTGGTCGTGGGGATGATGCTCATCCTGATGGGGGGCTCCATCTTCGGGCTGCACGCCTTCCACATGAGCAACTTGGCGCTCACCGACCAGCTTCGCGAGTTGGGCGCGTCCAAGGACCTGATCGAGGCCGTCTTCCGGCTCCATCCCCCGCGCGACGGCTCGGAACCGGAACGCCAAGCGGCGATCGCCGCGGCGGAGGCGACGCGGGAATCGCTCACGGCCTACTTCCAGGAACTCAAGCAGAACACCCTGCGGGGCAACCGCGCCAACAGCGGGGTGGACGAGTTGGGGCTCTCGTTCCTGATGGACGACGGCCTCGCGACGGTCATCAACACCCTGCGAACCGAGGGCCCGACCGTCGAGCCGGCCTTGCACGGCACCGCCCACTTCGTCGCCCGCCACCCCGACGCGCCGCCGCAGTTGGGACCGGTCACCGACCTCGCCTCCCGCGTCGAGCGGCTCAAGCACCTGGCGATGTTGCTCCCCAAGGAGCTTCACGAGGACTTCTTCGAGATCCTCACCGTCTCCAAGACCCAGTACCAGGCCAGCAGGGCCATCGTCTGGACCTCCGCCCTGATGGTCCTGGGGATGCTTTGCGGCTTGATGGCGCTGTTCCAGCGCTGGGTGCTCAACCCCGTCCGTCTGCTCCAGCGCGGCGTGCGACGGGTGGCCCGGGGCTCGTTCGACTACAAGATCGACCTTCGCTCCGGCGACGAGATGCAAGACCTGGCGGCGGCCTTCAACGAGATGACGGCGCGGATCAGCATGACCTACGCCGACCTGGAACAACAGGTCCAGGAGCGGAGCCGGCAGTTGGTGCGCTCCGAACGGCTGGCCGGGGTGGGCTTCCTCGCCGCCGGCGTCGCCCACGAGATCAACAACCCGCTGGCGTCGATCGCCTTCTGCTCCGAGGCGCTCGAGAACCGCCTCGACGCCCGGCCGGGTCCTCCCGACGATCCCGACCGCATGGTCGCCGCCAACTACCTGAAGATGATCCAGGAGGAGGCCTTCCGGTGTAAGAGCATCACCGAGAAGCTGCTGGACTTCGCCCGCTGCGGCGACATCAAGCGCGAGCGGGCCGACCTTCCCAGCCTGATCCAGGGGGTGGTCGACATGATCCGCCACATCGGCAAGTACCGGGGCAAGACCATCGCGTTTCATCCCAAGGAGGCCGTGCTGGCCCACGTCGACGGTCAGGAGATCAAGCAGGTGGTCCTCAACCTGGCGGTCAACGCGCTAGAGTCGATGGACGCCGGCGGCACGCTCCGGATCGAGGCCCGCTACGACCGCGGCATGGCCGAGATCGGCTTCGCCGACGACGGCTGCGGCATGGAGCCGGAAGTGCTTGAAAACATCTTCGAGCCCTTCTACACCCGCCGCCGCGACGGCAAGGGGACGGGGCTGGGCCTCTCCATCACCCACCGGATCGTCAACCAGCACCACGGCGAGATCACCGCCGCGAGCGCCGGTCCCGGCAAGGGCTCGACGTTCAAGGTCCGCCTGCCGATCCATCCGTCGGAAAAGGACGACGCCGTCCGCGAGACATCGGCGACCGCCGACGCCCACGCCGCCTGATACCCGCGCCGCGACCCCACGAACGGAATCGAACGAGCCCAGGGAGGAAGTCATGATCGACAAGTCGCGCCGGGGAGGTCTGCGAATCCTGTTCGCCGACGACGAAGCGCATCTCCGCGACCTGATGCAAATGGAACTGCCTCGCCTGGGCCACGAGGTCAACGTCTTCCCCGACGGCGCCGCCGCGCTCAAGGCCATCGAGCGCGGCAACTACGACGTGGCGCTCCTGGACATCCGCATGCCCGGCATCACCGGCGTCGAGGTCCTCACCCAGATCAAGCAGTCCAGCCCCGAGACCCAGGTCATCCTCCTGACCGGCCACGCCACCGTCGACACCGCGGTGCAGGCGTTGCGGCTGGGCGCGTTCGACTACCTGACCAAGCCTTGCAAGTGGGCCGAGTTGGAGGTGATCCTCAACCGCGTCGCCGAGCGCCGCGACCTGACCAACAAGACCGCGTCGTTGGAGAGCCGGCTGAAGGCGGCCGAGGGCGCGCCCTTGATCATCGGCGATTCGCCGGCGATGCAGCAGGTCAAGCGGCTCATCGAGACCATCGCCCCCACCGACGCCACGGTGATGGTCCTGGGGGAGACCGGCACCGGCAAGGAGTTGGTCGCCCGCAACGTCCACGAGCGCGGCGAGCGCGCCAGCCGCGCGTTCATCCCGGTCAACTGCGGCGCCTTGCCGGAGAACCTCGTCGAAAGCGAGTTGTTCGGCCATCGCAAGGGGGCGTTCACCGGCGCCGAGACCAACCGCAAGGGCCTCTTCGAGGTCGCCAACGGCGGCACCTTGTTCCTGGACGAGGTGGGGGAGCTGGACAAGTCGGTGCAGGTGAAGCTCCTGCGGTTTTTGGAGTCCGGCGAGATCCGCCGCGTCGGCGAGAACGAGCCGTTCCGGGTCGACGTCCGGATCGTCTGCGCCACCAACCGCGACCTTCGCGAGATGGTCGCCAACGATCAGTTCCGCGAGGACCTTTTCTTCCGGCTCAACACCTTCGAGATCGTCCTCCCCCCCCTGCGCGACCGCCGCGGCGACATCCCGGAGTTGGTCCGACACATGATCAATCGCTACGCCGCGCGGCGGGGGCTGACCGAGGCGTCGATCACCCCCGAGGCGATCGAGGTCCTTCGCGGCCACGACTGGCCGGGGAACATCCGCGAGCTCGCCAACGCGGTCGAGCGCGCCCTGATCCTCGCCGGCAACGGGCCGATCCGCCCCGAGCACCTGCCGACCCAGCTTCCCGCCAGGAACCGCCCCCAGCCGGGCGCCGGCCAGGCGGCCAACGGCCCCCACTTCGCGATCCCCGACGGCAACCCCACCCTCCGCGACATCGAGATGAGCTACATCCAGGTCGTCCTGGAGAAGCACAACGGCAACAAGCCCGCCGCCTCCAAGGAACTCGGGATCAGCCTCAAGACCCTTTACAACAAGATCAACCAACTTCAACAAATGTGATAATGAGAGTGTCTTAGGCCGCTCTCGCCTCGCTCCCGCCCGCCGCGTAGGCGCTTGTCGTCGCTGCGAAGCAGACGTCCCAGCCGCCCGCGGTCGAGCCGGTCGCGGCGCCGTTGGCGGGGTGATGGTCGCGGCGCTTCGCGGGCGCCGTCGGGCGCGCCGGACGTACACCGACGCTCGCTCCGAAGCGCGACGACCCCCGCCCGGCCCTTCGGGCCACCCTCTCCCGGCGGGCTGACGACCCGACACTTTTTCAGAGGCCGTGGCGGTCATCGCCTTCTCCCCTTGAGGGAGAAGGTGGCCCGAAGGGCCGGATGAG
>CALCIB010000273.1 GCA_937907525.1 uncultured Planctomycetales bacterium | reverse complement strand
CCCGGATTTACGGTTCGATGCCACGCGAGTCGACCCCGGAGGATTCCCGGAAGTTGTTTCGGCAGCGTTCCTCGGGCCACCTTCCCCCGCGAGGGGGGAAGGCAATCCGTCCTCGGCGTCAAGGATTCATCATCCAGTCAGCTCGTCGTCCGCGTCTTGCCGAAGAGTTGGCCGTAGGGGGCGTGCTCGTGGGCCGGTTCGGCGCGAAGGTCGCCGCGGAGCGCGGACTCGCCCTCCGAGGTCGCGAGCGGTTCGCGCTCGACGTCGACGTCGGCGTCGGCTTCGTCATCGTCGGGCCCGGCCGGGTCGTCGGGAACGGCGGCCGGCTCGCCGGCGGCGGCTTGCTCGGCGGGGCGGCTGAGGCGGTCGCGGTTGCGGGCCCACTCGGTCCAGGCTTGAAGCGCCGCGTAGTGGTCGTCGATCAACTCGCCGTCGTCGGACGACGGGGCCTCGGCCTCATCGTCGGCTTCGACGGCGACGGCGTCCTCGTCGACGTCCGGGCCGCCGGCCCAGCCGACCTCGATGAGCCCTTCCTCGACGCGGAGCGGCGGACGGCTCGGCAGCAGGGCGGGGGGGGATTGGCGAGGAGCCGGCGCCGCGACCTTCGGCGCGCCCGGGACCGGGACGACCACCGGCGGCGCGGGCTCGGGGGCTCGCGAGGGGAACGACGGAAGCGGCGGCGGAGCCTCGGCGACCGGGGCCGCGACCTGGACCGGACGCGCGGCGAGGGCCGCGGGGACGCGGTCGGCGGCCAGCGCGAGCAGTCGCCGGGGATTGCCGGCGGCGTCGCGGTGGAGGACCTCCAGCGCCCCGTCGGGGACGCCCGGCAGCAGCGCGGCCGCCTCGTCCACGTTCAGCGGCGGGAGGTGAAGATGTTTGGAAAGCCGACTCGCCAGCGACCGCGACGGCGGCGACGCCAGCCGACGGACCAGCTCGCCGCGGCCGACGACCACCGCGGCGGCGAACCCGCCGGGCTCGCCCAGGCGGTCGCAAACGGCCTCGACCTCGGCCCAGACGTCGGGCCCGGCGTGGTGCGCGTCCTCGACGACCAGCAGCCGGCGGCGACCGTCCAGGGCCTCGTCGGCCAGGGCCGCCTCGACGGCCAGGCGGAGCGTCGCCGGGCGATCGGGCTGGGGAGAGACGCCCAGCGCCGCGGCGGTCAGGGTCAGGAAGTCGACCGCGTCCAGGGCGGGGGCCGCCGCGACGACCGTCGCGCCCCAGTGGGAGGGAAGGGAGCGGACCAGAAGCCGCCGCAGCCACGACTTGCCCGCGCCCGGCTCGCCGGTCAGGAGGACCGGCCCGGATCGCGTCGCCGTCGTGATCGCGGCCAGGGTCTCAAGGGCCGCCCGTCGACTGGCGACGGCGACGTCGGGACCGGCTGGCGGGGTGTCGCGGCGATTCCGAAGCATGGTCGACCGACTCCTTCCCTGTTCTCGATCCGCCCCGTCACCTCCGCGCGGGCCTTCCGGGGAACTCCCCGTGCCTTCTTGATCGTCCCGAACCGCCGTCGCTCTTGAGCGGCCCTCGGGAACCGCCCCAAGCGTTGCCGGGGACGTCGGATTTTAGTAGCATGGCGCGGGTTGCGGCGACTGGGACGCCGCCGCCGCGGAGGGCCGAGAGGTTGGCGAAGACAGGGACCGAAGATCGAATCGGCGCGTATCGCGTGCTCCGGGTGCTCCACGCCGGCGTCACCTCCGACGTCATGGAGGTCGTCGACGACTCCACCCATCGCCGACTGGCGATCAAGCAGCTTTCCGCCGATCGTTGCGGCGACTCCTCCGAGCGCCGCAAGTTCGCGTTCGAGGCCCGGCTCGGCCTCCAACTGCGACACCCCCACCTGATCCGGGTGCATGAGTACGTCGCCGATCGCGACCAGCCCTACTTCGTGATGGAGTTCTTCCCCGCCCGCAACCTCAAGCTCCCCTTGCTCAAGCCCGAAACCTACCCCATGCCCCGGCGGCACCTCCACGCGATCATCCGCCGGGCGGCCTCGGGACTGGCCTGCATGCACGACAAGGGCTGGGTCCATCGCGACGTCAAGCCGGAGAACATCCTGGCCGACCTCGCCGGCGACGTCCGCGTCATCGACTACACCATCACCATGAAGGCGCGGACGGGGCTGTCGCGGCTCCTCGCCCGCAAGCCGCCGCGGCAGGGGACCGGCACCTACATGGCCCCGGAACAGATCCGTCGCGAGCCCCCCGCCCCCGCGGCCGACGTCTACAGCTTCGGCGCCACCTGCTACGAACTCGCCTGCGGCCGACCGCCGTTCCGGGGCGACTCCCAGCAGGAGCTTCTGAGCAAGCACGTCCGGGAAAAGCCGATCCCCCTGACCTCGCGCGACGAGCGGATCACCCCCGAGTTCGGCGACGTCGTCATGCGCATGCTCCGCAAGGACCCCGCCGAACGCTTCGCCTCGCTCCACGAGTTCGCCACCGCCTTCCGGAAGATCCGGATTTACCGGGACGACCCCGCCCCCATCGCCGATAATGGCTGAGAGCGCCCCCCACGGGAGCCGACGGCCCGCCCACCCCGACAGGACCCAGGCCCGCCATGCGCAGCCCCAACGACCAGCGTCTCCCCTTCGAGGCCCCCATCTACGAGATGGAGCAGCGGCTCGTCGAGATGGAGTCGCGCTACGCCAAGAACCGCGCCGGGGGCGACACCTCCAAGATCGGCGAGCAGATCCGCCGCCTCCGCCGCGAGCTGGCCACCCTGAAGCGCGAGATCTACTCGCAGTTGGACCCCTGGCAGACGGTGCAGGTCTCGCGCCACCCCCAACGTCCCCAGACCCGCGACTACGTCGAGTTGATCTTCGACCAGTTCCTGGAACTCCACGGCGACCGCGCCGTCGGCGACGACCAGGCGATCGTCACCGGGCTGGGCTACCTCGACGACGTGAAGGTGATGTTCATCGGCCACCAGAAGGGGAAGAACCTCGCCGAGCGCACCGCCTGCCACTTCGGCTGCGCCCACCCGGAGGGCTACCGCAAGGCCCTCCTGAAAATGCGGTTCGCCGAGAAGTTCGGCCTGCCGATCGTCACCTTCATCGACACCCCGGGCGCGTATCCGGGGATCTCCGCCGAGGAGCGCGGGCAGGCCGCGATCATCGCCGAGAACCTGATGGAGATGTCCGGCGTCAAGACCCCCATCGTCTGCGTCGTCATCGGCGAGGGGGGCTCCGGCGGCGCCCTGGGGATCGGCATCGGCGACCACCTGGGGATGCTGGAGCACACCTATTACTCGGTCATCAGCCCCGAGGGCTGCGCCACCATCCTCTGGAAAGGCGCCGAGCACGCCCCCAAGGCCGCCGCCGCCTTGAAGTTCACCAGCCGCGACCTGCTCCGCTTCGGCATCATCGACGAGGTCGTCCCCGAACCCCTCGGCGGCGCCCACCGCGACCACGCCGAGACCGCCGCCGGCCTCAAGCAATTCCTCCTGCGCAACATCCGCAAACTCGTCTCCGTCCCCCGCGACGAACTCCTCGACCGCCGCTACCAAAAGTTCCGCCACATCGGCGTCTTCCTGGAGGAAGCCGCCCCGCCGCCTCCCGCCGACGCCGTGCTGATCAACGGCCACGTCCCGGCCGGGTGATTGATCGGCGGGGGCCATGGAAGGAGCGGACGGCCCCGGTTTACGCGATGAAGTGGACCGACGCCAAGCGACCCGCGATCGGCGACCCACGTTTGACCAAGATCAAGCATGGTTCTAGAATTCGGACGACGTTGATCGACCCACGGGAAAGCGAATGCTCGACCCACGTCAAGAACACCGGATGGTCTTCCAGGCGTTGACCAGTGGCGTGCGAGGTTGCGTGCGGTGGGCGAGGCGTCCTCTTGAATGGGTGCGCGACGTCAAAAGGTGGCAGCCTACCGACGTCGAGCGTGAAGTCGCCGGGTTTTTGAAGCGACACGGACTGGAAGCCCTTCGGCAAAAGCGAGAATATCGAGATAGCCTCGGCGATCCAAAGGATTATTTCTACGACGTGGTCTTTCCGTACGGGGGCTTGGAGAACGGCCTTTATCTCGAAGTCGTTCTTGACATTCCCGACGACGACCTATCGGTCGTCAAGATCGTGAGCGTCCACGAGCAACGCGAGCGAGCGGGGGACCGGAAGGGATGGCGGTGATGTCGAAACCGACGCGTTGCGAGGAATGCGGCCAAAAGGCCGTCGTTCCCAAGGTGCTTGAAACCTATTCCCCGGACTTGGACCACGACGGCCGCAAGTACCGCGTGGAAGTTTCCAACCTCGACGTCTACCAGTGCGCCGCCTGCGGCGAGATCGAGATGGACTCCGTCTCCGCCGACCGGGTTTACTTCGCCTTGAGAAAAGCCGTCGGCGTGCTTCCCGCCGCCGAGATCCGCAAGCGACGCGAGGAATTGGGGCTGTCGCAAGAGGCCGCGGCCTCGCTGCTGGGAGTCGCCATCGCGACCTTCGCGCGCTGGGAGGCGGGAGTCGAGATGCAACGGCGCTGCATGGACAACATGCTCCGGGCGTTCTTCGACCTCCCCGCGCTTCGCGACTTCCTCGCCCGCCGCGCCGCCCAGGACGCCGCCGCCCCCGCGGACGCCGTCACGTCCGCGTAAAGCCGCGGCCGATCCGGGCCGCGCGCCGACGGAGCCTCGACGATGAGCGACCCCGCCGCGCCGATCCTCGAATTCGTCGCCTACGCCCGCGCGCTTTCGGGCGACGAAAAGGGGGAGGCCCAGGTCTTCTGCGACCGCCTCTTTCAAGCCTTCGGCCACAAGGGCTACAAGGAGGCCGGCGCGACCCTCGAATACCGGGTCAAAAACGCCCGATCCACCAAGTTCGCCGACCTGCTCTGGCGCCCCCGACTCCTCGTCGAGATGAAGAAACGCGGCGAAAAACTCCAAAAACACTACGGCCAGGCGTTCGAATACTGGCTCCAACTGGTCCCCCACCGCCCCAAGTACGTCGTCCTCTGCAACTTCGACGAGTTCTGGATCTACGACTTCGACTCCCAACTCAACGACCCCGTCGACGTCGTCGCCCTGGAGGACTTGCCGAAGCGCTACACCGCCTTCAACTTCCTCTTCCCGACCGAGCGCAAGCCCCAGTTCGGCAACAACCGGGTCGACGTCACCCGCGCCGCGGCGGCCAAGGTGGCCGGCGTCTTCAACGCGCTGGTCGCCCGCGGCGAGGACCGCGAGCAAGCCCAACGCTTCGCCCTGCAATGCGTCGTCGCCATGTTCTCCGAGGACGCCGGGCTCTTGCCCAAGGACCTGTTCAGCGAACTCCTCGACGACTGCCGCCGCGGCGCGAGCGCCTACGACCTGATCGGCGGCCTCTTCCGCCAGATGGATTCCGAGCAACCGGCGCGGGGCGGTCGGTTCCGGAACGTCCGCTACTTCAACGGCGGGGGCTTCCAGAAGGTGACGCCCCTGGAGTTGACCCCGGACGAAACCGCGATGCTCCTGGACGCCGCCGCCGAGGACTGGAGCAAGGTCCAGCCCCCCATCTTCGGCACTCTCTTTCAGGCCAGCATGGGGAAGGAGCGTCGGCACGCCTACGGCGCCCACTTCACCTCCGAGGCCGACATCCAAAAGGTCGTCCTCCCCACCATCGTCCGACCCTGGCGCGCCCGGATCGAAGCGGCCAAGACGTTGAAGGAGCTTCGCGGACTGCTGGAGGAACTACGGGCCTTCCGCGTCCTCGACCCCGCCTGCGGCTCGGGGAACTTCCTTTACGTCGCCTTCCGGGAACTGAAGCGGCTGGAGTTGGGCCTGCTGGCCCGAATCCATTCCGAGTTCGGCCGAAGGACCCGACAGACCGTCCGCCCCCGCTCGGAGGTGAGCGTCCGCCAGTTCTTCGGCCTCGACAAGGACGAGTTCGCCGTCGAACTCGCCAAGGTCACGCTCATGATCGCCAAGGAACTCGCCATCGACGAGACCCGCGCCTGGCTCGACACCGAGGGCCCCGACCTCCCCCTCGAATACGACGCCGCCCTCCCCCTGGACAACCTCGACGCCAACATCCACGCCGCCGACGCCCTCTTTTGCAAATGGCCCCACGCCCACGCCGTCATCGGCAACCCGCCGTATCAGTCGAAGAACAAGATGCAGCGGGAGTACGGCCCCGCCTACATGAACCGCCTCCGCGACGCCTTCCCGGAAGTCCCCGGCCGCGCCGACTACTGCGTCTATTGGTTCCGCAAGGCGCACGACCACCTAAAACCCGGCGGCAGGGCCGGCCTGGTCGGCACCAACACGATCCGGCAGAACTACTCGCGGGAGGGCGGGTTGGATTACATCCTGGGGGACGGCGGCGCGATCACCGAGGCGGTCTCGTCGCAAGTCTGGTCGGGAGACGCCGCCGTCCACGTGTCGATCGCCAACTGGGTCAAGGGCGAGGCGTCCGGCAAGAAGAAACTCTTCACCCAAATCGGCGACCAGCCCGAAAGTCCCTGGACCGTCGTCGAGCTCGACGAGATCGGCCCCGCCCTCTCCGCCTCGTTCGACGTCACCCAGGCTCAACGCCTCCGCGCCAACATCGAATCCGGCGCGTGCTACCAGGGCCAGACCCACGGCCACGAGCGCTTCCTCCTGACGCCGGACGAAGCCGGCGTCTTTCTGAAAGCCTCGACCGGAAACGCCGATGTGCTGCTCCCTTACTTAACCGGCGACGAACTCCTTTCCCACCAGCCGCCCGCTCCACAACGGTATGTCGTCGACTTCCACCCTCGCGACGTTCTCGCCGCCGGACGGTATCCGAAGCTCCTTGACCGCCTGAGAGACACGGTACTGCCCATTCGCGAGGCCGCCGCGAGGAAGGAAGCCGAACGGAACAAAATCGCGTTGGACGCGAACCCGAAGGCGAAAGTGAATCAGCACCACCGCAACTTCCTCAACAAGTGGTGGCTGCTCTCCTACCCACGACAAGAGTTGATCGCCAAGATCGCGGGCATGTCGCGCTACATCGTCTGCGCCCGCGTCACGAAGCGCCCAATTTTCGAGTTCGTGGAAAGCGGCATCCGGCCTGGGGATTCGCTTCAAGTCTTCCCCCTCCCCGACGACTATTCCTTCGGCGTCCTCCAATCCGGAATTCATTGGGCCTGGTTCGTCTCCAGGTGTTCGACGTTGAAGGGGGACTTCCGCTACACGAGTGACACCGTCTTCGACACGTTCCCCTGGCCGCAAAAGCCGACGACGGCCCAGGTGGGGAGGGTGGCGGCGGGGTCGGCGGGGTTGCGGGGGTTGCGACGTCGGGTGATGGGCGAGAACGGCTGGAGCTTGCGGGAGTTGTACCGGACGCTGGAGACCCCCGGCAAGAACCCCTTGCGCGACGCCCACGACGCCCTGGACGCGGCCGTGCGCGCCGCCTACGGCATGAAGCCCAAGGACGACCCGTTGGCCTTCCTGCTGGCGCTCAACCAGGACCTCGCCGAGCGCGAGGCGACGATGAAGCCGGTCGTCGGCCCCGGCCTCCCGCCGTGCGTGGAAGACCCGTCGGCGTTCGTCACCGACGATTGCGTCCGGGTGGATTGAGCGCTTAATGGCGATCGGCGCAAGCTTTAATGTCCCCTCTCCCACCGGGCTGACGACCCGACACTTTTTCAGAAGTCGCGGCGGTC
>CALCIB010000272.1 GCA_937907525.1 uncultured Planctomycetales bacterium | reverse complement strand
CCCCTCATCCGGCCCTTCGGGCCACCTTCCCCCGCGAGGGGGGAAGGCCGTTGCGTTCGCCGCACGAGTCGCGGAGCGGCGGATGGCTTCCCCTCACACCCGAGGGCCCATTCTAGCCTTCCCCGCGAACCGGGCAACCCGATCCCCGCCGCCCCCTGTTTTCTGGGACGGCCGCGTCCGACGATCGTCTTATATCCGGAGGACCGACGAAACCACCCGAGGCCGCGATGGACCCCGACGCCATCGGACGACTGCTCGACCGCCACGAGGCCGCCCTGGTCCTCTTCGCGCGCCAGCTTTGCGACGCGCCCGAGGACGTGGCCCAGGAGGCGTTCCTCCGGCTGTCGGCACTGGAGCGCGAGCCCGACGACCCCGGCGCGTGGCTGTTCCGGGTCGTCCGCAACCTGGCCCTGGACTCCGCGCGAGCCGCCGGTCGGCGTCGCCGCCACGAGGCGAGGGCCGCCGCCGAGTCGCCCGCGTGGTTCGACCCCGCGGCGACCGACGGCCCCGACCCCGACGCGGTCCAGGACGCGCTTCGGACGCTGCCGCGCGAGGAGCGCGAGGTCGTCGTCGCCCACCTCTGGGGCGGGCTGACCTTCGAGCAAATCGGCCGGGTCAACGGCGCTTCCTCCAGCACGTCGCATCGCGCGTACATGCGAGCCTTGCAAACCTTGAGGGAACGATTGGGGGCGTCATGTCCGAACCGCGAGAAGACCTGACCGCGCTGGAGCGCTCCCTGTCCGGCCTGGCGCCGCGAGGGGGCCTCGACCGCGATCGCCTGATGTACGAGGCCGGCCGCCGCGCCGGCTCGCGCGATTCCCGACGCGGCCGGCTCTGGCCCGCCGTCGCCGCCGCGCTCGCCCTGGCGACGCTCGGCCAGGCCGTCGCCTTGAGCCGACGCCCGACCGAGCGCGTCGTCGAGCGCGTCGTCACGGTTCCGGCTCCCGCTCCCGATCCGGTCGTGATCTTGACCCGTCGTGAGCCCGCGCCGCCGGAGCGACCCATGAAAACCCCCGCCGTTCCGTCCCGCGCGCTGACCGCTCGGAGCGACCCGGCCGCGCTCGCCGCGACCGAGCCGCCGTTGCTTTCGGTGGTGTATCTCGGCCCGATCACCATCGACGCGCCCGAGCCCCTGACCCCGCGTTCCATTCTTGGAGGCCCGCTATGAGACTCGCCTTGCCGCTGTGCCTCGCCGCCCTGGCCGTCGCCGCCCGCGCGGACGAGACGCCGCCGCTGGAGCGGACGATCGCCATCCACCCCGCCAAACCGCCGACGCCCGCCCTGAGCGTCCGCCTGCTCCCCTCGCGCGCCGAACAGGTCCCCGGCGACGCCGCCGTCTTCTACCACCGCGCCATCGAGTCCTTGATCCAGCTTCGCTATCGCGAGTTGATCCAGGCCGGGAAGTCCGCCGCCGACGAAGCCTCGGAGTCCCCGGACTATCTGGCCGCGGACTGGCTCCGCCTCCCCATCGACAAGTTCCCGAGGGAAAGGGTCCGAAAGGCCCTCGACAATCGTTGGACGGTCCTTGAGGAAGCCCGGCTGGGGAGCCTGCGCGAGACCTGCGATTGGGGGTTCCGATACCGGGACGAGGGCTACTCCCTCATGCTGTCCGAGATCCAGGAGATGCGTTCCGTGGCTCGTTGGCTCGCCGTGAAAGCCCGGCTCGACGCCGATGAAGGGCGGGTCGACGAGGCCGTTCAGGACGTTCGAACCGGCCTGGCCGTGGCGCGCGACGTCGGCCGCGGCGACATCTACATACAGTCGCTCGTCGCGATCGCCTGCGCGAACCTCGCGTTGGACGAACTGGAGGACCTCATCCAGAAGCCCGGCGCTCCCAACCTGTACTGGGCCCTGGCGACGATCCCCCGACCGCTCATCGACCTGTCGGGGCCGGCCTTTGGCGAGTCGGTCTTGCTGGAGCGGGAGTTCCCGATGCTCCGCAAGATCGACGGCGACGCCTGGTCGCTGGAGACGGCCCGCGCCTGCGGCGACCAGTTCGCACGGAAGCTCGGCCAGGACGTGGACGGCTGGCCCCCGGCCCGGAGTCCGCTCACCCGGCCGGCGGTCGACGACCTCCCCGCGCACGCCGTCCAACTCTTGACCATCGCGAAGGACTATCGACGGTCGAAGCAGGCCCTACGCGATGGCGGCGCGCCGACCGATCGGGTCGAGGCGATGCCCATGATCCAGGTCGTCGGCCTGGACTCTTATCGGGCTTACCAGATCGCCAGTGACGAAGTCGTTAAGTGGTCGCATCTGCCCTACTGGTTAGGGGCCAAGGGATGGCGCGAGGCCGAGTCGAGACTTCTGAAGCTCGCTCGGGGCTTCCCGTTCGTCCAACTCATCCCGGCCACCCGATCGGCCCACGCCGCGAACGTCCGTCTGGAGCGCCGATTCGCCGTGCTGATGGTCGTGGAGGCCGTCCGCCTGTACGCGGCGACGCACGACGGCGCCCTGCCGCCCCGACTGGACGACCTGACCGACGCCCCCGCGCCGCCCGATCCCATCACCGGCAAGTCGTTCGAATACAAGCTCGAAGGCGACCGCGCCTTTCTCTCCAGCCCGGCGCCGGCCGGCTGGGAGCAGGTCCGGGAATCCGCGATCCGCTACGAGCTTCGCCCGGCGCGCTGACGCCTCGGGCACGCACTCGGAACCGTGTAATTCATGAATAAATGTTGCCGTCATGGAGTTTGACGAGGACGATCGCAACGGCCTTCCCCCCACGCGGGGGAAGGTGGCCCGAAGGGCCGGATGAGGGGGAGGACGAGCAAGAAGGCCGATGGAGTCCGCGACGGCCGATTCGGACGGGCCTTCGAATCCCGACGGCGCGCTTGCTCGTCACCCCCCTCATCTGACCGCTGCGCGGTCTGTCTTCCCCCGCGAGGGGGGAAGAGCGTGGACGTCCTCCGAAATCCGTGACGGTCGGGAACGAACCAGGGAGATCGGAGATCATGAAGACGCTCTCGGCATTGCTCATCGGTTGGGGGCTGGCGGCTTGCGCCGCGGCCTCGGCGGATACGAAGGACGTGGTCGCGACGTTCCTCGACGACCGCGCCGCGGCGGTGGCTCGGATCCGGCTCGACGCGGTCGACCAGGCCGGCGCGCTCGGCGAGGCCGAGCCGCTGGCGACAATGTATCGACCCTGGCTCGACGCGCTCCGGAAGGCCGGGGCGCGCGAGCTGTACGTCGTGGTGACGTTGGACACGATGCCGGCGATCCGGTACTCAATCCCGTCCTCGCCTCCGTTCGCCCTCGCGCCGCTGGAGGACGGGGCCGACGCCAAGGCCATCGGCGAGATCCTCTGCGGCGGGGTGGAGAAGGGAGGGCCGGCGGCGTGGACGACCTGCGCGTCGATCCGAGGCGCGGTGCTCGCGGGCGACGACGCGACGCTGGAGCGCGCGAAGGCGATGAAGCCCTCGCCCCGGCCCGACCTGGCCGAAGCGCTCGCGGCGGCCGGCGACGCTCCGATCGCCCTGGCCGCCGCCACCCCCGAGGACCTTCGCCGGGCGATCGACGAACAGGTGATCGCGCTGCCGGAAGAGTTGGGGGGCGAGCCGGCGTCGCTCGTCTCGCGAGGCTTGAAGTGGGTCTCCGCGTCGTTCAGACCGGGCGCCCCCGCGCCGATCCGCGTGCTGGTCCAAGCCGCCGGCGCGGACGACGCCGCGAAGCTGCTGGCCGTCGGCGGCAAGGGGGTCGATCTCATGCGGGGCTCCTCCGCCGTCGCGGCGTTCGTGACCGGGTTCGGAGCGATGGCCGACGCGCTGGCGCCGCGGGTCGAGGACGATCGGATCGTGATCGAACTGTCGGCGAACGCCGCGGTCGGCTGGGTCCGGGCGGTGGTCGATCCGGTCCTGGAGTCGCGGGACCGTCGGGAGTGCATGCAGAACCTGAAGTACATCGGGTTGGCGATGCACAACTACCTTTCCAAACACAAGAGCTTCCCGCCGGCCTACACCACCGACCCTCACGGCAAGCCGCTGCTAAGCTGGCGGGTGATGATGCTTCCATACCTGGAGGCTAACGACCTGTACAAGGAATTCCACCTGGACGAACCCTGGGACTCGCCCCACAACAAGGCGCTGATCCCGCGGATGCCGAAGATCTTCGCCTGTCCCTCGACGCGACGCGCGGCGCTTCCCCCCGGCAAGACGATCTACCAGCGGCCGGTCGGCGGGACGATCGGCGTCGATCCGACGAAGGGGATGACGATCAAGGACGTGACGGATGGGACGTCCGTCACGATCATGGTCCTTGAAGCCCCCACCGACCAGGCCGTGGAATGGACTCGTCCCGCCGACTGGGACGCGCCGGCGACGGTCGACCCGAAGGCCCTCCTCACGCGCCACCTCGGCGGAGCGCAGTCGGTGTTCATGGACGGCGCGGGCCGGTTCCTCCGCGATACGATCAAGCCCGAAACCCTGCGCTTCCTGCTGACCCCGACCGGCGGCGAGCTCATCCCCAGCAACGACTATTGAGGGTTCGTCACACCATCTTGACGATGGAAAACGTGTAATGACGAATATCCCTTCTCCCACAGGGGGAGAAGGTGGCCGAAGGCCGGATGAGGGGTGGCGTCACCATCGGCCTTTGGTCGCGTCCCCCCTCATCCGCCCCTCCGGGGCACCTTCTCCCACAAGGGGAGAAGGGGGGAGGCATGCTTACCCCAGACGGTTTTGTATGAAACGACGCCATCAGGCGTCGAGGTACTCCTCGCCTTCCAAATCCCGGATGTAGGCCAGCGCCTCCTCGATCGATTCCACGTCGACGCCGGTCTCGCGGCCGGCGTCGTCGCATTCGCGGAGGAGTTTCAGGTCGTCGGCGTATTCGGATTCGTCGATCTCCCGGCGCTGTTTCGCGCCGAGCCTCGCGTACCGATCGGGCGCCAGGTCCTCGTGGTGGGCGATCAGCCAGAGGGTACGGTCGGAGACGGCGCCGCGGAGGGCGTCGACGGCCGCGGCGGCGTGGTCCTTCGCCGCCGTCGCCCGGCCGACGTCGTGGAGCAGGGCGGCCAGCAGGAACTCCTCGTCGTAAGGGCGCGCCTCTCGCGCCTGGTGGAACACTTGCAGGACGTGGTAAAGCGCGTCGCCCTCGGGGTGCGTCGTCGGGTCCAGCTTCACGTTTTCCAGCGGGGCCAGGCGCAGGCGGAAGACGGCGAAGCGGTCGACCGTCTCGGCCAGCGACGCGGCGGGCTGGTCCCCCTCCGGCTCGGGCGGCGCGTCCGCTTCGTCCTCCTCGACGTCCGGGGCGCGTTCTTTTTGGAGGGCGACGAGTTGGTCGCGGACCTCGTCGTCGGAGGGGAGGTCGCCGGGGCGGAGGCGGTGGCCCAGTACCGCGGCGGCCTTGCGCTTGGCGGCGTAGAAGTCGGACTCGGACGCGGTTTGGAGACGGTCGAGCGGGGTCGGGTCGTCGGGTGGGACGTCGAGCGCGGCCAGCAGCCGGCGGGCGGCCTCGCGCGCGATCTGACGCCGCGCGCGGTCGTCGGCGGCGCCGACCCGAAATCGCTTTTTGTACTTGTCGTGCATGTCTACGATCTTACCAAACGATCCGTCCGCGGTCAGGGCGACGGCGGGCCGTCGAGCGGCGGGGGCGGGATGGGGACGGCGTCGGCCGGTTCGGAGGCCGGCGCGGAATGATCCGGCGGAATCATCATGTAAAAGAACCCGGAGAGGGCCAGAAGGCCGACGATCAGCGCGGGGAGGAGCCATGGGAACGGATCCGACCCCGCGGCGCCGAGGGTCGACGCGAACGCCGGCGGCGAGGAAAGGTCGGCCGGCGAGAGCCCGGCGGGGAGCGCTCGGACGACGTTGGGTTTCTCGGCCGTGAAGAAGCTGGCGACGTTCGCCGGCGTCAGCCCGCCGCCGCCGGTCAGCCGCGCCGCGACCGCGGCCAGGACGATCGGGCCGAGGCGTCCCACCAGCGCCCGCATCGCCGGGACGTCGAGCCCCGAGAAGCGGGCGAGGACTTCGACGAGGGCGGGGAGGTTGGGGCCCAGGATCGTTTCCAGGACGTCGGACGCGGCCGTCGGGTCTTCGGCCGGGTCGGTCCCGTCGAAATCGCGAAGGGCGTCGACCAGGGCGTCGAGCTTCTCGCCGTCGAGGACCGAATTGGCCAGCGCCGCCAGGATCGCCGGCGCGGCGGCGGCGGTCGCCGCGGCCGTCCGCTCCTCCGATTCGCCCGCAAGCGCGCTCAGCCTCGCGAGGACGTCGCCGGCGGCCTGGTTCTTGATCGCGTCGACGACGCTCATCGCGGGTCGCTCCGGGTGATCGAAATTGGAATTATATCATGAATTATAATAATTGCAACAATAATCTCTTCTCCCCTTGTGGGAGAAGGTGGCCGAAGGCCGGATGAGGGGGGGCGTTTCCAGAGGCTTCCGATCGCGCCCACCCCTCATCCGCCCCTGCGGGGCACCTTCTCCCACAAGGGGAGAAGGGGGGGCGCGCCTGATTTATGGGATTTTAGACGCGGCAAGATTGATGCGCCACGAAGCGCTCGGCACGGGGACCAAGAGAGGCGTGGCCGCTCGCCGGGCCTCACGTCCGGGCGACGGCGGGGCGGCGCGCGGCGAGGGACTCCTCGGCGAGTTTCTGGACGGCGCGCAGGTCCAGCTTGCCGCTGCCGAGCATGGGGATGGCGTCGACGCGCAGGATGTTCTCGCGGCGGGGGATGAAGAGGTTCGGCAGGCCCATCTCCGGGAGCTTGCGGAACGCGGCGTCGACCCTGGCGTCGTCGAGGGTGGTCAGGACGACCAGCTTCTCCCCCTTCTTCGGGTCGCCGACGGCGGTGACGGCGAAGAGTTGGGCCTTGGCGTCGGCGGCCTCGTGGAGGGCTTCCTCGACGCGGCCGTGGGGGACCATCTCGCCGCCGATCTTGGAGAAGCGGGAGAGCCTGCCGGTGATCTTGAGATAGCCGTCCTCGCTCAGGGAGCCGAGGTCGCCGGTATTGTACCAGCCGTTCAGAAACGCCTTCTCGGTCAGGTCGGGGCGGCCGAGGTAGCCCGACATGACGTTGGGACCCTTGACCAGCACGAGCCCCTCCTCGTCGGCGCCGAGGGTCTCGTGGGTCGTCGGCGAGACGATCCGCACGGCCACGCCGGGAATCGGCTGGCCGACGGTCCCCCGGCGGCTCCCCGGTTGGAAGAAGCCGGGGGCGCGGTGGGGGAACGTGTTGACCGCCACGAACGGCGAGCACTCGGTGACGCCGTAGCCCTCCGTCGGCCGGATGCCGAAGCCGTCCTCGAACGCCGAGGAGACCGCCTCGGGTAGCTTCTCCGCGCCCGCCAGCACCAGCCGCAGCGAGCCGAACTGCGACGGCGGCACCCGACGCATGTAAAGTTGCAGGAACGTCGGCGTGGCCATCAGGACCGTGACCTTGAACCGCTCCACCAACCTCGCGACGGCGACCGCCTCCAGCGGCGAGGGGTGGAACGCGCAGCCCATCCCCGAGGTCATGGAGAACCAGAACATCGAGTAGCCGAAGGCGTGGAAGAACGGCAGGACCGCCGCCAGCCGGTCGTCGGGCCGGACGTGCTGGGCGCGTCGGGTCGCCTCGACGTCGGCGGCGATGTTGAAGTGGGTCAGCGTCACCCCCTTGGGGTCGCCGGTGCTGCCGCTGCTGAAGATGATCGTCGCCGGATCGTCCAGCGTCACGGCGCCGCTCGCGCCGGCGAAGCGCTCCAGCGATCGAACCGGCAGGAAGACGGCGGCGGCCAGGGCGCGGAGCCGGTCGCCGCGGGTCAGGCCGGCCATCTCGTCCTCGGCGAAGATCAGTTCGAGCCCCTCGGGGGCCTCCAGCTTGGCCTTCTCCAGGAACGTCGCGCTGGTGATCAGGGACGTCAGCCCCGCCTGCCTGGCGGCCGACTCCATCCCGGCGCGGCCGGCGGTGAAGTTGAGGTTGACCACCGTCTTGCCCGCCAGGGCCGCGGCGATGTTGATGACGGCCGTCCCCATGCTCGCGGGCAGCATCACGCCGACGTGTCGCCGCCCCTCCCATTTCGGCCGCAGCCGCCGGGCGACCGCCAGCGCCGCCGCGAGCGTCTTGATATAGGACAGGCTCGGCTTTTGCAGGTCCATGAGCGCCTTGCGGAACGGATGCCGGCGCGCCTCCCGGACGAAGTCGTGGTGCAGGGGGCGGACGTCTTCCCTTCGGTAGCGCCACGCCTCGTAGTCGAGTTCCCGGATGGCCTGGCGAAGCTCGAAGAGCGAGGCCGTCGCGGGCATCGGCTCGCCGACGGAGACCGTCACCGGCAGCGGCACCCGGCCGGGGAAGCGCTTGCCGCTGATCGGCGCGAAGACGCTCTTGTAGAGGCGGTCGAGATGGATCGGGACGATCGGGGTCGTCCGCCGCTTGACGATCCGCAACACCCCGCGCTGGAAGGGGCCGATCAGGCCGGTGCGGGTGAGCTGGCCCTCGGGGAAGATGCAGACCAGTTCCCCGGCGTCGAGCGCGCGGCCGGCCTCCCGGAACGCCTGGAGGATCACCCGCGGCCCGCGCGTCGCCGAGATCGGGATCGCGCGCATGGTCTTCAGCAGGCGGCCGACGATCGGCTTGTCGAAGTATTCGGCGTAGACCATGAACCGCACCGGACGATCCGTGAGGGCCAGGATGAACAGGCCGTCGACGAACGAGACGTGGTTGGGGACCAGAAGCGCCTGGCCTTCCCGCGGGACTCGCTCGCGGCCGACGTAGCGGACGCGGTAGACCGTCGCGGCCAGGGTCAGAAGCACGAACCGGAAGAACGCCTCCGGCACCAGAGAGACCGCCCAGACGAAGCCCACGGCCAACCCCGCGGCCATGATCAGGAAGATCGCCGGGGCGGAGAGGTCCATGCGGGCGAAGACCAGGGCGAGCCCGGCCCCGAGCAGCATGCCGGCGTAAACGAGGGTGTTCGTCGCCGCGATCACCGCGCCGCGACGGTCGACCGGCGAACGCCACTGGATCAGGGCGTTCAACGGGACCAGCACGAAGCCGGCGAAGAGGCCCAAAAGCCCCATCAGGGCGATCGTGCCGTACAGTCCGGGGCCCCACAGTCCGAAGACCAGCGCCGAGCCCGACATTCCCAGGGCCCCCAGCGGGATCAGGCCGTACTCGATCTGCCTCCCCGAGATCCGCCCGGCCAGGTAGCAGCCGAGCCCCACGCCGACCCCCAGGGCCGCCACCGGCAGGCTGGCCTCGAACGGCTTGAGCCCCAGCGCGATCATGCCGTAAGGGAGGATGGGCGCGGGGACCAGGCTGGCGATGCTCCAGACGATCACCTGACCGACCACCGACAACCGCAAGACGCGATCGGCCCGGATCGCCTCGACCGCCATCGCGATCGTCTCCTTGAGCCCCCCCTCGCTTCGAGCCGGGGCGACCTCCGGGATCCGAACCGCGGCGGCCAGCCCGACCGCGGCGAGGACCATCAAGACGACTCCCGCCGGCCAGGGGTTGCCCATGGTCGCCTGGAACAGCGGCCCGGCGGCGACCGTCCCGGCGATCAGGGCGACGTTGGAGGCCATCTCGATCGTCCCGTTGCCGCGGGAGAGGGCCTCGTGCGGCAGAAGCTCAGGCAGGATCCCGTACCGCGCCGGACTGTAAAGCGCCGCCTGGATCCCCACCAGGGCCAGCACCGCCAGCACCAGCCAGCCGCCGACCGGATTGAACGCCAGGGCCAGCGTCCCCAGGGTCATCAGCGCCAGTTCGACGCCCTTCATGGCGACGATGATCGACCGCTTGCCGGCGCGATCGGCCAAAACGCCGGCGGGGAGCGAGGCGAGCATCAAGGGGACCATCAGCACGATCTGGGCGATCGCCGTCCCGCTCTGCCCCTGACTCTCGGAGGCCGCGGCCCCGACCGCCAGAAGGATGACCAACTGCTTCCACGCGCTGTCGTTGAACGCCCCCAGGAACTGCGCGGCGACCAGTCCTCGGATGGGCCGAAGGGCCGTCGCCGCCGGCGCGGGTTGGAGTCGTCCCAGGGTTTCGGCGGCTGCGGTCATCGGGCGTGCTCCCGGCTGAATCGGCGAATCAGGGGGCGACGGCGACCCCCGAGACTCGTCGGAGGATGGCCCACGCTCGAATTATGTACAAGACGAATTTCCAAGTGACATCCCCCGTCGCGATTTCCGACGCCGGCCGACCCTTCGCGGAAGGCGGGGCGATCGGCTAGAATCGAGCCGATCGTCAGGGCTTCCACGACGTCCTTCTCCCCTTGAGGGAGAAGGTGGCCCGAAGGGCCGGATGAGGGGGAGGACAAGCCGAAGGGCCGTTGGAATGCCGAGCCGCCCGGACGGGCTTCCGCGAATTCCGACGGCCTTCTTGCGTGTCGTCCCCCTCATCTGACCGCTTCGCGGTCTGTCTTCCCCCGCGAGGGGGGAAGACCGTTTGCTTGGTCGTCGCGGGATACATCAGAAGAGGGGCCGGTTCTCGACATGCGCGTGCTCATCACGGGGGGGGCCGGCTTCATCGGCTCGCATCTGGCCGACGCCTACCTGGGGCGCGGCGACGAGGTCTTCGTCCTGGACGACCTGTCGACCGGCAGCATCGACAACATCCGCCACCTTCGCGACCGGCCGCGGTTTCATTACGCCATCGAAAGCGTCCACCACGCCCCCACGGTGGCGGAACTGGTCGACCAGTGCGACGTCGTCTTCCACCTGGCCGCGGCGGTGGGGGTCAAGCTGATCGTCGAAAGCCCCGTCCGCACCATCGAGACCAACGTCCACGGCGCGGAGGTCGTTCTGGCCGCGGCCAACAAGAAGAAGAAGAAGGTGCTTCTGGCCTCCACCTCGGAGGTCTACGGCCTCAGCGACGCCGTCCCGTTTCGCGAGGACGGCAACCTCGTCCTGGGGGCGACCAGCAAGGGGCGTTGGAGCTACGCCTGCTCCAAGGCCATCGACGAGTTCCTCGCCCTGGCCTACTGGCGCGAACGCAAGCTGCCGACGGTCCTGGTCCGCCTGTTCAACACCGTCGGCCCCCGCCAGACCGGCCAGTACGGCATGGTGGTGCCGACCTTCGTCAAGCAGGCGCTCACCGGCAGGCCGATCACCATCCACGGCGACGGCTCCCAGTCGCGCTGCTTCACCGACGTCTCCGACGTCGTCGCCGCGCTGGTCGGCCTGATGGACCACCCCGACGCCGTCGGCGAGGTCTACAACGTCGGCTCCACCGAGGAGGTCACGATCCAGAAGCTCGCCGAGCGGGTCAAGGCGCTGACCGGCTCGGCGTCGGAGATCGTCCACGTCCCGTATGAGCAGGCTTACGGCGACGGCTTCGAGGACATGCCGCGCCGCGTGCCGGACGTCGCCAAGATCCACGCCCTGATCGGCTACGCGCCCCGGAAGTCGCTGGACCAGATCCTGGAGGGGGTGATCGCCTACTTCCGCGACGCGCCGACGGCCCCCACCCGGCCGTCGCCGATCGCGGGGTGAGCCGGATCGGCGTTCAGCCCTCCAGGACCTCGCCGCGGGGGTAGGAGCCGAGGACGTCGAGCCGCTCGCAGCGGCGGCGGACGGTCTCGATCGCCTTCTGGACCAGGGGGTCGTCGGTGTGGCCCTCGACGTCGAGGAAGAAGAGGTACGACGGGTTCTTGTCGCTCGCCGAGCCGGGCATGGGGAACGACTCGATCCAGGTCATGTTGACCCCCAGCTTCTCGAACGGGGCGATCGTCTTGACCAGCGAGCCGGGGGCGTTGGGGATCCGGGCCATGAGCGTCGTCTTGTCGCGGCCGGAGCGGGCCTCGGGGGTCTCGGCGATGACGGCGAAGCGGGTGACGTTGTCGACCTGGTCCTCGACGTTCTCGGCCAGGATGTCCAACCCGTAAGCCTGGCCGGCCGACTTGCTGGCGACGGCCGCGGCGAACTCCTCGCGGCTGGCCAACTCGGCCGCCGCCGCCGTGGAGACGACCTCCACCTTGGCCGCCTGCGGCAGGTTCTTCCCCAGCCAGTTGCGACACTGCGAAAGCGCCTGGCTCTTGGAATACACCCGGCGCACCTGGCCCCACTCGCAACGACCCAGCAGGCAGTGGTGGATCCGCAGCCGGACCTCGGCTCGAATCTTGAGGTTCGGCAGCTTGACGAACATCTCCAGGGTGTCGGCGATCCGGCCGTCGGTGGAGTTCTCAAGCGGCACGATCCCGTACTGGACGTGGCGGCGGTTGAGTTCCTCGAACACCGCCGCGATCGACCCCAGCGGGACGTGCTCCACCGCCTCGCCGAAGCGGGCGACCGCCGCCAGATGGCTGTAGCTGTGCTTCGGCCCAAGATAGGCGACCCGAAGCGCCCGCTGAAGCGATCGCGTGCCGCTCATCAACTCGCGGAAGACCGCCCGCAACGTCTCCTTCGGCAAGGGCCCCTGGCTGGCCGCCAGCACCTTCGCCAGCACTTCCTCCTCGCGGGACGCCGAGAAGACCTCCAAGCCGTTGGCGTGCTTGACCTTGCCGATCTCGACGGCGATCTCGGCGCGACGGTTCAAAAGCGCGACCAACTCCTTGTCGAGGCGGTCGATCTCGCTCCGAAGGCTCGCCAGGGTCGGCGCCTTCTTGGCGTCGGCCGCCTCGGTCGTTTTGCCGACGGACGATGAGGACTTGCGGGCCATCGGCACTCTCGAATCTAAGGCGGACCCCTCGACCGGAAGAGGCGTCGACGCCGGTCGCCCCCTCGTCGGCGCAACATTCATAAGGCTAAGGTATTAAAGGAGAATCGGAGCCCTGTCAAGGGCCTCCCGCGCCCTCTCCCTTCGGATTCCGGCCGTCGGATCGCGTCGCGCTGATTGCGACGTCCGCGACGCGCCGCAGATCGGCCCCCTCGTTTTCGTCCCTTCCCTGAATCCCCCCGAAGGCTTATCGCCGACCGTACAATTCCCACGACGGGGAATCGATTCGATCGGACGTTCGCCGGATGGGACGCATGAGGAACAAGGACGAGATCGTGGCCGACTGGCTGCCTCGCTACACGGGCGCGGCGCTTGGGGATTTCGGCGAGTACGTGCTTCTGACCAATTTCAGCCGTTACGTCGAGCTGTTCGCCGAGGGGCACGGCGTGGAAGTGATCGGCGCGGACAGGCCGATGCCCAACGCCACCGCCGACGGCGTGACCATGATCGACTTCGGCATGGGGAGCCCCAACGCCGCCACGGTGATGGACTTGCTCTCGGCCGTCGGCCCCAAGGCGGTCCTGTTCCTGGGCAAGTGCGGCGGCCTCAAGAAGAAGAACCGGGTCGGCGACCTGATCCTGCCGATCGCCGCCATCCGAGGCGAGGGGACCTCCGACGACTACCTCCCCCGCGAGGTGCCGGCGCTTCCCGCGTTCCAACTCCAGCGCGGCGTCTCCACGAGCATCCGGGACCACGGTCGCGACTACTGGACCGGAACCGTCTACACCACCAACCGTCGGGTCTGGGAGCACGACGAGGAGTTCAAGCGCTACCTCCAACGGACCCGCTGCATGGCCGTGGACATGGAGACCGCCACGATCTTCGCCGCCGGCTTCGCCAACGGGATCCCGGCGGGCGCGTTGCTGTTGGTGTCGGACCAGCCGATGATCCCCGAGGGGGTCAAGACGGCCGCCAGCGACCGCCTGGTCACCGAGGAATACGTCGAGGCCCACATCAAGATCGGCTTCGAGGCCCTCAAGCTGGTGCGTCGCCACGGCCGCAGCGTCAAACACCTTCGCTTCGAGGACGACCGCGACGATGACGACGCCGACGAGGCGTAGAAGGCCGTCGCGCTCAAGAACGTGGGTCCGCTTCGTTGAAGACCATCGAGAAAGAGCGCCGACGATCCTCCCTTCTCCCCTTGTGGGAGAAGGTGGCCGAAGGCCGGATGAGGGGGGGGCGTTTCCAGAGGCTTCCGGTCGCGCCCACCCCTCATCCGCCCCTTCGGGGCACCTTCTCCCACAAGGGGAGAAGGGGGGATGCGCGCTCGCCAGCGGCGGTTGTCAATAACAACTGCTCATAGTTATGCGCTATAGTCTAATGGGGGCGGGCCTGACGATCGTTCCGCCTGAGCGTGGACGCGCGCGCTATTGGATGATTTAATGGCGTTCGCGTTCCTCTTTCTCTTTTCCGCGCCGGACGTTGATGCCGGAGGGTCGTCGTGGCGGACACGCTCCATCTCGAATTCGCATGCACGGACGCCGAGAAGGAACAGGCTCAAGCCTTGCACCTGCAACGGCGGGTCGGCGGCGGCTCGAAGGCGCTGACCACGATCGTCCTGCTGCTCGTGTTGGCCGGGATGCTTCTGGGCTTTTACGTCCGCGTGGGGCGCGAGGTGTCGGCGGCCCATCGCCCTTACGTCTACGCGGCCGTGGTCGGGATCGCGTTCGTCGCCTGGCTTTTGAAGCGGCGGACGCGCTCGGCCGCGGCGGTCATGACGGGCGTCGACGTCTCCGACGACGGCCTGCGCGTCCGCGCGACGGGCGCCGAGGTCCATCTGCCGTGGTCGGCCTTCAGCCGCCTGCTGGACTCGCCCGAACTGTTCGTGCTGGTCGACCGTTCCGGAACGACCCTGTTGACGTTCCCCCGGCGCGTCTTCCCCGACGAGGCCAGCCAGGACTGGTTCCAGACGCTCGCCGTCAATCGCCTGGGCCTCGCGGAGCCGTCCGCCGCGCCCGCGCCGGTCGCGACGCCGGCCGACCCCGGCCAGTCCGTCGGATTGAGGATCGACTTGCGGTTCTCGGACTTCGTCGACCGCTCGCTGACGTCATGGCGCGTGCGAGGGTTCCTCGCGGCGTTCGTGGCGCTGATGACCGGGATCACGATCGTCACGGCCGCGAGCCCGCCGCCGAACGCGGTCTACTCCGCTACCCAGGTCTACTTCATGTTCATCCTGCCGTTCCTGCTCGTGACGTCGCTCGTCGTGGTCCTCGGCGGTTCCGTCCTTTCCTGGTGGTCCCACTCCCGACGCGCCGCGGCGGTGGACCTGGTCCTCTCGCCCGATTCCATCGCCTTCAGCGGCCCCGAGGGAAGCGGCGCGCTCCCATGGTCGACTTACGATCGCTTCAAGGAGACCCGGCGGAGTTTCTTCCTCTGGAAGTCGTCGGGCGCGTCCGCCTGGATGCTCTTGCCGAAGCGGGCGTTCGCGACCGTCGAGGAGGCGGATCGGTGTCGAGATATGCTGTCGAGTCACCTGCGGCCGTCGTCCTGGTTCTTCGGTTGACTCCGTCGGTTCGGCCGGTTCGGCCGCGGGGAGCGATGCCGACGCAACTCCCGCGAACGATCCGTGATAAAAGCATCTACAGATTTACCAGATTGACACAGATTTTTAATTATCTGATCCGAATCTGCGTGAATCTGAGAAATCCGTGGATGGTTTTCTCGAGGGAGGTGCTGCCCGGTTGATTCTCCGGTTTCGTGTCCCAAGTCCACGCGAGCCGGCCAGGAAGATTACCGGGAAGTTGTTGCGGCCTCGTTCCGAGCGGCGGCCGACTCGTCGCCGAGCGACCTTCTAGCGTCGGCGTCCTCGGGAACTCAACTCCGCGTCCTCCGCGGCGATCCTGGGATCGACGGGCGGCGTCAACCCGTCCTGATAAAGCAGAAGGTACGGGAGGCTGCGCTCGACGAGTTCGTACAGGACGACGTCGGGCTTGAAGTCGCCCAGGGTCGCGGGGTTGACGCGAAGGTCCCAGGTGAAGACCGAGGTCTGGAAGTCCTCGGCCAGGAAGTCCATGAGCGCGTCCATGTAGGAATCGTGGAGGATCAAGCCCTTGGGGAGCGAGGCGTCGCCGGTCTGGAACATTCGGGGCGGGTGCTGGCCGGCGCCGACGGGGCTCGTGTCGTAAGGGTACGCGACTTCCTTCGCCCTCGGCTCCTTGACGTTCACCAGGAAGGTTCGCTCCTGGAGCGTGTCGCCGAGGCGCAGCATCCAGGCGAGATCGCCCGTCCGCTTGATCTTGGCGAAGCTCAGGTCGGATTCCCGGAGGGAGTGGCCGCCGGGGAAGAGGGTGTGGAGCCGATCGGTGATCGCCTCGTAGCCGACGAAGGCCCCCTGGAAGTTCCAGTGGGTGTCGTAACGGTAGTAAAGGGGTTGCCGGGCGTGCTCGGCCTTGGCCTGGAACATCGCGGGGCGAAGGTCGAGGAATTCGACGTCCCCCCTGGAGGCCAGGTAGTCGAGGGCCTGGTCGGTGACGGAGGGGGCGTCGAGCGGGGCCATCCAGTCCGGGGCGTGTTCGGGATAGACCGTGGACTTGTCGGGCGCCAGGACCATGAGGAACCGCGCCCCCAAACTCTCCGCCCAGTGCTTGCGGGCGAGCAGATACTTGTGCAATTCCGCCAGGCGGACCTCCGAGAGCGGCCGCACCCGGCGCTGTTTCGCGACTTCGTGCCCCAGATCGTAGGTCGGGACGTGGGGGTCGCCGGCGTAGAACAACGAACCGTGCTTGCCGACGATGACCTGGGGATTGGTGGAGACCCCCAGGCCCAGGACGCGAATCCGCGAGTTCATGGCGATCAGCGACGGCCGCCCCAGGAACTCGTCCTCGAGGAAGGCCCGGAACTCGGCGACGAACCTCGCGGGCTCCGAGATCAACCTGTGGATCGGCGGCCGGGGCTGCAAGACCCGGTTCTCGACCCGGGCCTCCTTGCCCACCTCCGCCGGGTCGCGCAGCAGGGCCAGCGACGGATAGGCGAGGATCGCCAGGAAGCCGACGATCAACAGGACGTCGGCCCGACGCGCCGACGCCCGGGGGCGGGGGAGGTCGTGCATGGATCAGAACCTAAAATAGATGAACGGGTTATAGCTCTTTTGAGCGACGAAGCCCAGGCAAAGCGTCAGGAGCAGGCAACACCCCGCGACGCGGGCCACGCGGATCGGCGCCGGGGCGAAGCCCCCCCAGCGGTCCTCCAGGCGGTCCTCGACGGCGTCGAGCGCCCCCAGCAGGCGGCCCGGCAGGGGCGTGGAGAAGACCGCCGCCAAGGCCAGCGACAGCGCGACCTCGGCGTTCAAGAAGAGCCCGACGTGATAACGGACCCCGCCGCCGTCGCCCAGGCCGCACATCGCGCGGAGGACCCCGCCGGCCTCGGCGAGCGAATCCATCCGGAAGATCACCCAGCCGGCCATCACGACCACGACCAGATACGCATGCTGCAACGGCCGCCAGAGCCGCTCGACGGCCCGTTTCAATCCGAGCCGCTCCGCCACCAGGAAGGCGCCCTGGAACAGTCCCCACGCCACGAAGGTCCAGGCGGCGCCGTGCCACAGGCCGCAGAGCAGGAAGACCGCGACCAGGTTGACGTAGGTCCGGACCGCGCCGCGGCGGTTCCCCCCCAACGGGATGTAGACGTAGTCCCGGAACCAGGACGACAGCGAGATGTGCCACCGCCGCCAGAAGTCCGTGACCGAGCGCGCCCAGTACGGGTGGTCGAAGTTCTCGTGGAAGTGGATTCCGCACATATGGGCTAGGCCGATGGCCATGTCGGAATAGCCGGAGAAGTCGAAGTAGATCTGGAACGTGTAGCAGGCCGTCGCCAACCAGGCGAGCCCGGCGTTCAACTCCCCGGCCGGCAGGGCCAGGATCAGGTCGGCCGTGACGGCGAGTTGGTTGGCGATGAGCAGCTTCTTCGCCAGGCCCCCCAGGAACCGTCGGACGCCGTAAGCGAACTCGTGGACCGTCAGCCCCCGCGACTTCAACGCGCCGGAGACGTCCGCGTAACGGACGATCGGCCCGGCGATCAGGTGGGGGAACAGCATGACGTACAACGCCAGGTCGGAAAGCTTCCCCTCGCGCTTGATCGTCCCGCGGTAGACGTCGGTCAAGTAGGAGATCGTGTGGAAGGTCAGGAACGAGATCCCCAGCGGCAGCGGGATCGTCCCGAGCTGGAGCGTCGGCAGGCCCGCCCGGGCCAGGAGCGCGTCGAGGTTCGCCACCAGGAACGTCGCGTACTTGAAATAAAGCAGAAGCCCCAGGTTGACCGCGACGCCCGCTCCCAGCAACGCCTTGCGCGTCCGCGGCCGTCGCGAGCGTCCCAGCAGCAGGCCGAAGACGTAGTTGACCGTCACCGAGCCGATCATCAGGACCACGAAGCGGCCCTCGCCCCAGCAGTAGAACAGCAGGCTGGCGGCGAGCAGCCAGGCGTTCCTCAGCCCCGGCCGCAGCACGGCGTGGACCACGACCACCGCGGGCAGGAAGATGAAGAGGAACGTCGGCTCCGTGAACAGCATCGGCTCACCTTCGCTCGGCGACGACGCGAGGTCCGGCCGCGGCCGCCGCTCGGCGCGGGCTTCGGACTGCAACGAAACGCCCTGGCGCGGGAGTTCTAGCCCGGCGCGGGCGATGCGGCAAGATCGATTTCCCGGCCGCGCCCGCCGCGCCAAGGCGAGGCGCGGCGGGCGGGGGTCAGAAGTCGCCGCGGGAGAACCCGGCCATCAGGTCGGGGGCCGAGGCGTCGAAGCCGACGACGTCGAGCATGCCGGCGTCCTGGGGGTCGGCGACGCTGAACCCGTTGGAGACGAGCCCCGCCACGATCAACCGCGCCGGCAGGCCGCTCTTTTCGCGATACTCGCGAAGCGCTTGCGACGGATGGATCGGGCCGGCCCAGGTCTCGCTGTCGGTCAGTACGATGAAGGTGTCGACCTTCAACCCGCGCTCGGTCGCGTGCCGCATCGGCAGGGCGCAGTCGGTCCCGCCGAACGGCAGCGACGCGGTCCTCGCCAGGACGTCCGTTAGCCGCGACCGCGCTGAGACGTCCAGGGGGACGAATCGATCCTGGAACGCCATGACGTGGTACTCGGGCTCGACCCTCGCCGTCACCAACGCCAGCGCCGCGGCGGCCTCGCGAGGCGTCAACGGCGTGCCGCCGACCTGGCCGCACGCCATCGAGCCGGAGACGTCCAGACCGATCAGCGTCCGCTTCCCCGCCGGGACGACGTTGCCGAACGCCTTGTAAAAGGCGTCCTCAAGCGCGTCCTTGATCGTCGCCACCGGCTCCCACGTCAGCTTCCCCTTCAGGCCGCGGCCCGTCGAATAGACGGCGCTCGCCAGCAGGATCGCCAGCGGGTGGAGCCTGGACTTGCGGAGCGAGTCGCCGTCCGCGAGCCGGTCGCGAACCGTCCGCGACGCCTCGGAGCCGGGCTTCAACAGACCGACCGTCGTCATCTTGGCCAGGTTGCGGACCATCGCCATGAGCGGCATCTTCCCAAGCAGGGCCTCCCAGACCGCCGGGTCGTTCAGGTGGTTCGTCGGCACGCACTCGCGCGGCAGGCCGTCGTCGCGGATCAGTCGAATCACGACGTCGCGGTCGGCGGTTCGGGCCTCGTCCATCGCCGCGAGCAACCGCGGCAGGTGGGTCGAGACGTCCGGATACGTCGCCGCGGCCTCGCCTCGCTTGACCTCGCGCGGGCCCAGCGCCTCGACTCCGCCCACGACCCAACGGTAAACCGCCTGGCGCGCGGGGTCGGAGGTCTTCGGATGGGTCAGTCGAAGCAGGTCGCGATGCGACCAGCCCTCGCGGCTCTGGTACTTGGCGACCTGGTACGCCAGGGCGTCCGGGGTCTTCCCCTCGTACCACGCGGCGACCCCCCGGCGCAGTCCTCGCCCCCAGCCGCGGACGTTCTGGACGGTCTCGGCGAAGGCGAACAGGTGCGTTCCCGTGCGGCAGACCCGCGGCAGCGCCTCCGACGCGGCGGCGACGTGCCCCGTCCCCGCGGCGATCGCCAGCGCCATCGCGGCCGGCTCGTTCCGGGGCGCGCGGCCCGACTCGCTGATCTCGACGATGGTCCGGATCGCGCGGGGGGCGTCGGCCTCCACGCAACGGACGACCGCCTTGGCGTTCTCCAGAGTCAAGGCGCGCTCGGTCGCGTAGTACGAGCCCCCCTCCGAGCCGAGGATCATGAACCGCTCCAGCCGGGTCCAGTCGTCGACCGCGAACGAGTAGCCCCCCGCCGAGTTCGGCGTCATGGTCTTGCCGGGGATCGGCTCGGTCTGCGGAGTCGCGCGCGTGTTGAAGTGCTTGAGGAACTTGAGAGCCATCGAAACCTCCTTCGGCGGGCAAGGTCGACGATGCGTCGGCCCGCCGAGCGCCCGGGACGGGGATCGAACCCGTGGTGCCAGATAACCGATCCGCGCCGGCCCGGCCCGAAAGGGCCGGTCAAGGGAATGCCGATCGGCGCGCCGCCCCGAACGCGATCCAGGATCGCGCCGGGACGACCCCCGGGCGTTGGTGGAAATCGGCGAACAAGTGAATGCGCCAGGGTGTGCCAATTAACAGTTGATAACCCTGATGCTCCGGCTCGCCGAGAGGCGGGGGTGGGACTCGAACCCACGACCACGTCGTTATGAGCGATAAGGATCGACCGTCGGCCCGTCGCCGGGCAAGTGGCTGGCGACCCACCGTGCTCTATCCAGCTGAGCTACCCCGCCCACGCCCAGGGTAGACGCGCGCCGGGCTGGGATGTTCGCGGCCTCGGGGAGAAATTGCCGACCCTGTCGTGTTACGCTTTTTCGACTCGTAATCTGGGAGGAATAGGGCGATGCGCGCCGTCCCCTCTCCCGCCGGGAGAGGGTGGCCCGAAGGGCCGGGTGAGGGTCGCCGCGCTTCGGGATACGCTTCGGGCTCGCGTCGTTCCGCCCCGACGCTCGCTCCGAAGCGCCGCGACCCTCACCCGCCGCTGCGCGGCTGCCCTCTCCCGGTGGGAGAGGGGACGGAATGGGCGGCCTGGGTCGTCATAATGACGGCCTATAACACCTAAATACCGGATCGAAAAGTTGTGGCCGTGCCTATGCCCTCAAGGGGAGAAGGCCGTTAGGCGTCGGCTTCTGAAAAGGATCCGGCCGACGCCGCGGCGGCCGCGGCGCAGACGACGGCGCCGCCGAGGAGCGTCCGGGGCGTCGGCGTCTCGTGGATCAGGAGCCAGGCCAGGACGATGGCGTACACCGGCTCCAGGCCGAAGACGACGCTCACCGTCCGCGCCTTCAACCGGCTCAGGCTCGCCACCGCGAGGGCCTGGCCCAGCGCGGTGAAGACGACCCCCAGCACGACCAGCCCCAGCCAGTCGACCGGCGCGACGGACGCGGCCCTGGACAGGGCGAACGGCAGTACGACCAACGCCGCGCCGAGTTGCTGGTGGAAGGTGATCGCCAGCGGCGAATGACGCGCGCCGTAGGAGCGGCTCGCGATCGACAGCACGGCGAACAGAAGCGCCGAGACGACGCCCCAGAACGCCCCCTGGAACAGGCCGTCGTCGAGGTCGAAGCGCGGGATGACTAGGTAGAGGCCCAGGCAGACCGCCGCGGCGGGGACGACGTCGGCGGGTCGCAACCGCTCGCCGAGGACGACCGGCTCCAGAAACGTCGTGAACAGCGGATAGGTCGAGAACGCCAGCAGCCCCACCGCCACCGTCGAGACCTGGATCGCCAGGAAGAACGTCGTCCAGTGCGCCGCCAGGACCGCGCCGCAGAGCCAAAGGCCGATCGCGTCGCGCGTCGGCATCACCGCCAGGCGACGGCCGGCGAGCGTCGCGAACGCTCCGAGCGCCGCCGCGCCGACGACGGTGCGACCGGCGGTCAAAACGTCGGGGCCGACCGCCAGCAGCTTGGCGAACAACCCCGAGCCGCCGGCGATCAGCACGGCCAGATGAAGCTGGATCAGGCCGAGCCGATGCTTGGATGGGTCGTCGATCATTCCTGACCGTCACGGATTTTGGGGGGCGGTCTCAACGGCCTTCCCCCCTCGCGGGGGAAGGTGGCCCGAAGGGCCGGATGGGGGGGGGCGAGCCGAAACGCCATCGATTTCCAGGACCTCCCGGACGGGCTTTCGCGAATTCCAGCGGCCGTCTCGCGTGTCATCCCCCTCATCCGGCCGCTTCGCGGTCTGTCTTCCCCCCGCGAGGGGGGAAGACCGTCTCCGACCCCCAAAACCCGTGACGGTCAGGATCATTCGGCAAGGGCGAACGCGACGAAGGCGTCGCCGGCCCTGGTCCCGAGCTTCCCCGCGCCGCCGGCCGCGATCACGACGTACTGCCGGCCGTTGACCGAGTACGTCGCGGGCGTCGCGTAACCGCCCGCGGGGAGGGGATGCTCCCACAGCAAGCGGCCGTCGGTCTTGTCGAAGGCGTGGATCCGCTCGTCCTTGGTCCCGGCGATGAACACCAGCCCGCCGGCCGTCACGATCGCCCCGCCGAAGGTCTCCGTCCCGGTGCGCGGGATTCCGCGGGCGGTCAACTCGGGATGCTCGCCCAGCGGAACTTGCCAGACGATCTCCCCCCGGTTCAGGTCGATCGCCGACAGCACGCCCCAGGGAGGCTTGACCGCCGGATAGCCCTCGTGATCGAGGAACCGAAAGTAGCCGGTGTGGAGGTACGGGCCCAGGGTCGCGACTTGCTCGGGCTTCGATTCGGACAGCGTCAGGATGTTGGGCACGTCGTTCGAGTTGACGTAGAGCAGCCCCGACGTCGGATCGAACGCCGCGCCCGACCAGTTCGCCCCGCCGTGGAAGCCGGGGAAGACGACCGTCCCGCGGGTGCTGGGGGGCAGGAACGGCGGGCCGTGGTCGAGCTTCGCCAACTGCTCCAGCACGGATTTTCGATTGGTCTCGCCGATGTCCGTGGCGTCGTCGTCGTCGAACGTCTGTCGCGAGAACGGCGGCGGCTTGACCGGCACCGGCTGTGTGGCCGCGGCGCGCTCGCCGGGGACGTCCGAGGCCGGCGCGGGGACGTCCCTCACCTCGAACAGCGGCGTTCCGGTCTCGCGATCGAAGAGGAAGACGTAGCCGGTCTTGGTCGTCTGGGCGACGGCGTCGACCCGCCGGCCGTCGCGCTCGACGGTGACGAGCGTCGGGTGGGCCGGCAGGTCGTGGTCCCATAAGTCGTGTCGAAGCGTCTGGAAGTGCCAGACGCGCTTGCCCGTGGCGGCGTCCAGCGCGATGACGCAGTTGGCGAAGAGGTTGTCGCCGGGGCGGTCGCCGCCGTGGAAGTCGAACGCGGCCGAGCCGGTGGCGACGAAGACCATCCCCCGCTCGGCGTCCACGCTGACGCCCCCCCAGGCGTTGGCCGCGCCTCGGTCCCTCCAGGAGTCGCCCTCCCAGGTCTCGTGGGCGAACTCGCCCGGTCGCGGGATCGTATGGAACCGCCAGACCTCCGCGCCGGTGCGGACGTCGAACCCCCGGACGTCTCCCGGCGCGGCGATCCCCGGCCCCTCGCCGCACGAGAAGCCCAGGACCACCACGTCCTTGTAGACCGCCGGCGCCGAAGTCGGGCCGTAGGGGAGGCTTCTGACCTTCTCGTCCAGTTCCGGCCGAAGGTCGCGAATCCCACCCTCGCCGAATTCCGGGTCGAGCTTCCCGGTCGCGGCGTCGATCGAGAACAGCCGGCCGTCGGCCGCGCCGTGGAGGATCCTCCGCTTGCCGCCCGGCTCGCCGTCGGACCAGTAGGCCACGCCGCGGTTGACGCCCCCGGAAGCCAGGGGATGCGACGTCGGATGCTCCTTGAGCGGATCGAACCGCCATCGCTCCGCGCCCGTCGCGGCGTCGAGCGCGATCACCTTGAGAAGCGCCGTGGATATGTACATGGTGCCATCGACGACGATCGGCGTGCATTCGATCGTCTTGCCCGAGCCGTCGGCGGCCAACTCGCCGGTGTGGAAAGTCCAGGCCGGCCTGAGCCGCGCGACGTTGTCGCGGTCGATCCGGTCCAAGGCCGAATACCGCATGCGGCCCGGATCGTTGCCGACGCCCGGCCAGTCGGCCGACGCGCCGGCTTCGCCGAAAGCCGGCCCGCCGAGGGCCGCCGCCGCCAAGCCGAGCAGGATCGTGAAACGCATGCGGATGTCCTCTTTGCCGACCATCACGGAATCCAAGGGTGATCCTAGAGAATAGAGCGAAACGCGACATCCCCTCTCCCGCCGGGAGAGGG
>CALCIB010000271.1 GCA_937907525.1 uncultured Planctomycetales bacterium | reverse complement strand
GAGCCATGTCGATCGGCGATCCGTCGGTGCAAAGGGGAGGGGAGCTGGCCGACTTCCTGCGACGGATCCAGCAGGGAGACCAGGCCGCCGCCCGCGAGCTGCTCCAGCGCTACGAGCCGGAGGTCCGGCTGGTGGTGCGGCGGCAGTTGCCGCGGCTGTTGCGGTCGCGGTTCGACTCCCTGGACTTCCTCCAGAGCGTCTGGGGGAGCTTCTTCCGAAGGATGCGCGACGCCCCCACCGACTTCGAGGACTCGCGGCACCTTGTCGCCTTTCTGGCGCGGGCCGCGAAGAACAAGGTGATCGACGAGTACCGTCGCGCCGCCAGCTTGAAGAACGACATGCACCGCGAGGAGCCGCTCTGGACCGACGGCGACCGGCCGCGGGAGGTCGCCGACCCGATCGACTCCCCCAGCGAGGTCGCCCAGGCCCACGAGGCGTTCGACCGCCTCAACGCGCTGGTCCCCCGCGAACGTCGGACGATGCTGGAGCTCAAGGCGCAAGGGCTGTCGAGCAAGGACATCGGCGACCGCCTGGGCGTCAGCGAGCGAACCGTCCAGCGCGTGCTGGAAGACCTCAGGCGGCGCATGGAATCGGAGTGGGAGCCGGTCGAATGAACGCGGGCGTCTGGGGACGCGCGTGGGAGGACGCCTCGACCCCCTCCGCGGCGCGGCTGGCGCGGCGCTACGAGCGGGCCTGGCGCGAGGCGGAGGCGAGCGGGGCCCGTCCCGACCCTCGCGCGTTCCTCGCCGGTTGGCCCGAGACCGAGAGCTTCCCCGGCGCGCGGCTGGCCCTGCTTCGGGCCGACATGTCGCTGCGCTGGGAGTCCGGCCAGCACGCCTCCGCCGACTGGTACGCCCGCCGCTTCCCCGAGCTGGGCGAGGACACGGTCGTCGCCCTGATCTACGAGGAATACTGCCTGCTGGAGGAGGCCGGCGAGGCCCCCGGGCTCGACGCCTTCGCGGCCCGCTACCCGGACCACGCCGAGCCGTTGCGGCGGGTGCTGGACATCCACGACCTGCTGGGCGACGCCTCCGGCTCCGATCTGGCCGAGGGCTCGACCGCGGCCGAATCGCCGGGGAAGGGCGACCGCCCCCGGTTCCCCGAGCCGGGCGACCTGGTGGCCGGCTTCCAGTTGGTCGAGGAGTTGGGCCGGGGGTCGTTCGCGCGGGTCTTCCTGGCCCGCGAGACCCAACTGGCCGATCGCGCCGTGGCGCTGAAGGTGAGCCTCCGGGGCTCGCGCGAGCCCCAGACGCTGGCGCGGCTGCAACACACCCACATCGTGCCGGTCCACTCCCACAGCGTCGACCCGGCGACCGGGATGCACGTGTTGTGCATGCCGTACTTCGGCCGGGTGACCCTGAGCCGGCTGCTGGCGGACCTGACGCGCGACGCCGACGCGCCGCTCCGCGGCGCCGACCTGGTCGCGGGCCTGGACCGGCTGGAGCCGGCCCCCCAGGCGGCCGCGGTCCCCTCGCCGATCCGCCAGGAGCTGGCCTCGCGGTCGTTCCCCCGCGCCCTGGCCTGGTGGGGCGCGCGGCTGGCCGAGGCGCTGGCCCACGCCCACGAGCGCGGGATCCTCCACCGCGACGTGAAGCCCTCGAACGTCCTGATCGCCGCCGACGGCGCGCCGATGCTTCTGGACTTCAACCTGGCCCACGAGGAGATCGCCGCCGGCGAGCCCGGCGCGCCGGCCGGCCTGGGGGGGACGGTCGACTACATGGCGCCGGAACACCTGGAGGCCCTCGCCGACGGCCAGGGCGACCTGGTCGACGCCCGCGCCGACGTCTTCTCGCTGGGGGTCTTGCTCTACGAGGCGCTTCTGGGGGTCAAGCCGTTCGAGCCGCCGGCGAGGCGGGCGTCGATCGTCGAGTCGCTGCTGGACGCCGCCGACGGCCGCCGCGGCGACCCCCGGACGCTGCTGCCGCCGGACGCCGACCTTCCCGCCCCCCTGCGGGCCGTGTTGCTCCGCTGCCTGGCCCCCGACCCGATCGACCGCTATCCCGGCGCCGGCGAGTTGGCCGAGGACCTTCAGGCCGTCGCCGACGACCTGCCCCTGGCGTTCGCCCGCGAGCCGCTCTGGAGCCGGGCGATCCGTCGCGCCCGCCGCAACCGGCTGCGGTTCGCCACCGCCGCGGTCGTCCTGGCCGCCTGCGCCGCGGCCTTCGCCGCGGCCGTCAACCTGAACATCGAGCGGTCCAGCCGCCGGGTCGAGGCCGAGCGCCGGCTCCAGCGCGGCGAGGACCTGATGGGCAAGCGCGAGTTCGACAAGGCCCTGGTCCAGTTCGAGGCGGCGGTGAAGTTCGCCGAGGGGCCGTCGCGGAGCTTCCTCGGCCGGCTCCTGGACTGGCGCAACCTCCGCGACCTGGTCGAGCGCGCGCGGCTGAGCCTGACGGAGCCCGACGCCCACTCCGACCTGGAACGCCAGGAGGAGACGGCCAAGGAGAAGGCGCGGCTGGCCCGCCGCAACGCCGCGATGCGCGAGAACGCCGCGCGGATCCACCGCGAGTCCGAGGGGCTGCGGATGCGGTTCGTCGGCGTCGTCGAGGGGAGGGCCGCCGCGGCCGAGGAGTTGGTCGGGCTCCTGAAGCCGTTCTACGTCCTGGGCCCCCGGGACTGGACCGGGCTCGACCACAACCTGGGGATGCTCGACGCCGGCGAGCGCGAGCGGCTCCGGGCGGAGGTCGACGAGCTCTTGTTCCTCTGGATCGTCGGCGTCGAGCGGGCCGTCGACCCGGCCCGGCCGCAAGCGTCGGCGCGGATCGCCGCGGCCGTCGAGGTCTGCGACAAGGCGCTCAAGTTCTCCGACCCCGAGGGCCCGTGGCGCGAGCTTCGGGCGCGGCTGCTGCGCAAGCGGGGAGGCGGCCCGGCCGTCGCGGCCGGCCCCGAGGAGCCCGCCCCCCGCGAGGAGGCCTCGGCCCTGGCGTGCTTCCAGTGGGGCCTGCTCCACTCCGCCGCCCGCCGGCCCGGACAGGCCATCGCCTGGCTGCGACGCGCCGTGCGGATCGACTGGTCGAACTACTGGTATCAATTCTATCTCGGCTTCCTGGAGAACGACGCCGGCCTGCGCGACGAGGCGCTCATGCAGTACAACGTGGCCGCCGCCGTGAATCCGGACTCCCCCTGGGTCCTCTTCAGCCGCGCCCGACTGCTGCACGAGCGCGGGGCCTGGGACCAGGCCGGCGAGGACATGGAGCGCGCGCTGGCCATGCTGAAGGACCGGCCCGAGTCGGTCCCGATCCGACTGGAGCTGGGGTACGTCCATCAGGCCCTGGGGGACTTCCCCGGCGCCCGGGGCCGCTACGCCGAGGTGCTGGCCGCGGCGCCGGAGGGCCGCTTCGGCCGCGCGGCCCGGCTCAACCTGGCGAACATCGCCGCCGAATCCGGCGACGCGGCGGCGGCCGAGGCCGAGTTCGGCGAACTCCTGGCCGACGACCCCGACGACGACGCCGCCCGACACAGCCGGGCGCTTTTGCACCTGCGGCTGGGGAGGGCGGCGGCGGCGGCGAGCTCGCTGGACGCGCTTCTGGAGCGCGAGCGTCGCGACGAGCCGCGGAGCGACCTGCTGGCGACCCGGGCGGTGGTCCGGATGATGCTCGATCGCGACGACGAGGCGGTCGAGGACGCGCTGGCCGCCCGCCGGCTGGCCCCCTCGCCGGCCCGCGACCGCCTGGTCGCCCGCGCGCTGCTGGCCGCCGGCCGGATCGAGGACCTGCAACTCGACGACCCCGACGCCGCGGCCGGCTTCCCCCTGGGCGGGGCGCGGCTGCGGGCCGACCTGACCGCCTGCGAGCGCCGGCTCGCCCGCGTCGCCGGGGACGACCCGGAATCGGCCTTCCGCGCCCGCCTGACCCGCGCCGCGATCCTCTCGGCCCTGGGACGACACGCCGAGGCGACGGCCGCCGCGGCCGCGGCGCTCGCCGACTCCCGCGGCAGTTCCGCCACGGCCTGCCTGGTCGCCGCGCGGATCGCCCGTCGGGCCTCGAAGCTCGACGAGGCGTTCCGACACGTCGACGTCGGCCTGCGCCGCGACCCCGACGACCCGGCGCTTCTGGAGCTTCGCGGCGCGCTCCGAGCGGCGACCGGCGATCCGGGCGCCGCCCTGGACGATCTGACCCTGGCCGCGGCCCGCTCCGGCACGGCCTCCGCCCACGCCGCCAAGGCCCGGGCGCTGCAGGCGCTGGGGTTCCGGGAGTCGGCCCTGGGGGAGTGGACCCAGGCCGTCCGCCGCGATCCCGAGTCGGCCCGCGCCTATCTCGGCCGGGCGCTGTGCCGCCTGGCGTTGCCCGACCCGTCGTACGACGCGGCGCTGGTGGACCTGGAGGAGGCCGCCAGTTGGTCGCGCGACGACCTCGACGTCGAGTTCGGCGTCGTTTTGGCCTACGCCCGCTGCCTCCGCGGCCGCCCCGACCGCGTCTTCCGCTGGCTCACCTTCGCGCGGCGGGCGGCGCGGCGGGCCTGGGGCCGGCTGCAATCCTGGCCCCCGCTCCTGACGGCGGCCGCGGCGTTCGAGGGCGACCGCGGGAGAATCCGAAAATCGCCGACCGGCCTGTCGCTTGACGTCGCCGATTTCCGAGTGGACCCTGTAAGGGACGGGCGCGCCCGGGCGGCTCGCGCCCCCCGGGGCGCCGACGCCCGGTGAATCCACTCGACAGGAGGGACGGAAGCCCTACGATCCGGGCGGGACGCCTTGCGACGAGACCTGCGGCTGGAGAACGATTCGTGGCGACATTCGCGCGGGAGATCTGGGAGCGGTTCCAAACGGCGGGGCGTCGGCCGCGCCGTCGCGGAACGGCCCCGCGCCGCCGTCGCGGCCGCCGGCCGATCGAGTCGTTGGAGCCGCGGCTGTTCCTAAGCGCGGACGTCGCCTCGTACCGGGTCGCGGAGATCGCGCCCGCCGAGGTCGGCCCCGTCGCGAGCGGCTCGCGGCCCGTGGCGTCCCACGTCTCGACGTTGTGGGCCTGGGACGACGCCGGGAACTCGATCCCCTCGTCCAACCATCCCGGCTTCGCGGAGTACGAGCCCGCGTCGATCGACCCGGCGCCGCCGCCGTCGGGGCCGGCGGGCGTCGCCCTCCCGCCCGAGGACGGCCCGCCGACGCCGGACGAGTTGGCCGCGCTCCCCAGGGCGCCGTGGTCGACCAATTACTCGTACACCGGCGCGAGCGCCGCCCTGGACATGGACTCGGCCGCGATCCGAATCCCCGTGGGCCCGCGAACGCGGGGGCTGACGCTCGGCCTGAGGCCGGAGCGCGACGGGGACGACGCGCCTCGGATCGACAAGGTCCTGCTCCTCGACCGCGGCGGCGGGTTGCTCTCCCGGATCGGCGGGGCCGCGATCCTGGGGGACCACGGCGAGCAGGTCTTCCACATCTCCGTCCGGGGCGCGCCGATCGGGGGCGAGATCGTCGTCTTCCTGATCCCGGCGAGCCTCCCGACGGCGTCGCCGTTCCCGGCGGGCGGCGGCGAGGACTCGCTCGGGAACGTCGATCCGGCCGCCGGCGCGGCGCCGGCCCCGGGCGAGTCGTACTTCGAGTTGAGCATCCAGCGGGACGACGACGGCGAGTTGGACGTCGGAGCGCCGCCGCCGGCCGACGGCGGCGCGACTTACATCGCCACCCTGGGCCGCGCCGAGCTCTCGACGTCGATCGACCGTTCGCCCCCCATGGTCGACGGGGCGACGCCGCCGTCGTCGATCGCCCCGGAGCCTCGCGGCCCGGTCGTCACGATCGCCGCGCGGCGGCCGGTCGCCCGGATCGACGCGATCGACTACGGACCCGAGGAGGTCTTCCTGGGCCCGCTGGTCTCGCGCACCGCGGCGCCTCTGGGGCCCGTCCTGGCGACGAGCGTCGGCGAGCCGACGCCGGCGACCGACCGCGGCGCGCGTTCGGCCGTCGACTCCCGGACGCCCCTCGGGGACGACCTGGACCTGGACGTCGTCCTGGCCGCCAGCGGCCGCGCCGGGACGGCGGCCGCGGCGGGGCCCCTCGGGGGCGCTCGCGCGCTGGCGACCCTCCGCGGACCCGGCGGCGTGCCGATCATGGTCGCCGGCCTTCGGCTGGGGGACGATTCGGCCGCCGCCGAGGACGACCTCGCCGCCAGCGTCCTCGGCGCCGCCCAGGACGCCCCGGCCCCGGTCGACCCGCCGACCGCCGACGCCCGCCGGGACGACGTCGCCCGCGCGGGATTCGCCACCCGCGCCCTCGGCTTTTTGGTCGGGATGTGCCTGGCCTCCGGCCCGCTCTATCCCGACCTCGCCGCGCTGGCGCGGCGGAAGTTCCGCCGCGTCCGCCGTCGCGCCGCCGCGGGCCGCTCGACCGCCGGCCGGCTCAACTCCGGCCCAGGGTGACGTCGACCGCGCCGATGAGGCTGTCCCCCAGACCTTTCTGGCGGATCGCCTCGACGTCCATCCGGCAGGCCCGCAAGGCGTCGACGACGGCGGGGTCCCACTGCGTCCCGCGGCCACTGGCGAGGATCTCGTCGATCCGACTGGGGGAGAGCCGCCGGCGGTACGGCCGGTTGCTCGACATCGCGTCGAACGAGTCGGCCACCGCGAGGATCCGGGCCTCGATCGGGATCTCCTCCCCCTCCAGGCGGTCGGGGTAGCCGGAGCCGTCGAGGCTCTCGTGGTGATGCCGGACCCCCGGCAGGATGTGGCGGAGCTTCTTGAGGTCCCGGAGGATCGTCACGCCGATCTCGACGTGCTCCTGGATCGACCGGTACTCCTGGGGCGTCAGCGGGCCGTCCTTCTTGAGCACCTGGTCGTCGACGCCGATCTTGCCGACGTCGTGCAAAAGGCCGGTCAAATACAGGTCGCTGCGCTTCTGGGGGGGCATCCCCATCTCCTCGGCGATCCGCACGGCGATCCGGGCGACCCGCTCGGAGTGGCCGGAGGTGTACGGGTCCTTGGCGTCGATGGCCGCGGTCAAGGCGCGGATGATCCCGAAGAGCAGGTCCTTGAGCTCGGCGTAGGTGCGGGCGTTGTGCGCCTGGGCGGCGATCAGCGAGGCGACGTACTGGGTCCGCTCGACCTCCAGGGGGCCGATCGCGCGGCCCTCCGCCGGGTTGACCACCGCCAGCGCGCCGGCCGAGCCGGCGGCGACCGCCGCGAAGCCCCGGATCGCCGCCGGCGCGTGGACGGCGCGGGCCGCCGCCGGGGAGGCGACCACGTGGACGCCGTCGCGCCCCAGCCGGTCGCCCAGGAGGCGGTAAGCCGCCGGCGAGAGGCCGGGGATCTCGCCGCTGACGATCACGTCCTCGCGGTCGTCCGCCGGCAGCCAGGCGACGGCGTCCGCCCCCAACGAGGCGCGCAGGACGTTGGTCGCCAGCGTCTGAAACCGCGCGGGAGGATCGGAGATCTTCAGCCGCCGGATCAAGCGACCGATGACGACGTGCTCCCCCTCCTCGGTCGACGCCTCGGTCGATCCGGCCGGCCGCGGCCCGACGTCCGACGGCTCGGGGCGGGACCACTCGTCGGTCCCCGAATCGTCGCGCCTGGGAAGTTCGGCCGATTCCGCGCTCATGTTCGCTCCTCCCGGCGTCGGTCGCGGACGACCGGCGCTGATTCCTGGACGTTCATCTTCAACTGTAGGTCACGACCGGCCCCGGCGCCGACGATCGCCGGCGGGACGTCGCCTTTGGACCACGCGACTGGACGACTCCGCGGCGCGGGCCTACGGAATTGGATGGACGCTCCCAGCGGGGGAGGGTCGGACGAGGCGGGCGGCGGGAGGTTCGAGAATGACCGCGGATCGTTCGGACGACGCCCCGTTCGCCGACTGGGATCTGGAGTCCTCGCGGTCGCTCGAATCGTTCCCGCCAGCCTCCCTCCGCGTCCGTCCGCCGCGATCCGCGACGCGGGCGGCCGCCGGCGAGGCGACGATGGACCTGAACGACCCCGGCGACGCGACCGGCATGTGGAGCCATCGCTCCTCCGACCCGACGGCCGGCGACCGATCCGGCAAGGCCGCCGCGCCGAAACTTCCCGACGTCGGCGCGGAGGCGGGCGGGTTCGCGCTGATCGCCGAGCTGGGCCGAGGCGCGTTCGCCCGCGTTTTCCTCGCCCGCGAGGCGAGCCTGGGCGGACGCCTGACCGCGCTTAAGGTCTCCGCGGCCGAGGGGGACGAGCCCCGGACCCTGGCGCGGCTGCAACACGCCAACATCGTGCCGGTCTACTCCGTCCGGGACGATCCGGCCAGCGGCCTTCGATTCCTCTGCATGCCCTACCTGGGCGGGGCGAACCTGGAGCGGGTCTTGCAGGAGTCGACGCCGGCCGACGGCGGCGCCGGCCGCGGCCGCAGCCTGATCGACGCTTTGGACCTGCTGTCGCGGCGGGTTTCGGCCTCGGCCTCGCTCGCCGAATCGGTCGGACGGTCGCGGCGGCCCTCGACGTCGCGCGACGGCGCGGCCCTGCGGATCGACCACCCCGAGGGCGACCCCCGATCCGCGGCCGCGCCGGGAGGCGTGGATCGACCGTCGCGCCGGTTCGCGCCGGCCTGGCTCTCCGGCGCGTCCCAGGCGGCCGACGACGGCGAGGTCGACCGGCTCCCCTCGCGCCGCTTCCTCCGCGACGCCGACCGTAACCGGGCCGCGGCCTGGATCGTCGCGCAACTGGCCGAGGGCCTGGAACACGCCCACCAGCGCGGGCTCCTGCATCGCGACCTGAAGCCGTCGAACGTCCTGATCACGGCCGAGGGGACGCCCATGCTCCTGGACTTCAACCTCGCCGTGGAGGCCGCCGCCGACGGCGACGAGGCCGACGGCCCGGCCGCGAGGGCGATGCTCGGCGGCACCCTCCCCTACATGGCGCCGGAACACCTCGACGCCCTCGACCCCGCCGGCGCGACCCCGCCGGAGGCGGTCGACGCGCGCTCCGACCTCTACTCTCTGGGTCTGATCCTCTTCGAGTTGATCGCGGGCGAGCCGGCGTTCCCGACTCCCGACGCCGCGGCCGGCGGCGTCCTGGCGAAGATCCGCGGGATGCGCTCCCGACGGCTGGCCGGCGCGCCTTCGCTTCGGACCAAGGCCCCGCCGAGCCTCGCGGCGCTGGTCGCCAAGTGCCTGGATCCCGCCCCCGCCAAACGGTTCCGATCCGCCGGGGACCTGGCGGACGACCTGCGGCGGTTCCTCGACGACCTGCCGATGAAGCACGGCCCGGAACCCAGCCTCCGGGAGCGGGCCGCCAAGTGGGTTCGACGGCACCCCTCGATTTGCTCGTCGTCGACGGTCGCCGTGGCGGGGATCTGCGTGGCCGCGGCGATCCTCTTCGGCTCCTGGCGGATCTTCGGGGCCATGCAAGAGTTGCACGCCCGGCTGAAACTGCGGTCGTTCGCCACCGAGGCCCTGGAATGCCGGTTCCTGCTAAACACCTTCGGCGACCCCGGCCGCGTCGGGATCGGACTCGACAAGGCCGCCGCCACGCTCGACGCCGCCGGAACGGACGAGGCCGGCGGCGTCCTGGGCGGGCCCTGGATCGAACGACTCGCCGAACGGGAGCGAGCGGAGGTCAAACGCTCGATCGTCGACCTGGTCCTTCAGTCGGTCCACGCCCGCGTCGTGCTGACGAGGCGCGCCTCGGACGCGACCCGACGCGACGCGCTCGAAGAGGCGGTCGCGCGGCTGGACCGACTGGAAAAGCTCGCCGACGACCCGCCGGCGGTCCTCTACCGGCGGCGGGCGCGCTACCGCGCGGCCCTGGGGGACGGGGTCGGCGCGGCGGCGGATCGTCACGCCGCCGCCGCCCGGCCGCCGGCCACGTCCGAGGACTGGACCGCCCTGGGCATGGTCCAACTCGCCGACGGCGACACGGCGACGGCCGAGGAGTCGCTGCGACGGGCCGTCGAGGCCGACGTCTCCGCGTTCTGGCCCTGGTTCGCGCTGGGGCACTGCCACTTCGAGCAGGGCCGCCACGCCGACGCCGTCGCCGATTTCACGGCCTGCGTCGTCGCCCGACCGGATTTCGCCTGGGGGCATTTCAACCGGGGGCTGGCCCTGGCCCGCGCCGGCCGACCGCGCGAGGCCCGCGACGCCTACTCCCGGGCCCTCGCCCTGGACCCCGGCTTCGCCGAGGCCCGCGCCGATCGCGGCCTGGTCGAACTAGAGCTGAGCCGCCCCGACCGCGCCGAGGCCGACCTCCGCGGCGCCGCCGATCTCGGGCGTCGCGAGCCCCGCCTGCTCGCCGCCCTGGCCGACGCCCTGGTCCGCCAGGGTAAGACCGACGAGGCCGAGCGACTCTTCGACGACCTCCTGGCCCGCGCCCCGTCGCCCGACATCCGCGCGGCGCGGGGGATGGTCCGACTGACCGCCGCCCCCGACCGGGCCGCGGACGACTTCCGGGCCGCGCTGGCCGAGGATTCCGAACACGCCGTCGCCCATTACGGAATGGCCCGCGTCGTCCGCGACGGCGACCGCGCCGCGGCGCTCGATCATCTGGATCGGGCGATCGCGACCGATCCCGAGTTGTACGAGGCCGTCGAGTTGCGCGCCCTGGAGCGGGCGCGCCAGGGCGACCGCGGGGCCCTGGACGACGTCGAGCGGCTGGTCGCCCGGCCGACGCCCAACCGCCTGTACAACGCCGCCTGCGCCCTGGCGATCCTGGGCGACGCTTCCCGCGCCGTCGACCTGCTCGGCCGCGCGGTCCTCTCCGGCTTCCCGGCCTCCCTGGCCGCGACCGACCCCGATCTGGCCTCGCTCCGCGGCCGTCGCGACTTCGCCGCCGCCGTGGCCCGCGAGCCCGCGGGCGAATGAGGGACCGCCCGTTCCATCGAAAGCCGCGTTCAGACGGCCAGCACGTCGGCGGGCGACAGCGCCCGCGCGGCGGGGAAGGGGCGAAAGTCCTGGACGTTGAACGTCAGGACGCGGTCGACGCCGTGGACCGTCATCGCCGCGACCAGGCGAGCATCATGCGCCTTCTTGCCGACGACCCCCGTCGTCGCGACCAGACGCTCCCAGACCGGATAGATCGCCGGGGAGTCGTCGAGGAGGGTGAACAAAGTCTTAAACGACTTGAGTTCCGTCGCGGCGTCGATGGCGGACTTGCCCAGGCCGTTCACCGAGACCGGACGTGTCGCGACGACCCAATATTCGTAGAGGTTTTGAGGGACGATGAATATCTCCTCCGAACTGGATCGCAACTTCGCGATCGCGAGTTGGGTCGTCTGGTGGGCCGGGGCCGTCAGATCGATCAACCGGACGAGGATGTTCGTGTCGACGAGGATGCTCATTCACCGCGCCCCTCGTAGATGGACTCTCGATCGTCGCGTATCCCGCCGACCCGAACGCCTTGCGAGGCGACGAAGGCGTTGAGTCGCGCGATCCACTGTTCGGCGGTTTCCCCGGCGGGCTTCGGCGGCGCGGGGTGTTGCTGGCGAAGGCTGGCGACGATCGTCCGCAGTCCCTCCGCCACCGGCGCGGGCAGGCCGGTGAGGTCGAGGACTTGCGGGGCGTCGACGCTCGACGGCTCGGCGTGGGTGGCTGTCTCGGCGCTCATGGGTTCCTCCGGCGAATGCGATTCGGGACGACGCTTTCGGAATTATAACGTCTCCGCGGTCGGTTCACGCGCCAGGCCCGCTGGGGGGCGTCGCGCGACCGTCGTCGGCGGGTCGGGTTTGATCGGGCTGGTGCTCGACGAAGGCGTGGAGTCGCGCCAGCCAGCGATCGGCGATTCGCACGGCGGAGGGCGGGGGCTCCGGGTTGTGGACGCGCGCGTTGGCGAGGATCGCGCGGAGGCCGCGGGCCGTCGCCGCGGAAAGGCCGGTGAGGTCCGGGATGTGAGGCGGGCGGGAGGTCGACCCGCATGCCGAGCACTCGTGTATGTCGTCCATCGCGTGGATCTCGTTTCGGTTGGAGCGCCGCGGACGGTCGACCTCCGCGGCGGCTGAGAAGCCCAGACGCCCGATGAAGGCGAGAGGTTCGGGGCGGCTCCTCCTGTCACGACGGAATTCGGCGATCGCGGCGCCGGGCGCGGAGGCTGCCGGGAAAAAGACGCTCCTGGTCGAGCGTCCCGGCGGAGTCGAGGGGGATCGGCTGGAAGTCGGTCTCGAACGTCAGGCCGGGGAGGCGCTCGACTTCCGCGGCCAGCGGGCGCGTGACCCAGAGCGAGGTCAGTTCCAGCGTGTTGGGGATGATCGCCATGCGCGCCTCGGCGGGGTCGAGCCGCCAGCAGGTCTCCAGGCAGGCGGTCAGGACGTCGCGGTCGGTCGACAGGGCCATCGGGACGCGACCGCGCGCCAGGAAGTTGCTGGTGAAGCAGTTGACGCGGACGGGGGTCGGGTCGACGCCGCGGACGAGCCGCTCGGTGGTCAGATCGGCGAAGCCGATCCCCAGGGCGTTGCCGCGCGACTCCTCGGAGACGTCCAGGACCGCCAGCCGGGTGACGACCGGGCGGGGGTGGTCGGCGGCGGTCTCCACCTTGAGCCGGCCGATGACCGCCGGGTCCATGCCGGTGCCGCTGTAGTTCTTGCCCAATTCGCCGACGATCAACACGTCGATCTGATCGAACGGCAGTCCCGGCATCAGCGCGCGGGCCTCTTCCAGCAGGCCGGGCTCGACGTCGAGGATCTCCTCGGGCTCGACCGCCACGATCTTCGAGACCCGGTCGGAGGCGTTCTCCAGGATCGCGATTCCCAGCGCGACCGGGGTTCGTTGCAGCAGGAACGCGCCGACTTCCGGAAGCATGCGCTTCAGTCCCGGCAGCCCCAGCTTGTGAACTTGCGCCGCGCCCTGGCGTTTGCCCAGGCCGATCGCCAGCATCTTCAGGAGGCCGCTTTCGTAGCGACCCCGGAACGAGGTGTGGGGCTTGACCCGGTTGAGCAGGACGATTCCATCGGCCTCGTGGGCGTTCCTGTCGAAGTGGATCGGCTGGCCGAAGGCGTCGGTCCCCAGGACCACGGTGTCCATCTCGCAGCGGATCGGGCAGCCGACGGTTCGCTCGGTGACGCCGAGCTCCGCCAGGAGGGCGCGCTGGCCGTCGGCCGCGCCGCCGCCGTGGCTCCCCATCGCGGCGACGACGAAGGGTGAGAAGCCCAGGTCGCGGACGGCGTCGACCGTCGCGCGGGCGATCGTGGGGATGTCGGCGATGCCGCGGCTGCCGACGGTGATCGCGATCCGTCCCCTCGCGGGGGCTCGGCTCGCCAGCCGGCTGGTCGCCACCGCGCGCGCGACGGCCCCGGCGACGTCGGCCTCCTCGGGCTGGTCGAACGACTGGCGGACGCGGGCGATCGGCGGGAGGTTCATGACCTTGTCCCCGACCGCCGGGGATTTTCCGAGGCTGCAACGATCCTCCCCCCTCGCGGGGGAAGACAGACCGCGCAGCGGTCAGATGAGGGGGACGACGAGCAAAGGAAGCCGTTGGGCTTCCCAAGGCCCGCCCGACCGGTTCGGGATTTCAACGGCCGTCCGGCGTGTCTTCCCCCTCATCCGGCCCTTCGGGCCACCTTCCCCCGCGAGGCATAGGTATGGCCACAACTTTTCGATTAGGAATTTGGAGAGCATAGGCAAGCTCTATATTGACCCAGATCGCCTATTCCGTCCCCTCTCCCACCGGGAGAGGGCAGCCGCGCAGCGGCGGGTGAGGGTCGTCGCGCTTCGCGGGGAGCGTCGGGTCGGCATGACGCAAGCCCAGAGCGTATCCCGAAATGCGACGACCCTCACCCGGCCCTTCGGGCCACCCTCTCCCGGTGGGAGAGGGGACATCGGACGCTTGCCTATCCTTCCCAGATTCCGAGTCGAAAAGTTGTGGCCATACCTATGCCCGCGAGGGGGGAAGGCCGTTAGGATCGCTCCCTTGGAACCCGTGACGGTCATCCTGATTCTATCCGTCGGCCGGTCGAATTCGAAACGACGAAGCCCCCGGCGAGTCCTGGGGGGACGTCGCCGGGGGCTCTTGGCTTGGTCGGATTCCGCGGAGGCTCGCGTCAGGCGGCGCGGCGGCCGCGACGGGCCTTGGCGATCGCGACGGCGGCCAGGGCGCCGGCCCAGCCCAGGACGGCGGCCGGCTCGGGGACCGGAACCTCCTGGATCGGGCCGCCCTCGGACGAGTAGGCCGAGGGGTAGGTGATCTGGGGGTTGGCGTTCTGGAGGCTCACCGGCTGGCGGTTCCACTTCTCCGTGGTCAGCACGACGATCGCGCCGCTGGTGGCGCCGGCGCCCAGCGGGTCGGTCTCCTTGGCGGCGTCCAGGTACTGAAAGGCCAGGGCGCCGGTCTTCTGGCCCGGGAGCCAGGCGATCGAGGAGGGGGCCTGGACCACGCTCCCGGGCGCGGCGGCCGGCAGGCTCAGCGAGCCGACCTGGCCGTCCTTGACGACGTACACGGCGCTGCCGGGTCCGCCGGCGCCCAGGAGGTCGGCCCGGCTGGGGGTGGAGTTGAACGTCAGGGTGGCGCTGTTGACCGAGGTCGACTGGCCGTTGCCGTCGGAGACGTCGTTGACGCCGAACTGGTAGGCGTAGGCGTACAAGCCCGCGGCCGCGCCGGTCCCCTCGAACACCTGGGACTGGACCACGCCGGTGACCGGCGTGTTCATGAACCGGTAGTCCGCCGTGATCGGCGGGGCGTCGGCGATGGGCTTGAACAGGCTGCTGAAGGTCGACGCCGAGAGTTCCGGCGAGTCGAGCTGCTGCACGATCGGGGCGGCCGAGGCGGCCTGGGCCAGCGCGAGGCCGGCGCCCATTGCGAGAGCGTACGAAATCTTGTTCATTCGAGTCGATCTTCCAAGGTTGATCGGGGTCGTCCGTCGCATCACGAACGGCCCGGAGCGAGTCGATCCGTAACTCGCCGGCCGGAGAACGTCTCCGGGCGGACCCGCGCGCCGCGGTCGGATCGAGGCGGGTCGGGGGGGCGCGTCGGCGTTCCGCGCGCCCGACCGCCTCGCGACGGCCGAGCGCGGTCCCGCCGACGCCGTATCAAGCCGTCGGTTGGAGACGACCGGGAAGCTATCAGGAACCCCCGGGACGGTCAACACGAAACGTCGCGGGAAATCCGGACGATTTCAGGCGCGGGCCGCGGGCGAGGCGCCCCCCTCCCGGGAGGCGTCGAAACGGACCTCGCGCGCCGCGGGGGGGGGCTGGGAATCGCCCCCCTCCGCGGCGCGAGGCTCGGCGACGGCCGCCGGGGGAGGTTCCGGCCGGGCGTGGAGGTCGTCCGAGGGGGGGCGGACCTCCTCGGCGGCCAGGACCGGCGGCCCCACCGGCAGCCCCGCCCGCCGCCGCGCCTTGTAATAGCGGTACAGCAGCCAGCCGCCGACCCCCGCGGCGATCGCCACCGCCACCCACTGCTGCGCCTCGTGCAGCCCCTTCTCCACCTGGTGCGCGAACAGGTAGCCCAGCGTGAAGACCAGGCTGGTGCTCAAAAGCGCCGCGACCAGGTCGGTCAGCAGCAGCTTCAAGGGGGGCAGCTTGAGGATGCCGGCGGTCAGATAGGCCGCGGTGCGGAAGCCGACGGCGAACCGGCCGAGGACCAGGATCTTGAAGCCGTGGCGGTGGAAGTACCCCTTGATCTGGGTCTCGCGCGGCTTGGTCAGGAGCCGCCGCGTCAGCCGGAGGCTGAGGACCCGCTCGCCGTAACGATAACCGACGGCGTAGACGAGGAAGTCCCCCAGCAAGACCCCTCCCAGGCACGCCGCGAACGCGGTCGGCCCGTGGAGTTGGCCGTTGCGGCTGAGGATCGCCGCCAGGAGGACCGGCGCCTCCTCGGGGATCGGCAGGCCGAAGCCCCCCAGCACCAGGACCAGGGCGATCCCGAAATACCCGAGTTGTCCGACGAACTGCTCCGCCAAGCTCGGCTCCTGACTCCCGACCCGTCCGGGCCTCCGGCGCCGGCACGCCCCTCACCACTGGTATCACAACCACGCCCGGCCGTCGAGGCCCCTCCCCGCGCCCGACGCTCGCGATCGTCGGAATCCCCTGGCGGCGCGGGATCGCTTGTGCTAAGAATCGTCTGTACGCATGAACCAAAGCGCGGCGAAGCTCGGAGGCCCCGATCGTGAGCACCGCCAAACACGATCCCCCGCGACAGACGCTCGACCTTTTGGATCCGCCGTTCTGGGACGCCCACGACCCGAACTTTCCCGACAGCGACGGCCGACCCATGGCGGACAACCAGACCCAGTACAAGTGGATGGTCACCATCGCCGAGGGCCTCGACGACCTGTATCGCGACCGCCCCAACGTCCTGGTCGCCTGCGACCTGCTCTGGTACTTCGACGAAGACGACGCCAGGCGCTGCGTGGCGCCCGACGTCTTCGTCGCGTTCGGACGACCCAAGGCGCCCAGGCACTCCTACAAGGAATGGCTGGAGGGCCACGCGCCGCAGGTCGTCTTCGAGATCCACTCGCCCAGCAACGGCGAGAAGGAGATGGATCGGAAGCGGCGGCTCTACGACGCCCGCGGAGTCGAGGAATACTACTATTACTTCCCCGAGGAGGCGGCCGGCCGGTTCGACGGCTGGCGTCGCGGCGCCGCCGGGTTGGAGCCGATCGCCGAGACCGACGGCTGGACCAGCCCGCTGTTGGAAGTGACGTTCGAGACGCCGCCGTTCGACAACGCCCTGGTGTTGCGTCGTCCCGACGGCGAAGCGTTCCAGCACGTCCAGGACGTCATGAAGGACCGTCGCGCCATGCGCCGGTTGGCCAAGGTCGAGCGTCGCCGCCGCAAGGACGCCGAACGCCGCAACGAAATCCTGGAGCGCCGCGCCCGCGAGGATCGCGAACGGGCTCTGGAGGCCGACCGCCGCGCCGGCGAGGCCGACCGCCGCGCCGCGGAGGCCGAGCGCCGCGCCCTGGCCGATCGCGAGGAGCTGGAGCGGCTCAGGGCGGCGCTACGCGAGCAGGGCCGGAAACCGAACGGATCGTCGGCCGAACCGTCTTGACCGGGGTCGACGCGGCGGCTACCCTGCCCACGCCCAGGAAGGGTTCCGTTCGAAAGCGAGCGAGAGAGCCGGCCCGCCCCCCCCGGTCACCGTGGCGTTCGGGGACGGTCGCGCGGCGTTCTCATGGAGGAGGACGAGCATGTCCGACAAGCGACGATCCGAGGGACGTCGCCGCGCCTGGGGGCGCGGGCCGATCATCCTGCGATTCGACTCCCTGGAGAAGCGCGAGGTCCTCTCGGCCGCCGGACACGCCCTTCCCGATCTCGTCGGCTCCTCGCTGGTGACGGTCCCGAGCGCCGACTGGGGCTCCACGGTGACGGTCACCGGCCAGGTCACCAACCAGGGGGAGGGGGACGCGGCGGGCCCGTTCAACGTGGCGATCCTCGCCGGCGGCCGGCCCATGGTCAATCGCCTGTCCGTGGCGCTGGGCGACGTGACGATCCCCGACGGCCTGGCCGCCGGCCAGTCGATCCCGTTCACCGCCACCGTCCGCCTGCCGGCGAACCCCGTGCCGGGGATGGCGGCGGGCAACGGGCTTCTGCACCTGTCGCTGAAGGTCGACCCCCATAACCAGGTCCCAGAGACCAACGAGCGGAACAACGCCGGAGTCGGTTCGGGCTACGATCAGACGGTCGTCTCGATCGTGCCGGCGCAACCGGCCCAGCTCCTGGCGACCTCGGTGGGGACGTACCCGGCGGCGACCACCTGGGGCAAGTCGCTGGCGGTGACGACGCAGATCACCAACAAGTCCTACGGCGCGGCCCCGGCGACCCGGGCGCAGGTGGTGCTCACCCCCGCGGGGATCAACCAGGGGACCGGCTGGGACGTGACCATCGGCAGCATCGCCGTGCCGGCCATCCTGCCGTGGCAGACGGTCAACGTCGAGAAGTCGTTCGCCCTGCCGGCGATTCCGCCGGTGCTCCTCGCCACCGGCGCCGACCAATTCACGCTGACGATCCTCCCCGACGCCGACTTCCTGACCAACCCCGTCGGCCCCCACTACGCCGTCAGCGGGATCGGGATCGATCAGGCGACCGTCGGGATCAGCCTGTCGGCCGACGCGACCGCGGCGCCCGCCCACGAGGACCTTCCGGACCTGGCCGTCGCCACGGTCTCGCCGTCGAAGGGCGACCTGGTCTGGGGCGGCGACTTCGACGTCAACACCGCCGTGCAGAACATGGGGACGGTCGACCCCGGCCCGTTCCGCGTCCGGTTCCTGCTGACGGGCCCCAGCGGCAACACCGGCCGCACCATCTTCCTGGGCGACGCCATCGTGCCGGGCCTGGCGCCGGGCTATTCCCAGCCGATCACCCAGACCGTCACCCTTCCCAGCCGGCTCCCCTCCGGCATCATCCTCGACGGCATCGGCCAGGCCAAGATCGTGGCCGTCGCCGACCCCGAGAACGGCATCAACGAGACCTTCAAAAACAACAACACGGCGACGTCCGCGCCGGTCTCGCTGCGGCTGCTGGGAAGCGACGGTTCCACCTTCGTCCCCAACACCCCCGACCCCGAGACCCTGCTCAACGCCAATCGACCCACCCTCGCCCGCTATCAGAAGGCCGCCAAACTCGCCCAGACCGCCGCGGCCACCCGCGCCGGTCAGGTGACGCCTCAAAAGAAGCTGTTCCGCCACCCCCCGCCGAAGGTCGGCGGCAATAATTCGCTGTCGGTCTTCCCCAAGAAAGTGGCCAACTTCTTCAAGGACATCTTCTAACCAGTCCGCCCAAACCGCGAACCTTGCGCGATCCGCCGCGGCCACGGATCGCCGTCGTTCGCCACAACCCCGCCGAATTTCCGCGATTCCGTCGAGACTCGGATCGCACTTCGGGAAACTTGAGCCAAAATGGAAAATACCTAGGCGGTTTATTGAAGAGCGGTAAGATCGGGGCTATGCTTGCTTGGTCCGAGCGTTCCTGGCGAGCAGGGGCGACGACCCGATCCGCCATCCGGTCCCCGTCGAGGGCGACGCCGCCGCCCATTGCCCGAAGTCTTGCTCACCGAGGATTTTACGATGGCCCAGGATCGGATCGACGCGCGGGGTTTCTTGGCGAGCTCGCAATCGGCGGCGCTGGTCGACTGTCACTACCTGCCGCGCCAGTATGAGCCCAACTACGCATACCCGCTCCTGGTCCTGCTCCACGGCAAGGGAGGCGACGAGGACCAACTCGTCCGCGCGATGCCGACGGTGAGCCGTCGCAATTACATCGGCCTGGGACTTCGCGCGCCGCATCCGGTCCACAAACGCGACCGCTCGATCGGCTTCTCCTGGGGCTCGGAATTCGACGCCCCGGGCCGCGGCGCGTTCCGCGCGCCTCGGCCGATGGACCCGGCCGAGCGCTTCCGACGCGCCCTGCTGGAGCCGGAATCGGAGCCGATGACCCGTCTCGAGGACGGGATCTTCGCGGCGATCCGGGAAACCCGCGCCCTCCTGCACGTCCACTCCGAGCGGATCTTCCTGGTGGGCCACGGCGAGGGGGCGGCCGCCGCCTACCGGCTGGGGCTGAGCTTCCCCGAGCGGTTCGCCGGGGTCGTGGCGGTCAACGGCTGGCTCCCCGACGACTTCCAGGCCCTCGCCCGCTTCGACGCCCTTCGCGGCTTCCCGGTCCTGGCGGTGCATGGCGCCTGGAACTCGCGAGTCCCCCTGGACCACGCCCATCGCGACGTCGCCACCCTCCGAGCCGGCGGCCTTCAGGTCGCCTTCCAGGCGTATCCGTGCAACCACCGCCTCGGCGCCGACATGCTCGCGGACGTCGACACCTGGATCATGAACCACTGCACGAATCAGCCCCTCGCCTAAGCTCGCTCGTTCCCAGACGCCTCGGGGAAGCGTATGATGGGGAGGAAGACACCACCCTCCCCACGCCCTGGCGAGCCCCCCACGACATGGACGGCGAATTCGCCTGTCCGAACTGCGGACACGAAGTCAAGGCCCCGACGCCCGGCCCAGGGCGCCAGGCGCGCTGCTCGTTCTGCGACACCCTCGTCGAAGTCCCCTTCCTCCCCCGCGTCGAGGGGGATTGGAAACGCCAGCGGTTCGACCGACCCCGGTGGCGGGCCTGGGCCTGGTGGGGCGCGTCGCTTTGCGTGGTCGGCCTCGTGACCGCCGCCGCCGTCCAGGCGTTGCTTCAGGCCGAACACTCGATCCGGAGAGGCGCGATCCAACGCTTGATCGCGTCCTCCCGCGCCCACGAGACCGCCGGCCGCGTCGAGCCGGCCCTCCTGGACCTGGACACCGCCCTGGCGATGGCGATCGCCGACGACGACCTCCCCGAGGCCCCCGCCGCGATCCGGGATCGTCGCCGCGACTTGGCCCGCCGCGACGCCCGGGCCGCGCTTCAGCGCCTCGCCGCCGATAGTCCGGACTCGCGGGCGCTTGGCGGCTGGCTCGACCTGGTCGCCCGCGTCACCACCGATCGCGACCTCGCCCCGCTCCGCGGCGACGTCCGAACCCGCTTCGACGCGACGCTGGCCCGCTGGCTGGAGGACCTGGCGACACGCGCCCAGGGTGACTCCGACCCGTCCGCCGCGTTCGACGCCTGCGAGAAAGCCGTCGACCTGGCCGTCCAACTCCCTTCCCCCGCGCGGGAGGCGGCCGTCGACCGCTTCAAGGCGATCGCCAAGCGATTGGCCGCCCGCCGCGGCGCGGCCCTGACCGTCGAGTCGGGCGTCCACGTCCGCGACGCGAGCGCGCGCTACGACGAGGCCCTCCACGGCCCCCTCGTCGCGGCCCTCCGCTCCAGGGGATACCTGCCGCCGCGGGCGCGCTGGAGCGAGCTTTGGACGAACCCGCCGTATCGCCTCTCCCTGGCGATCCGCGAGTCGTTCGAGGGGACCTACCTCCAAACCCAAAACCGACTCACGCGGATCGACGCCGCGCTGACCCTGACGGGCCCCGGCGGCGAACTCTGGAGGACCGTCCCCAACGCCCGGAGCGGCCTGGATACGCACGGCGCCTCGTCCTTCACCGTCAGCCGCCTGGCCCTGACCGACGGCCGAAGCGACGAGGCCGAACGCCTGCTGTACGAGGACGCCTTCTCCCGAATCCGGGACAAAATCCTCAACGCCCTCTCCAACCTGCCGCCCCCGCGGTAGCCCATGAGCCGCGCGACGAGAGGTATTCGGACAGTGGCCGCGCGTCCTCGTCGTCGCGGACGCGCTCGGCGGATTCCGGGTGTTCGGCGAGCCATTCCGCCAGCGGACGGACCCGGAGCGTCGCCGGGTCGGTCTCCAGGCCGACGCGGGGAAGGTCGATGAGCCGGACGTCGGGCCGGTCGAGGGGGGTCGTCATGTCGATGCCATGCCGCAACTCCTCGACGCCGGGGACGGGTCGTCCCGACGCCTCGAACGACTCGGCTTCCGCCGCGATCAGCCGGGCCGATTCGGCCCAACGCCGATATCCCGTGACGCGGATCGCGTCATCGGCGACGGCATACGCGGCGTCCCCCGCGTACACGGCGGAACGCCAGGCGGACTCGCCCCGCCGGAGGGCCGCGAGGACGTCGTTCATGGAGCGGACGACGTGTCTCAAGGTCGCGACCGCGTCGGCCTCGGCCGCCGCGACCTGGTCCGCCATCGCTTCGGCCCTCAACCGCGCCCGAAACGAGGCCGCCGCGCGGGCCTCCCCGACGTAGGAGTCCGTCAGCGCGTCGATAAGTACGTCAGACATGAGCGCTCCTTCGTCGGGAGAGGGCCCGTTGCTCCACGAATTCCGCGATCGTCACATCGGAGTCGACCCCGTATCGCTTCAGCAGGCCGTCGGCCTCGTAGTCGTCCAGGTCGAGCGCCGATCCCAGTTGATGCCGGGTGATCCTTCCCTCGCGGTACAACTCGACGAGGAGCGCTTCCTTGGCCTTGGCCGACAGGTCGGCCCCGGCCGCCTGGTCCATGATCGTCCGGGGTAATTCAAAACTGACGGTCATGGCGTTCCTCCGGCGGCCGCGGTCGTCTTTCCAGAAGTCCCGATTCGATTCTACAGCCACTTCGCCGCCAGGGCGTCGAAGAACGGGGAAAGGTCGACGTTGCCGCCGGAGAGGATCGCGCCCGCGCGACGGCCCTCCAGGCCGATCCGATGTTCCAAAATCGGCGCGACGACCACCGCGCTTGAGGGCTCCACGACGATCTTCAACCGTTCCCAGAGGAACCGCGCGGCGTCGATGATTCCCGATTCGCTTGCCGTTTCGATCCGGTCGACGAGCCGCGAGATCACGGCGAACGGGCGCTTGCCCAGGCTGGTGCGCAGGCCGTCGGCGATGGTCCGGGGGTCGCCGGAGGGCTCGATCTCGCCGGAGATCAGCGACCGCCGGGCGTCGTCGGCGCGCTCGGGCTCGACGCCGATCACCAGGGTTTCCGGCGACCGCGCCTTCACGGCGATCGCCGTCCCGGAGATTAACCCGCCGCCGCCGACCGGGACGATCACCGCGTCGAGCGGGCCGGCCTGGTCGAGCAACTCCCACGCCGCGGTCGCCTGGCCGGCGATCACGTTCCAGTCGTCGAACGGGTGGATCAAGGTCGACCCGGCGCTGGCGACCACCTCGGCGACGGCGGCCTCGCGCGCCGCCAGGGTCGGCTCGCAGAGGCGGATCGTCGCGCCGTAGCCTTTCATCGCCGCTTGCTTGATCGCCGGCGCGGAGTTCGGGACCACCACCGTCACCGGCGCTTTCAGGAGCGAACCCGCCAACGCCAACGCCTGGCCGTGGTTGCCGGAGGAGTGGGTCACGACCCCCTTGCCGCGCGCCTTCTCGTCCAGTTGCAAAAGCGCGTTCATCGCCCCGCGGAACTTGAACGCGCCGACGCGCTGAAGGTTCTCGCACTTGAGGAAGACCGAACAACCCGCGCGGGCGTCGAGCGTCCGCGAGGTCATCACCGGCGTGACGTGGGCCCAGGGCTTGAGGCGTTCGACCGCGTCGCGGACCTCGCGCTCGCCGATCGGGACGTCGGTCGGATCAATACTCATGCTTTTCCCCGGAGTCGTCGCCGACCGCCGCCGGCGCGAGCGGGGCGGCCTGGTGGAAGACGCGCTCGGCGTCCTCCCTCCGGACGCGGGCGATCGCGTCGTCGAGCCCCATGACGCCGAGGTCGCCCTCGTGGCGGTCGCGGTAGGCGACGGCCCCGGCCTCGGCCTCCTTGGGGCCGACGACGAACATCACCGGCACCTTTTGCAACTGGGCGTCGCGGATCTTGGCGCCGACCTTCTCCGGGCGGTGGTCCAGCGTCGCCCGGATCCCGGCGTCGGTCAGGCGGTTCAGGACGGTCTCGGCGTAGGCGGCGGTCTTGTCGGAGATCGGCAGGACGCGGACCTGCTCCGGCGCCAGCCAGAGCGGGAACGCCCCGGCGAAGTGCTCGATCAGGATCCCCATGAACCGCTCCATGCTGCCGAACGGCGCGCGATGGATCATCACCGGCGTATGCGGGTGGTTGTCGGCGCCGACGTACTCCAGGCCGAACCGCTCGGGCAGGACGTAGTCGAGTTGCACCGTCCCCAACTGCCACTGGCGGCCGATGCAGTCGCGGACGATGAAGTCGGCCTTGGGGCCGTAGAAGGCCGCCTCGCCGGCCGCCTCCTCGTAGGGAAGCTTCATCTCGTCGAGCACGGCGCGGATGTCCGCCTCGGCGCGGCGCCAGACGTCGCCGGCGGCACCCTGGTACTTGGGGTCGTCGGGGTCGTGCTTGGAGAGGCGGAGCTTGTAGTCGTTCAGCCCCAGCGAGTTCAGGACGAACTGGGTCAATTCCATGGTCGAGCGGAACTCGCCGCGGACCTGCTCGTGGGTGCAAAACAGGTGGGCGTCGTCCTGGGTGAAGCCGCGGACGCGGGTCATGCCGGAGAGCTCGCCCGACTGCTCGTAGCGGTACACCGTGCCGAACTCGGCCAGCCGCAACGGGAGGTCGCGATAGCTCCGCGGCTGGGCGGCGAAGATCTGGATGTGGTGCGGGCAGTTCATCGGCTTGAGCAGGTATTCCT